>NZ_JBWKDK010000016.1:0-159407 GCF_056436005.1 Streptomyces sp. NPDC043854
GAACTCCTCGGCATGCCCACCCACGAGACGTCCGTCAACATCACCCGCAGCCGCCTCGGACGCCTCACCCGCCAAGGCTTCCTCACCCAACCCGAACGCGGCCGCTACCAGAAACGGACTTAACGTCCACTCAGAGCCGAGGAGTTGCTGGGGCGCCGAGATCAAGCGGCGGTGAGCCAGTCCCGGTAAGCGTGGGCGAGGTCGTCGTCGCGGCGTGTGCCGCGTTCGATGCAGGAGATCACCGCCGGCCAGACGCCGAAGTGTCTGGCGACGGCAGTGAGGGTGATGTTCTTGGGCTGGCGTGCGGGCCGCAGGTCGGCGATCTCCGGGACGGCGACGGTCGTGGTCAGGTAGCGGAACATTTCCCGGGCGATGGCCCGTTTGAGGAGCCGGATGATCTCCTTCTTGGTCCGATCGGCTGACCCGGTCTGCCGGGCCACGTAGTCCGGGGTGCGGTTGTCGCTGGACATGCGGACGAGTGCTATCCGGTAGAGGGCCGCGTTGGCTGCGCGGTCGCCACCGCGTGAGAGGCGGTGACGGTTGGTCTTGCCGCAGGAGGCAGGGACGGGCGCGCCGCCGCATAGGGCTGCGAAGGATGCCTCGGTTCGAAGTACGCCGACAACAGGCGTAGACGCGGTCCCACGCGGGGAAGTCAGCGGGCATCGATCGCCAGGAGACACCGCCCGCGACCAGGTAGCGGAGCGTCGATCATCTGCCGGTGGCAATAGCCCTCCGGCTGCCCGCCCCGGCCTCCAGCCATCCCGGAACCGGCAAAGCGGCACGGACCTCGGCCCATTCTGCGTCCGTCATGTCCGAGGGATAACGGGGCTCCCGGCCCGGACGATCGCCTGCGTTCTCGTACATGTGAGCGAGACAGTCACACGGCCGGGAAGACGCGTTGAACGAAGCGGTGGCCAGCACGAAAGACTGCCGCACCAAGGTCTCCTGACGCTCGGATGGATTCGACACCCATGAGCTGTTCGGGAGGCCCTGCCTTCATGCCCAGAGCACCGGAAGATCACCCGGCCGAACAACCACACCCGAACTCACGCCCACCATGATCGATAGAACAACGGCCTCTGAATAGCCCACTTCACCGGCTGAGCCCTCGCATACTTCGTGCGCTGGTGGGCAGTTGCTCCGCGGGGGCGCGGGCACGCCAGGCCGGGGCCGACCGTGGAGGCTACCACTGGAGGACCAGATACTACTGGTGGCTGCGTAGTGGCGGACGAATCTCACGCCCCGCGTCATCAGCAGTCCGTCGACGCCTCCGGGCAGGTGAGACAGTGCCGCAGAACAAGGCAAGGCCCTGAGCGGTGTCCCCACCCAGGGCCTGCCTGTATTCGTCACTCAGCCGAACCCGCGGGTCGGCAGCACGTGCCCCGAACCCCGCGGGGTCAGCGCCCCTCGGTACCCGAGCTGACGACCCAGTAGACGCCGCAGTCGCCGCCGAAGGCCCAACGCCCACGACCCACCCAGGCACCGTAGATCGTCTTCCCGTTACTGCACTTGGTGACAGCACGGGCCTGACCGCTGTTGACGGTGCAGCTCGCCGTCCACTTGTTTGGCTTGCTGGTCCAGTTGGTGCACGTGTGGGAGCCAGCGGCAGACGCGGGCGTGGCAACGGCCAGACCTCCGAGGAGGAACGACGCACTGGCGGTCAGCACTGCAGCACGGCGCAGCATGGTGGTCTTCAACATGTATCCCCCAGAATGCCCTGATGGGCAGCTAACAATGGCCATAAAACACCCCGAAGGGGTTTTCATGATCACCTTACAGTGCGAGAAGGGCGCCTCGTCGCACTCGAGAACCCCGACTTTCATATGCCCGTCAACCACCCTGGAAGAGAGTGCTGGTGTTCTGGCCGAAGCGCGGCACGTCTTCCACACCGACGTCCAGGCACTACGAGGACGCCCGCGGGCACTGCATGACCGCCCTGGCCGCCGCCCGGGCCGCGCAGGAAACACCGCCTTGGAGGGAAACTCGCTCTGCTTCCTCGCCTACCTGGAAATGGGCGACCGGCGGCAGCCTCGGAATCCAGCTCGCCGCCGCCGCCGTCAAAGCGCCAGCGCCTGACACGTCCGCGGCCGGGCGCTGCTGGCCGACCGGCTGGCCTGGCCCGCGAAGCCGAGAAGATCGCTTGAATCGCGTCCTGGCAACCCCGGCCCGGTCTGAACCCGTAGGACTTGGGTTCGAACCGGGCCTCCCACTCGGGTTCCAGCGCGTTGACCGTCCTGGCTTGCAGGACGCGGTCAACGATCACGGGAATCCCGAGGGGACGCCGCTTTCCGTTGCTCTTGGGAATGTACACGCGCCGGGCGGGCCTGGGCTTCCACGGGGCGGAGCGGTGCTGGACCCAGGTGGCCAACTCGGCCTTACCCGGGGCCGTGAGCACGACCCGCCCGTCGATGCCCGCCGTCCGGCGACCGGCGTTGATCTGCGTGACCCGCCGCACGCTCACGAGCGTGTTGCTGCGGCTGCGGAGCATCAGTTTCTGCAGGTTGCGGACCTTCTTCAGGTCCCCAGCCTGCGACGCCGCGAAGATGCGCTGGCGTAGACGACGTACGTTCTCCTCGGCGGCGGCCCAGTCGACCTCGTGCCAGTTGAGGAGTTCGCCCTCCGGTTCGTTCACCGTGTCGCTTCGCGATACGGCGTCCAACGTGCCCTTCGGTTCTGCTGTCCTTGCCATCGTCCTCTTTCACAGGCTCACCTGACCCACGTCAGCACCCTTTCGGGTCAGGCCACTGGGGCCCTGTCCGGCCAGTTATGCGAGACGACAGGCTGGAGGAGCCAGCTTCACCGTCCCGGTTTCCTGCTGCCTTTCGGCCACCGGCATTCGCTTCTTGGGTCATCCTGTTCCCGCCGGGGAGTTGAGCGTTCCTCACGGTCGGCCTACCCGGCACACGGCCGGGACCCTTGCGGGGTTTCCACGTTCTGCATGAGCGAGATGCGAGCGGGGTGGGTGCCCTCTCTACCCCGGGACGGCGGTGTCCTCCCGGCTGACTGCTTCTCTCCAGCCGGCGCCTGCCGCTTCTCTGCGGCCAGTCCTGTACCCCGCTGAAACATCCCATCGGCGAGGTTCGAAGTTACGAGGCATAGCCAAGGGTTCATTCGCATTCACCCGTCCGCTCTTCCCCTTGCCTGTAGCCCCCGGATGGAACGGGAGCCCTTGGGCTTTTCCCCCGGGCTTCGCACCCTCCCGTAACCAGGAACGCACGCCGGGGCGGAGACAGGCCCTGGACACTGGCCTGGAACTACACCTTGCTCAACGGAACCTCCTCATTGGTGAGTTCACTCAGCTCAAGCAGCCTCGTGTCGCACGAAGCACTCCTCGGTCGCCCAGGGAGCTCCAACCACCCTGATCAGCTCGTCGAGGGTGGTTCCGGCGGGTGCGTAGGCGCGCGAGCTGCCCACGGTGACCTACCACGCCGACACCCCGCCACCCCTGGCACCGGCGCACCGCCCGGGGATCGGCACCGTCCCGAAACGCCGCCTGCACGCCGGCCGCGGCCACGTCGTCCAGGACGGCATCGCCCACCAGGCGAAGGTACTGCCCCTCACCGACGGTGAAGCTGCCGCACGAGCCACCGACCGTTCTGATCAGATCCCCGGACACACCACGGGCTTCGGGCCCGGGGCCGTCCGCGCTGACAGCAGCCGGCTTTGGCGGGGGTGTGTATCGCCTGCGGAACCCGCGCAGATCGATCACGGATCGGCGGGGGCGATGCTTCTGCACGTCGAGGGAGAACGCCCCCTCGATGAGCCGGAGGAGGTGAATTCGATGACCATCACCCTGAAGGAGGCCGCCTGAGTCGGCGTTGAGGCAGGTGCGGGCTCTTTGCTCGAAGGCCCGCACCTGGCCCGCCTCCGGGGCACTGCCGTTCGGCGAGCCTCCCCCTCCGTACCCGGTGTCGAGAACGACGGAGAGACGATGACTGGTCACCACTGGTGGCACAACGCCAGCTTGCGTACTGCTGCGGCAGTGGGTGAAGGGTGGCGGCTGTTTCAGACGGTGTATCTGCCCGGCGAGTACGACCGGGAGGCGATGGAGGAAGTCCGTCGCGAAAGGCTCGCCGACGCCCTCCGCCGCGCCGCCCGTACCTCTTACTTCGCCCCGTACCTGGCGGACACGCGGATTCTGCCGGAGCAGGCAGAGTCTGTTCTGGCCGGCCTGCCGGTCCTGGAGAAGGACGTGTTGCGCCACTCGCCCCAGGCGGTCACGACCGGACTGGTCGATGCCTGGGACGAGTTGCGGGTACACACCTCGGGCACGACCGGGGATCCGGTGTGGATCACCCACGACGACTCTCGGCTCACCGAATCGGCGGCCACCAACCTGCGCTTTCTCGCAGCCTACGGGCTGAGTCCCGGACTCCGCATCATCCGCGCCACCGCCGACCCGGCCCACGCGCCGGTGGCCTTCGAGACGATGCACTACCTGGGCGGCGCCCTGGTGCTGCGCATCAACGTGTCGTCCCTCTCCTCGCGGGACACCCGCCATCTGGAACGCCTGTGCGCCGACTTCAAGCCCGACATCCTGTGGGGACAGCCGCTCGAGGTGCTGCTCGCGGCGTTGCGGCAGAGCGAGGGAACACTGCGTCTTCCGCGGTTGTCGGCGGTCTTCACCCATGGCGACAGCTTCGACGCCCGTACCCGCGAGACGATCACCCAGGTCTTCGGCTGCCCGCACTACGACCAGTACGGACTGCAGGAGTTCGGCAGGGTGGGATGGGAGTGCCCGCAGAGCCTCGGCACCTACCACGTGGAGGAGGAGCGGCTCGCGGTCTCGGTCGACGACGACTCCCAGATCCTGATCAGCTCCCTGACGAACCGCGCGATGTCACTGCTGCGCTACCGCCCCGGTGACGGGGTGATGCTGCTGCGCGAGCCGTGCCCCTGCGGGCGTCCGCATGCCCGGATGACCGGCCTCGTCGGCCGCAAGCGCGCATTGATCGCGGACGCCGATGGCACTCTGGTCAACATCAAACCGGTGCGTGCCGTCCTGGACCGCACGCCGCTGCACCGATGGCAGGTACGCCAGGAGGAGGCCGGCCGGCTGGAGGTGCTGATCGTTCCCATCGACCCGGCGGACGGGGCACGTACCGCTGAGGAGCTGCGCGTCGCGCTGAGCCGGGTGGTGCGGCTGGACGAGCTGACCGTGCGCCCCGTGGAACTCGTCGAACTGGCGACGGCCACCGGCAAGGCACCGCAGTTCCGCCTGTTCACCACGCAGCACACGCTGAGCGACGCGCTCGCTCAGGGAACCTTCCCCAGGTGAAGCGGGGATGAGAGTCGCGATCATCGGCGTCGGAAGGATCGGTGGCCTCCACGCCGGGAACCTGCGTGCGTCCTGCCACCGGACGGTCACCGTCGACCGCCGACCTGAAGCAGACTTCCGGGACGTCCGCGAGGTTCCGGATGCACTGGTGGCCAAGATCGATGCCTGGGTCGTCTCGACGCCGACCCGCCTGCATCTGCGGACGCTCCGGCAGATCCTCACCCGTGCCCCCGCAGCGCGGGTCCTGCTGGAGAAACCGGCCGTGATCCCATCGGAACTCGCCGCCCTCACCCGGACGCTGGACGAACACCCCGACGCCCGCGTCGTGGTCAACAACGTCTACGCCAACAGCTCCGCCGTCCACCGCCTGGCCGGGACCGTACGCCATCTGAGCGCGTCCGATCCCATACGGCGGATCACCATCGAGTTCACCAAGAACCGGCTGTCCGACGTCGTCGCGGGCCGGTTCGTGGACACCGACTACGGAGAAGTCGGCTACGAGTGGTTCCACATGCTGGCGATCCTGCGGGAACTGCTCCGCCCCGAGGACTACCGAGCCTATCTGGCCACGCCCCGTCCGGGCATCACGCACGAGGTGCGGGTCAGCACCAGCGGGCAAGGACTCCCCGACATCGAACTGTACTCGTCCATGCGCGGCCGGGTGGGCTTCCCCCAACTCGCCGGTCCCTTCTTCGCCTCGGCGGCCGTGCGGCACGAGATCGCGACGGGGGACATCGGGTACGGGGCCGACCTGCGCTACCGCTTCGCCGACGTCGAACTGGCTTCGGGCACACGGTGCTGCCTGGTGTACGAGCCGTACTACGCGGTCCTGGACGCCTACAAGAACACGCATGCCGTGGTGACCTCCACGACCAGCGGCCTGGACGTCACCACAGTGGCCGAGAACCAGCTCGCGACCGCGCTCATGGCCCAACTGCGCGCCCTGACTGCGGCAAACGGCGGGACAAGCCGACTCTACCGGGTGGAACACGCCCATATGGCCAGGCTGGCCGCACATCTCGGCCCGTACGAGGCGAGCCCGCCGCACCGGGCGGGACTCGCAGAAGAGAGGAATCAAGTAACAACATGACCATGATGCTGGATTCGGACTTCTCCACGCTGCTGCGGCTCACCCCCGACCTCTTGTTCGAACTGGCCGACGAGACCACGGGGATGGAGACACATAACGAGCATGTCCGCCGCGCGCTCCGGGACGACGCCGAGGCACGCGAACTGTTCGCCACGGCCTGCTGCTTCGAGACCGCCTACGGCGAGAGCTGGATACACCAACAGGGGAAGAGCTCGCCCTACCTGTCGCTGGAGCTCGCCGCAACCGCGCTCGACATCACGGACTACCGTTCTCTGCTGGCCCGGATCGTGCTGTCGACATCGACCGCGCTGCCCTACGACTACCGGGCCCTGGCCGCCGAGCGGCTGCTGTCGACCGGAGCCGAGGCCCACCGCGATCAGCTGGAGGAGGCTGCCGCCGAGGCGGTGACCCCGCACATGCGGGACCTGCGAACCAAGACCCGGATCCGCACCGACGGCATCGACCACCTCTTCGACATTCCCGGCCGCGTGGAGCAGCGCCTCGCCCTGCTGGCCGGCGCCGCCGAGCTGAAGACCCGCGAGAGCCGCTCCCTGCTCGCGGCCCGGATCCTGGCGGGCGGTCCGCGCGCGGGCGGCAACCGCCCCGGGACCGCGACGCCGTCCCATCTGAGCGCGCGAGCCGAGCGGCTCATCGCCGAGGACGCCGGCTGCGCCATGGTCGACGCGCGGGACTACCTGGTGCCCTGGGACCAGGAGTTCCCGCCCGGTGACGCACAGGGCACCGCCCTGACGCTCGCCGAACTGCTCCGCGTCACCCTGCTCTGCCCGGAGTTCAAGCTTCCCGACGCGACGGTCAGGCCGTCACTGATCGCCTTCTACCGCTCCGTCCTGAGGATCTCGGGCAGGTCGATCATCGGCCTCGGCGCCGGTGTGTTCCATGTCGAGCATGGCACGGCGGCCTTCCCGTCCTACTTCTATCTGGGCCGCGACGCCGTCCTGGGCAAGGGGTGCATCGTGGACTGTGTCGGCGGCGCGGTGATCCAGCGCGGCAGCTTTCTCGGCGGCGGCTTCATGCCCATCCTCATCCATACCCACAAGCACGTACGCCTGCAGGGGGAGCCTGGGGTGGCCGAGCGCAAGCAGGTGCTGCCGTGCGTCTTCGTGGCCGAGGCGGGTACGCGGCTGCCCATGTCAGCCGTCGGTCTGTTCGAGACGGCCGACCACCTGGACACGGGAGTCACGCCGTTCGCCGGCATCCGCGCACTGCCGCTGGACTGACAGCCATCAAAATCCTGCGCGCCCATCCGACACACCTTTGGAAGACGACGTGACTGCACCGATCCCCGCTCCCCCCGGATTCACCCGCGACGAGTGGGAGACCTTCGAACGCGACGGCATACTGATCCTCGAGGACGTCCTCAGCCCCTCCGAGATCACCGCACTGCGCGACATCGTCGACGCCCACGCCGCCAAGGCGCGCCAGGGAAACATCGTCGCACTGGACGGACGGTTCGTGCCGCTGATCGACCACCCCCGGCACATCGGCCGTATGTTCGATGTCTACGGTGACATGCTGAAACTTCTGTCCAGCGAGTTCTTCCGACGCGAACCCGACCAGGTCAACCGGAACAACTGGCACTTCGACGGCCCCCGTTTGCTGCCGTTCAGCGTGTTCGGCGATCGCGTGCCCCTGCGCATCAAGGTGGGGTACTGGCTCACACCGCTGCCCGAAAAGGAGATGGGCAACCTCGTCTACATCCCGGGCAGTCACCGCTGGGACCACCTGCCGCAATATCACACCCACGAGCCACACCCGCAGGAGAAGCACCTGACCGTCGGGGCCGGTGCCATGACGCTCATGTGGAGCGGGCTGTGGCACCGCGTCGACATCAATCACAGCCGGACCACCCGCCGAAATGTCTTCCTGGAATACGGCCCGTCCTGGCTGGTCGCCAGCGACCGGGTCCTCACCGACCCGGCGTGGGCCGCCGGGCTACCCCGGGAGCGCCGCATCATCCTGCGGGCGTACGACGACCAGAACCGGTGCGTCAAACCCCCGGCGGAGGACGTCCCGCTCTACACGGACCGAGCCGGAGAGACCGCCCCGGACCTGGAGGGCATCCGCTTCGCCGATCACGTACCGCTCGAACTGCGCAGGCGCACCACTTGGGTGGAACGGCAGGACCAGGCGTGAGCCCGCTGCTGGAGCTGGCGGACCTGTGGTACACCTACCCCCACGCCGCCGGGCCGGCCCCCGTCGCGATGTTGCGGGGAGTGCGGGCCGAGGTCCACGAGACGGAGACGCTGGGCATCGTCGGTGGCAACGGATCGGGCAAGAGCACCCTGCTGAAGATCCTCGCCACCCTGCTGCGTCCGACCGCCGGCGAACTGCGCTACCGGGGCAAGCCGATCGGATCCGTCCCGACCGCTTACCGAGCCGCCGTCAACTACTCGGCCGGTGCCCCGCTGGGCTTCTACCCCCGACTGACCGCCGCGGAGAACCTCCGCTTCTTCTCGGGCCTCAAGGGCAGGACGCTCACCCCTCATCACGCGGGCGGACTGCTGGATCGAGTCGGGCTCGCGGACCAGGCGGACGTCCTCTACGCCAGGTTCTCCCTCGGCATGCGCCAGCGCCTGCACCTGGCCCGACTACTGCTGGAGCCCTCGGCCCTGTGGATCGTCGACGAGCCCACCAACGGCCTCGACGCCGACGGGGTGCGTCTGCTGGAGGGCCTCCTGCGGGACGCCCCGGACCGGACCAAGGTGATCGTCAGCCACGACCGGGAGTTCCTGCACCGAATCGGTGCCCGCACCCTCGAACTGAAGGAGGGCCAGATCACATGCTGCGCTTCGCCCTCCTCCTGATCCGAGTGCAGTGGATCGACCGCCGTGCCACCTCCTCGTTCCTCATCGGCATCACCCTGCAGACAGCGATGCTCACCCTCGCGCTGATCCACCGGGCGACCGGGCCTGAGCACGCACTGGTCCTGGCGTGCCGGGCGGCCCTGCTCACGTGCGTGACCATCGTCCTGCTGTCCGCGATGTCCAGCGTCCAGAACGAATTCCGCTACGGCACCATGGAGAACGTCCTGCTCGGAGAGGTCTCCTTCGTCCGGCTGTTGGGTATCCGAGCAGGCGCCTGCGCGGTCGTGATGTCCCCGGCGCTCTGCGTGCCGTTCGCCGGCGCGGCGGTGGCCTTTCGCTCGGTGCTCGGACCGAGGACGCTGCTCCTCCTGGCCATGCTCTACCTCTGCCTGGCCGCGATCTGCTACCAATGCACCCTGCTGCTCTGCCAGTTCGCCAGTCCGTCAGCCGCCGTACCCTGGTTCCGGCTGGCGCTGCTCGCCGTGGGCCTGTCGGTGGTCCCCTTCCCGATGGCGGAGCAGGTGGCCCGGCTGCTGCCGACGGGCTGGATCATCGCATGCGCGTCGGGTATGCGGGCCGTCGTCGCACTGCCGATGTTCCTGGCGACCGTATCCCTGTGGACCTGCGCGGTGTGGCTGGCGTGCCGCGGCCGGCTGCACCGAAGCATCGAGCGCAACCTCGTCGACGGGCGGGCGGCGCTGTGAACACCCGCAGTCTGGCCCGCCTGCTGCTCATCAGCCGGGTACGGCAGGAGGGCACCTCCCAGTTCCTGCTCAGAGTCGTCCCCTTGAGCCTGCTCAACGTCCTTCTGCTCTTCGCGATCTTCACCACCGCGGAAGGCCACGGGCTCGACCTCACCACCCTGACCTTGCAGTACGGCTACTTCGTACCGCTGACCGCATTGTCAGCCGCAGTCGGCATGTGGGAGGTGGAGCTCATGGCCGGCGTCGCTGAGGAGTTCCTGCTGCGTCCCTCCCGCGGGCTGTCGGTGCGGCTGCTGACAAGCCCGGTGGAGGCGCTGCCCCCCTTCGCACTCTTCGTCGTGCTGATCCTCCTCGCCCCTCTGCCCCCTGCCCAGCGTCTGGGCCACTTGGCGACGGCGACCGGGATGCTGGTGGCCTTCCTCCTACTCGGCACCGTCCTCGGCTACTGCTTCGGCTTCCGGCACGAGAAGGCGGTCAACAACTTCCTGGCATCGCTCACCTGGGTCCTCGGCTTCGGTCCCGGCCCCTTCTTCGGCGCACAGACCAACAGCCTGGCCCGCCTCTTCCCGGGAGGATGCTCAATGTACGGCGACTTCGCCGCGGAATGGGGGAAGCTCGCCGCGGTGGCGCTCGTGGCCTTCGCCCTGCTGCGGTGGGGGAGCAAGCCGCGCCGGCAGCGTGCCTTCACGCGATGACGGACCGGGGGGCGGTCGTGGGCGGCAGGACACGGGCGAAGGCCCGGACGAGCGGGTGGAACCGATAGTCGTCCGGTGACGCCGACTCCAGCAGCGTCGCGTCCACCAAGGACTCCAGCAGCGCATGCGTCTCCTCGCGGGTAAGCGAAAGAGCCGTCGCGGCGTCCCCCAGCCGGATCCGCGGCGAGTCGAGCGAGGCCAGCCGGCGCAGCGTGTCGTCCTGCCGCTTGTCCAGAAGATGGCGACCGCGCGCGAACGACGCGGTCACCGTCGCGGGGCCGCACCTCAATTCGCTCATGCGCAGCCGCTCGTCCGCCAGCCGGTCCGCCAGGTCCGCCACCTCCCAGGCCGGCCGCGCCGCAAGCCGGGAACCAGCGATCCGCACCGCCAGCGGCAGATTCCCGCACGCCGTCACCAGCCGCCGCGCGGCCTGCGGCTTCCGAGCTAGGCGTTCCTCGCCGATGATCCGCCTCAGCAGTCCACAGGACTCCTCGGCGTCGAACACACCCAGCGAAACGTGCCGGACCACCGCCAGACCCGTCAGATGGGACCGCCGGCTGGTGACCACCACCGCACATCGCGCCGAGCCCGGCAGCAGCGGCTCAACCTGAGCGGCATCCCGCGCGTCGTCGAGAACGAGCAAGACCGCCCGCTCCTCCAACACGCTCCGGAACAGCCGTGCCCGCTCCTCGCACCCGGACGGGACCGCGTGTTCCGGTATCCCGAGCGCCATCAGAAAACCGCCCAGCGCCTCTCGCGGATCAAGGGCTTCATCCGTGCTGCCCCGCAGATCGACATGGAGGTTGCCGCCAGGAAAGCGGCCCTTGACGCGATGGGCCACCCGCACGGCCAGGGTGCTCTTGCCGACGCCGGCCATCCCGCACACCGAGATGACAGGCAAGGCGTGCAGTGGCCCTTCGGTCAAGGTTCCGCACAGCTCCGCGACCAGATCCGCGCGTCCGGTGAAGTCACAGATATCGGGTGCCAATTGAGCGGGCCGCACCGAGCCACCGAGACCGAGGCACGACGACTCCCGCTCCATCGCCCCACCCTCCCGCGCGAGTTCCGCAAGAGAGTCCGGGAGGTGCGGCGCGGCCAGCGTCCGGTCGTCGGCCAGGACCCGCTCATGCAGGGCACGCAGTTGCTGCCCGGGCTCGATGCCCAGCTCCTCACCCAGGACCCGGCGTGCCCGTGCGAACACCGACAGCGCCTCGGCCTGGCGCCCCGAGGCGTACAACGCACGCATGAGCGAGCCGTACGGGCCCTCCCGGAACGGGCACTGCTGAGTGAACGCGACGAGTTCCGGGATCACTCGGGCGTATCGCCCCAGTGAGAGGTCCACGGCCATCCGCTTCTCCTGGAGGATGAAGCGCAATTCGCCCAGCCGTTCGCGCTCGGTCTCGGCGAACGGACCCGGCACCCCAGCCAGGGAGTCTCCGTGCCACAGCGCCACCGACTGCTCCAGCAGCTGGGAGCATTCCTCGACACGACCCTCGCGCTGCGCCTGTGCCGCGCTGTTCGCCAAGTCCTGCACACGATGAGCATCGACGCACGCGGGGGGCACCTTCAGCCGGTAGCCGTCGCCCACGGACTCCAGCAGTTCAGCCCCGACCCGGCGCCGGATCTGCCAGACGTGCGTGCGTACGATCCGCACCGCGGATGCCGGTGCTGCATCGCCCCAGACGTCAGCGAGCAACCGGTCCAGACAGGTGACGGCCCCCCACCGGAGCAGCAAGGCGGCCAGCACTGCCTGCTGCTGAGGAGGTCCACTCGCGACCCGGCGTCCCCCGACCTCGATGCTCACGGCTCCCAGCACCCGGAACCGCACGGGCTCCACTGGGGCTTTGGTGATCTTGTTCATGGCCGCATCTTCAGCACCCGGCCGCTCCACGGACCACCCGGCCCGCACCCGAGGTCTGAAAACTTGGGATCCCAGTCCCTCTGCCATAGGCTCACGGCCCGTGAACACCCGTCGCGTGCTGATAGTCGGCTTCGACCAAGCGGAGTTGCTGGACATCGCTTGCGTGACGTCCACGCTTGACCACGCCAACATGCTGAACGCGACCCCTCCGTACGAGGTGAGCATGGCCACGCCGGGCGGCCGGGCCATCACCTGCTCCTCGGGGCTGGCCCTGGCGGCCCACATACCGCTGGAGCGCGCGCTCGGCCCGCTCGACACGCTGGTCGTCTCCGGCGGCCCCGGGGCCGAGGCTGCGGCGAACAGCCGCCTGGTGGTGGGACATGTCCGCCGCCTGGCGGCCGAGAGCCGCCGGGTCGCCTCGGTCTGCACCGGAGCCTGCGTGCTGGCCGCCACCGGCCTGCTGGACGGAAGGCGCGCCACCACCCACTGGGACATCGCGACCCGGCTGGGGGCCCGGTACCCGCAGATCACCGTGGACCCCAAGCCCATCTACATCAACGACGGCAACGTCTACACATCGGCCGGTATCACCAGCGCACTGGACCTGACCCTCGCGCTGGTCGCGGAGGACCACGGAAGCGTCCTGGCCCGCAAGCTGGCCCGAAGGCTCGTCACCTACCTCCAACGCCCGGGTAACCAGGCCCAGATGAGCATGTTCGTGGCGCCCGCTCCCCAGCACGAATTGGTCCAGCAGGTCGTCGCCCGCGTGGCCGGGCGACTCGACGGCGACCTGACCACCACAAGACTGGCGAAAGACGCGGGCGTCAGCGAACGACACCTGACCCGACTGTTCGCCACCCACCTCGGCCTGACCCCCGGCCGCTACGTCCGCCAGGCCCGCACGGAAGCCGCCGCCCACCTCCTGACCTCCACTCGTCTGCCGCTCCACGCCGTGGCCAGACGCTGCGGCTTCGGCTCGGCGGAGACCCTCCGCCAGGCATTCGTCAGCCGCTACGGCATATCCCCATCCCGCTACAAGGCCACCCAGACCACCACCACGCACCCGGAAACCGACCCTGCGCCCGATCCGGGTCGGTGATGCGGTGGCCTGGCCTGGCCTGGCCTGGCCTGTGGCTGGTGGGGGTGTGTGCTACTGGATGCTCCAGCAGTGTGCGGGTGCTCGGGACCGTAGGGGCAGGCGAATACGTTGGCCTCACCCCAGCGGCCCGCGGTGACCTCCGTGGGGGTTGCGCACTGGTGGGTGGGCTGGTTGTGGCCCTCCAGCGGTTTCCAGCTGCCGCTGCCGCCCTCCCACCCCAGCTGTCGATGGTCAGCAGCAGATGCATCGGTGTTGTACAGGTCAGACACTGCATGGGGTAGGGGTCGATCGCGTGCCAGGAGACTAAGCCGCCCACGCGCCAGCCGGGCCGGATGGAGAGGTTGTACTGGTAGCCGAGCGGCTCATCAGCGCTTCTTCGGCCGACTGCTCGGCTTCCTCCTCGAGGGCTTCCTCCCAGGGCGTCGATCCGGGCGCACGGTTCCTCGGGCAATCGGCCGGCGAACGGGTAGGTGGCAACCTGCTCCGGATGCAGTACGCAGGGCTCGGGAACGAAGCCGTCGGACCCGGTGGCCAATGGCTGCGGCGGCGCGGTCAGCGCCTCGCCGACCTCCCACGACCGCCGCCGGCGCAGGTGCAGCTCCAGGTCGTACCGGCCCGGGCCGCGCGCGTTGAAGGGACACCAGAGCACCTGGAGCAGTGGGATCAGGCCCTGGGCCGGGCACCTCCGGCCTTCCGCTTCGAGGAGCGATCACAATCGAGAGGACGCCGGTCACGACCAGGCTCCCGATCATGACCAGGCACACTCCGATCATGAAGAGCCCGCTCGAGTCGTCCGACCAGTCGTAATAGGCGGCAACGGTCAGCCCGGCGGTAGTACCGAGCACGGCCGCCGCGGCGTACTCCCGGGAAGCCGCCCAGTACACCACCGCCAACAGCGTCAGCCCGAGCCCGATCACCTGCCACGCCTCGTAGGGACCGGTCTCCGAACCGTCAGGGTGCACGTCACGGTGCTGGTCCCAGCCCAGCCAGGCAGCCCATAGCGCCATCGCCACCACGGCCAGCAACGGGATCGACGACTGATGGAGAACAGGTCTCTGCAGTCCTTTGCGCATGGCCCCACTGTTCCGGCCTACCCGAACGTACATCAGAGCGCAGATACTCAGGTCGAACCGAGCGGAAGTGCCTAGCCTCGCTGTTTCGGTTGGGGTGATTGAGACGTCGATCTTGGTCAGGTGTCAGGTGTGCGGGGTGATTTCGCTGCTTGGGCATGGCGGAGTCCCGGCGCGGTGGTCGGGTTCTCCAAGGTCTTTCGGGTCGTGGGCGGTCAGGGGTTTGCTGGTCAGCCGGCGGGACGGGGCAGTGCGGCGAGGCGATGGAAAGCCGTGGCCAGTTCGTGTCTCCAGGGCCAGGTCGCTGATATCCGCAAGCGCAGACGCCGACCGCCGCGGGTGAGGCGGGCGGCGACGTGCAGCAGCCGGTAGCGGAGCTTCTTCGGCTCGGCAGTGGTGAGTTCGCCGTCGAGCAGCAGGACGCGCATCCAGGCCAGCAGGTCGATCGCCGCGAGGCTGAGTTCGAGCCAGGCGGCATTGACGCCGAAGTTGCGGGAAGGGAAGCGGCCGAAGCCGGTGGTCTTGCCGCACCGGATGTGGTCCTCGACGGTGGCATGCCCGCGGTGGCGGACCTCCAAAAACTGGGCGGAACCACCATTGGAGTAGGGGGTGTCGGTGAGGAACACCTGATGGCGCAGGCCCTCGTCCTGGTCGAACAGGGACAGCTGGGCTCCGGGGTGCGGCCGCTCGCGGCGCACGATGATGCGGGTGCCGGCCGGGTAGCCGGTCAGGTCGACCATGCCGGTCAGCTCGGCGACCTCAGCGCCGTCACGCAGTGTCCCGTCCTGGTCCAGGGCGGGATGCCAGAGACGGTCGGGCATGGCCCGGATAGCGCGGCGGACCGGCTCGGTGATGGCGTATCCGACCGAGAAGAAGCTTCGGACTCCTCGTTTATGCATGTCACGGACGTGAGCGAGGAAGGCTTTCGCGGATCCGGCGCTGTCGGTGCGGACGAGGATCGTGGTGCCGTGCCGGTGAGCGTCGGGGATCTGTGCGAGTGCCTGGTCGAGCACCGTGATGTGGTCGGCGGCGGTGTTGGCGCCGGCGTTCCCTGGCCGCAGCCGGCCGGACAGTGCCTCGCCGGTGTTGGCCAGGAAACACAGCAGCGGGTGGAACCCGAAGCCGCCCTTGTAGGTGGGTGCTGCCTGATCCTTCTCGGAGTGGCAGGCCACCAGCGTGGCGTCGGGGTCCAGGACCAGACCGGGCAGCAGGCGTCCCGCGGCTCGGGCCGCGGGTATGCCCTCACCGGTCTCGGTGGCCTGCAGCCAGGCGACCTCTCGGGCTTGGGCGCGGGCAGAGGCCAGCGCGGCGAGGGTCTTCTCGTCGATGTCGGCGAGCAGCCGCCAGGCTGTCGGTGTCGAGGCGACCGAGCCGAACACTTCGGCCTGGTCCCGCAGCACGGCCAGGTCCGCGATGGCCTCGCCGCCGTCGGCGAGCATCACCGCCAGGTCGGTGGTGATCCGGCCCGGGTCGTGTCCGGTCCCGCGTGGCCGCAGCGGCCTGAGAGCGGCGGAGTACGCGGCGGTCAGCCCGGTGGCGTCAGCGAGATCCGCCAGCAACCGTGCCCCGGCATGACCGATCACCCCCGAACCATCGGCACTGACATAAACCTTGGGACGCAACCCGATACCCTGCACGTAGAAAGTGCCCTCCGCCTGGACCGACAGAACCCCTCAGCAAGGTTCATCGTCCCAGGTCAGGAAGGCACTTTCGCGTTTCGCACCACAGCCAGCCGTCCCCAAGTGAAACGGCGAGGTTAGTTAGCAGTGATGCCCTGCGACTGTGCCGAGCCAGCGTCCGCTGGCGTTGCCGTCGGCCACTGCCGTCACCCCATGCAGGAGGCCCACCAGGCAATGCCTGGCGGGCCCCTCGTTCATCGTGGTGAACGTTGCTCACGGCCCTACGGCGCGTTCACTCAACTCGTGCGAAGACGGTGCTGACGGACGTCGGCCCGGTGGAGATATCCGTGCCCCGGGACCGGGACGGATCGTTCGAGCCGAAGATCGTCAAGAAGCGGCAGAAGCGCCTGACCGGCGTGGACGAGATGGTCATCTCCCTGTCCGCGAAGGGCCTGACCACCGGCGAGGTCCAGGCCCACCTGGCTGAGGTCTATGGCGCCGAGGTCTCCCGGCAGACGATTTCCACGATCACCGACAAGGTCATGGACGGCATGGCCGAGTGGCAGAACCGGCCGCTGGACGCCGTCTATCCGGTGGTCTTCATCGACGCGATCCACGTGAAGATCCGCGACGGCGCCGTCGCGAACCGGCCGGTCTACGTGGCCCTGGCCGTCACGACCGAAGGCCGGCGGGACATCCTGGGGCTGTGGGCCGGCGACGGCGGCGAGGGCGCCAAGCACTGGATGCACATCCTCACCGAGATCAAGAACCGCGGCGTGAACGACGTCCTCATGCTCGTCTGCGACGGACTGAAGGGCCTGCCCGACGCGGTCGAGACCGTCTGGCCCCGCACCACCGTCCAGACCTGCGTGGTCCACCTGCTGCGGAACTCCTTCCGCCATGCCGCCTGCCAGGACTGGGACAAAATCGCCAAGCTCCTCAAGCCCGTCTACACCGAGGCGACCGAGGAAGCCGCCCTGGAGCGGTTCGCCGAGTTCGTCGACGCCTGGGGCCGGAAGTATCCGGCGATCGTGCGCCTGTGGGAGAACGCCTGGGAGGAGTTCACCCCGTTCCTCCGGTTCGACACCGAGATCCGCCGCATCGTCTGCACCACCAACGCGATCGAGTCCGTGAACGCCAGGATCCGGCGGGCGGTCAAGGCCCGCGGACACTTCCCGAACGAGACCGCGGCGTTGAAGTGCGTCTACATGGCCATCATGTCCCTGGACCCCACCGGGAAGGGCTAGGCCCGCTGGACCATGCGCTGGAAGACCGCCCTGAACGCCTTCGACATCACCTTCGACGGCCGGCTCTCCTCAGCCCGCCAGTAACCCCAACCACCGGCGATACACCGTTCGATTGACAGACCCTCCTCTCGGACGCCGTACGCCTGCCTCGGCTCGCCGAAATCAAGCACGCCCTCTTCGACGACCGGTTCCGACGGGCGGAACCGGTCGTCACCCGAGCCATCGAGCGCGGCGAACTACCTGCGGAGACCGACCCCGCCGAACTCCTCAGAACCCTTGCCGCGCCGATCTACTTCCGGCTCGTGTGCACGGGCGAGCCCGTCGACGAGGCGACCGCGGACCGGGCTGCGCACGTTGCACTGGCCGCCGCACACGCCCGGGTACTGTCGGCGATGTGACCGCAGGCCTCCGCTCGCGGCGCCGACCCGCCATCGCTTCGCCAACCAGCCGGCGACGGTGCCCTCGCTCCCTCTTACACCCGGCTGTTGCTCCTCAGCGTGTACGAAGGCCAGCGTCCAGCAAGCGAACCAACTCGCCAACCCGTCCGCCGCCACTCGGCGCCACCGGGAAGCGTTTGAGCACGTCGATGACGACCGGTGTCGCGAGATGCAGCGTCTGAGCAAGGTGTGCGGCACCAACGCTCCGATCGTCGCCGGCGATGAGTTCGGCCGCTCTGGCCGCGTGAGCGCCGGCTCCCAGAACGTGCTTGACCTGGGTGGCCTTGGCCAACGGGTGCAGGTAGGCGGCGCCGGCCGCAGACATCGCTGCCCGAGCCGCCTCCCGCGCAGCCGCGGTGTCCGCACTTTTGGCTGCCTTCAGGGCCGCCCACGCTGTGTCGCGCAGAGCCTTCCCCCGCTCACCACCTCGAGCGAACTCCCACGCGGCGCCGATAGCCTCTCGAGGCCGCAAGTCGTCCGGCTGATCGCCCTCGAACACCTCGAGGACCACGTCCGCGCACGCTGCAGCGAACGCGGTGACCTCACGAAGATCTTCCTTACTCAGAGCGATCTCGCTCAATTCCCCTGTCATGACTCCATCCTCGACCATTGCGCTCAACGGCCAGGCGAATGGGGCGGCTCCGGACCGGCCCCATGCCGGGCTCCGGGAGCCGGCGGGGCCGTCATACAGCGGGCTCCAAAGAGGCGGTGGCGCCCCTGGAGACCACCGTCCATCCTGTACTGGCCGCTGTGGCGCGAGCTATGCGACAACCGGACCGCGGTGGAGCAGGCCGGAGGCGACCCAGCAGCCTGGTACCTCTCCGATCAGCCCATCACAGCCGAGCACTGGGGTGAGGTGATCCGGATGGACACACGCGAAACACTCCTCAACAAGGACGCCGCCGAGCACCCGGTCTCATCATGGGCAACGATGCCCATCCCAGCCCGGATCGACGCAGCAACCCGCCGCCTCGACCAGCTCAGGCCGTTCGACCCATTCCGCGCCCACCGGATCGACCAGCAGATCGCCAACCTGAAAGCCATCGTCGACCGGAACGAAACGCAACAACGGCAACGAGCAGCATGGCGGACTCTGAAAGCCGAGATCGCGGCCTTCGCTGAACTCCCGCCGCAGTAGCAACCCGAACGAGCCCGGCCGGCCGACTCCGAACGGCCGTCCTGCCGTACCTGGGCCGCCCCCTCACCCACGCCTACACGCACGACAACGAACCTTCACTGGCAAACGACAACAACCTTCACCAGCAAAGCGACACCCTCACGGCCCCGTCCACTCCCCAATCAGCACAAACGCCTCTCACACCCAGTGCAGACAGCCGGCGCCTGCAACTCACACGTCACCCATCAGCAACCATGCCCGGAGGTGGAAACTCCGCAGGCCAGCCGGTCATCCCGTCATCCGGTCTTCCTGCGGTCGTACGCCATGGTCGAAAGCGGCACCACCAGGCCGGCCCAGAAGAGGACCTCGGGTACACCCCGATCGGTCCACGGAATCTGGGAAATCAGCAGTGCGCAGAGCATGGTCCACGCAGCCTGACCCAGCACGATCCGGGCCCAGCGGCCACGGCGTACGAGGGAGCGGATGTTGAGCTGCACTCCGGTACGCAGCCGGTAGTAGCGCAACAGCGCGCCGAAGCCCCAGATCGCTGCCATCACGATCAGCACCCAGACCCGGTTGCCGAGCGGTACGGGCAGCTCCCGCAAGGTCGGGTGCCTGGCCGTGGCGACGAGGTCGATCATCGCTCCCGCAGCTGCCAGGCAGACCAACGCGAGCCAGCGTGTTCCCCGCAGCAGGCGGTACGTGGCCTGGTCGAGGCCGCTGCGCAGCATCGGGGACTGGGGTGCGCCCGCCAGGCCTGCGGAGTACATCCCCGCGGCCCGGGCGGCCGTGACGTCCGGGCCGCTGGCCATCGCGTCGGTGTACATGGCCTGTGCCGTCTTGTTGGACGGGTCGAGGCGCAGCCATTCGACCAGGGCCTGCTTCGCGCTGTCCTGACGCTGCGTGCGTACGGCCGCGAAGCACACAGCCTGGTGGGCGTCGGGTTCATGCGGGGCGAGGCGCACGGCCTCGCAGGCCGCCTCGTACGCCCGTTCGTGATCGGCGGGCGGGGCTGTCGCATAGGCGACGAGCACGCCGGACAGCGCGAAATGCGAGGACCATGCGTCGGGCGCTCTGCGGACGGCCTCCTCCGCCGCCGCCCGAGCCTCGGACTGCCTGCCCAGGCGGAGCAGCACCCGGGACAGCAGAATGAGCGCGCCGACGTGCCCGGGCGTGACCCGGAGCATCTCGGTGGCTGCCCGCTCCGCGAGCTCGTACTCGCCGAGGCTCTCGTGGGCGACGGCGAGCAGCTGCCAGGCCCATTCGTCGTCCGGCTCCTCGGCGAGGTGGGGGGCCAGCACGGCCTTGGACTCCTCGTACCGGTCTGCCGCCTGCAGCGCACCGGCGCGCGCCACCGCCGGATCCATGCTCACAGCTTCCGCCTCTTCTTCAGGTACGTCACCAGGTCGTCGTACATACCGCCCTCGTTGGCGAACATCGCCACGTTCCGCGCCGCCGCGAACCACGGTTCGGTCGACGGGACCACCGACTTCGCAGCGCCGAGCAGGTCCTTCGTTCCGATCATGCGGATCTGGCCGGTGCGTACCGAGTCGAGCAGCGCGCTCTCGGCCGCCGACTCGCACACATGGGCCAGGTCCGCGCCCGAGAGGCCGTCTGTCGCCTTGACGAGACGTCCCAGGTCGACTGCCTCGATGGGACGATCGCGCAGGTGGTAGCGGAGGATCGCCTCGCGGGCGGTGGCGTCGGGCGGCAGGACGAGGAGAGTGCGGTCGAGTCGTCCCGGGCGCCGGAGCGCGATGTCCACGTCCCAGGGGACATTGGTGGCGGCGAGGACGAACACGCCTTCGTTGGCGGCGCAGTCGATGCCGTCGAGCTCGGTGAGGAGCTGGTTGACGGTGTTGCGCAGGCCGCTGTGCTGCGTGCGGCTGCGCTTGGCGCCGAGGGCGTCGAGTTCGTCGAGGAAGACGACACAGGGCGCCTGTCGGCGGGCGGTCTCGAAGACCTCGTGCATGTTGCGTTCGGAGTTGCCGATCCACATGTCGAGGACGTCGTTGACGGACACGGACAGGAAGCTCGCGCCGAGCTCGCCGGCTACGGCACGGGCGATGAAGGTCTTGCCGCAGCCGGGCGGACCGTAGAGGAGGAGCCCGCCGCGCAGGCTCTTCCCGTACAGCTTGCGCAGTTCGGGGTTGCGCATCGGCGCGAGGAACGCGGCTTCGAGGCGGTCCTTGACCTCCTGCATGCCGCCGACGTCCGCGAGCCGTACGACGCCGGGAGCGGACACCTCCCAGGCAGCGGCGGCACCGGGGTCGCCGCTGCCGCAGGCGCTGAGCGGGGGCTCGATGAAGCGGGGCTCGACGATGCCGTCGACCTCCTGCTCGGCCGCCCGCCAGTCGAACCCGGCGCGGCCGGACGACTCATCGGGGGCGACTGCCGGCTCCGCCGCCGCCGATTCGGCGGACGCGGTCGGCTCGACGGACGACACAGGATCAGCAACCGCGGACGTGTTCTGGGCCACGGGCGCGGGGGCTGCCGCCACCCCCATCGCCCGCACCATCAACTCCCGCGCCGCTCCGTCCCCCGGAGCATGCTGCAAGGCCGCCGCGACCTCCGTCACTGCAGCCTCGTGCAGACCCGCGGAAAGCAGCAACTCCGCGAGGTGCAGCCGCAGGGGGACGTCCCCGGGGGCAGCGGCCACGGCTGTGCGCAGGCTCTGTATCAGCGGGGATTCAAGGGCGGGAGACTCTTCCGGCATGACCCATGTTTACGCGGGACCGCCGACGAGAGTCCAATCGGGGCGCGCTCCGAAGGAACCCGGGGGCGGGTGGCTGAGCCAGCCACCGTCCACTTGCCAGTGCCAGCCCACCTGTGCAGAGCTGTAACGAAACCCATCAGGCTCGCATTTTCTCCTGGGCGGTGGCATGTACCCAGCCCGGCCAGCCGGTGATCGGTGCGTTCGGCACGTGGCGGAACGTGCCCATCACGTTCGCTGGTGGCGGGGACGCTGGGTCTGCGCAGGCGTCGAACTATCTGCGGATGGTCCCCAACGGCCTGTTCACGAGTGCCGCTGACCAGGCACTCCAGAGGCGGACGAAGATCGCTTCCCTTCTGGCTGGAGATCGTTTCCCAGCACTGCGCCGAAATGGGTCGGTGTTCAAGCGGCTGCGCACGGCCAGGGCCCCGGGCGGTGTCCGGGTGGATCAGGTACGCGAGCGCCAGGTACGGGACCCCGGTGCGGGCCGCCGCGTCCAGCGCCGCCCCGACCGCCGTGCCGGTCAGAGCCGTGAACAACTGGTGGGCAAGGTGGAAAGCGGGTGGGCGGGACGCGCTGCTGTCCCGTCCGTGGGGCCGGCGCACAGGTGAACATCAGGTTCTGTCCGAGGCCGAGCAGGCCGCCGTTCGGCAGGCCGTCCTTGACGAGCAATAGTCAATACCTGTGGATGATTTGGTCATGGCAGCGGATTGGTCCCCCTGATGGCCTGCCAGCGGGAGCCCGGGGTAGCTGACGTCAGGAGTTGGACTCCTGCGCCTCGGAGGGTCACGAGCGCGGTGTGGACGGGGTCGAGTTCCTCGACGGGACGGTGGTAGGCGAGGATCTGCGTCAGTTCCAGGTCGATGGCTTCTGTCGAGTCGCGAATGCGGTCGAATCGGGAGCCGCAACGAACCGGCCCGAGCATGCAGCGCACGGTGGCGGTGGCCTCGGCCGGGTTCACGATGGTGACCTGATCAATCGCCAGTTCCACCTCGACTGGGTGGCTGCCGGGGGCGAGGGGCTCGGTCATGCTGCCGCCTCGGTGCACTCGACCAGGACGCCGTTCTCGAACTTGGCGCCGGAGCGGACCAGGGCGACGAGGTGTGCGCCGGTGATCGCCCGCCAGCGGGCCTGGGCTGACTCGACGAGCTTGAACACCATCGCGAGGGCTGCGGCCGGGCTGCCGGCACCACGGGTGACCTTGGTCCGCAGCTTGACGGTGGAGAACGTCGACTCGATCGGATTCGTGGTCCGCAGGTGGATCCAGTGCTCGGCCGGGAAGTCGTAGAACGCCGGCAGTTCCTCGGCGTCGTCCGTGATCTTCGCGACGGCTTTGGGGAACTTCGCGCCGTAGGTGCGCGCGAACGTCCCGATCGCCTGCTCGGCGTGGGCGCGGTCCTCAGCGTTGTAGATCTCCTGCATGGCCCTCGTCGCACCCGGTTGCGCGGACTTCGGCAGAGCGTTCGTGACGTTGCGGGCCTTGTGAACCCAGCACCGCTGATGGCGAGTGGTGGGGAACACCTCGGCCAGGGCCCTCCACAGACCCATCGCGCCGTCGCCGACCACCAGCTCCGGGTCACGCATGCCGCGTCGGCGGCAGTCGCGCAGCAGGTCGGCCCACGACTCCGTCCCCGAGGCCCTTGCCCGGCAACTGGAGGCCTCGGGCGGCGGATCGGCGGGGCGGCGGATCGGCGTCGAGCACGCGGTGGCCATGGCCGAACGGCTGCTCGCCGAAGGCGCTCCCGGCCTGCACTACATCACCCTCAACCGGTCCACCGCGACCTCGGAGATCCACCGCGCGCTGCTCGGCTCCGGCCTGGCCGAACGCGCCCTGGCAGCCCGGGCCTGAGCCCCTGCCGCAACGGTCAGGGACGAGCCGGGGGCGGCCCCCACCCGATACGGCCGGGGGCCGCCCCCGGCTCGTCCGCGCGCCCGTTCACTCATCCTCGATGGCCAGCAGCTCCAGGAAGGCGGCGGCCGCCGGGGTCCGGCTCTCCCGGCCCCAGATCACGTACTCGGCGCGGGATGGTGCGTCCGTGACCTCGATCTTGGCTAGCCCGGCCAGGCCCGCGACGTAAGCGGGCGGGAGCAGGGCCACGCCGAGGCCGGCGCCGACCAGTCGGGCCAGGTAGTCCGCGTTGGTCACCTCGAAGGCGACCTCGCGGGTGAGGCCGGCGGCGGCGAAGGCCAGATCGGACTGGGCCCGGCCGGCGGTCTTCGCCGGGAGGTCCACGAACACCTCCGTGGACAGCCGACGGAGGTCGACCGAGGTCTCGCCGGCGAGCGGGTGTTCCGGGGAGACCACGGCGACCAGCCGCTCCCGGGCCAGCTCCCGGGCCATGACGCCCCGGGGGCGGGCAGTGACCGGGATGCCGAGGAAAGCCACCTCGATCTCGCCCTGCCTGACCCTCTCGACGAGCTCGTCGCTCGCTCCCACACTGAGACTGATCCGGGCCTTGGGATGGCGCTGGTGGAAGTCCTTGAGGACGTTTGGAACATCCACGGCGGCGACGGTGGGGATCAGCCCCACGGCGAGGCGCCCACGCACCTCCCCAACGGCCGCCGCGACTTCGGCGGCGGCCCGCTCCGCCGCGTCCAGGCACTGGCGGGCGGCGGGCAGAAAGGCAGCGCCCGCCGAGGTCAACCGGACCCTGCGGCTGGTGCGTTCAAAGAGCCGCGCACCCAGTTCCTTCTCGAGGCGCGCGATCTGGTGGCTGAGCGCGGACTGGACCACCAGGCAGCGCTGGGCAGCCCTCGTGAAGCTGTTCGTCTCGGCCACGGCGATCACGTACCGCATCTGCTGGAGCTCCATGGATCCATCGTGATACGAGATTCATCATGTGACAAGCATGTGTTGGACTCATTGATACCCCCGGCCCGACACTGGTGACGACCGCAACGGCAGAAACGTCCTCGGGCCAACTGCGCCGGGTGGGCCCTCGATTGGGCCCCTCCGGCTGCCCGTAGCCGCGCCTGCGCTGCCCTCTCCCCTTCCTCCCGCTCCTGGGCGCACACCGCCGAGGCATGCCCTGGCGCACCCTCGCGCCCGTGAAACCGAAAGGACGAGCGACCGCCATGAGCACCACGCGACCGCGTTCCGAGACGACCGTCGCCGACATCTGGGTGGACCCCCGCTGCCCCTGGGCGTGGATCACCTCACGCTGGATGCTGGAGGTGGAGCAGGTCCGGCCGCTGGAGACTCGTTTCCACATCATGAGCCTGTCGGTCCTCAACGAGGGTCGCGAGGTCCCTGAGAAGTACCGCCAGGGCATGATCGACGGCTGGGCCTGCGTGCGCGTGTGCGTCGCGGCACAGCAGCGGCACGGCAACGAGGTGCTGCGCCCCCTCTACAACGCCATGGGCCGTCTGATCCACCATGAGAAGGCCGGGCTCGGCCACGACATGATCCGCGCCGCCCTGAAGGAGGCGGGTCTGCCCGCCGACCTGATCGAGGCCGCGGAGGACACCTCCTGGGACGAGCCGCTGCGGGCCGAGCACCACGACGGGATGGACCCGGTCGGTTCCGAGGTCGGCACCCCCGTGATCCACGTGCCCGGCCCGGAGGGGAAGCCGCTGGCGTTCTTCGGCCCCGTGCTCACCCCCGCCCCCCGTGGCGAGGCAGCCGGAACGCTCTGGGACGGCGTGCTGGCCGTGGCGAGCATAGGCGGCTTCTTCGAGCTGAAGCGCGGCCGTGACCGCGACCCGATCTTCGACTGAGCCGGCTGGACGGACGTCGGGAGCCACCGTGATTCCCATGGGATTTGGGGCAGGATGAAGAACAGACAGAATGTACTCACGGCGGCCCTGACCGGCCTGGCTCCGGCGGTCTGGGGCAGCACTTACCTGGCGACCACCGAGTTGCTGCCACCGGACCGGCCGCTCCTGGCGACCACCATGCGGGCCCTGCCCGGCGGCCTGGTCCTGCTGGCCATCAGCCGGAAGCTTCCCGTCGGCATCTGGTGGTGGCGCGCGCTGATGCTGGGCGTTCTGAACATCGGCGCGTTCAACTTCCTGCTCTTCGTCGCGGCCTACCGACTTCCGGGCGGCATCGCCGCCGTGATCATGTCGGCACAGCCCATGCTCGTCGTGATCCTCGCCGCCCTCTTCCTGGGTGAGAGAATCAGAGCCATCCATGCCCTGGCCTGCGCGATGGGCACCGGGGGCGTGGTGTTGCTCGTCTTCAAAGGCGCGACGGCGCTCGACACCATCGGAGTCCTCGCCGCAGTCGGCGGAGCCCTGTGCATGGCCTCGGGCATCGCACTGACCAAACGGTGGGGCCGGCCGGAGGGCGTCAGCTTGCTCACGTTCACCGGGTGGCAACTCACGGCGGGCGGTCTGGTCCTGCTGCCGTTCTGGCTGTCGCTGGAAGACCTTCCCGACGGTCTCACCGGCTCCAACGTCATCGGGTTCGCCTACCTCATCATCCTGGGCGCGGTCCTGAGCTACATCGTCTGGTTCCGAGGCATCGAACGCCTGCCGGCCGTGGCGGTCTCCTTCCTCGCGCTGGGCAGCCCGGTCGTGGCGACCCTGCTGGGCTACCTCGTCAAGGACCAGTCGCTGTCCGCCCTCCAGATCGTCGGCATGGCCGTCATCTTCCTGGCGGTCGTGCTCGGCCAGCCTCGCCCACCCAAACCGAAGTCCGAGCAGACCTCCTCGGCTCCACCCCGCACCACCGTCTCGCACCTCCCCGACCGCCCTGCTCTGGAACAGGAACGCAGCGGATAGCGGCGGGCGCACCTCCCCACGCCATGACCTCCCCGTTGGGCTCCAGCGCCATGAGGCATTCGCGTACCACGCCTGACCACATCCGGAGAGATGGCATGACCATTCAAGAAGAGACAAACGCCCCCGTCACGCCACAGAAGCAGGTGTCCCCGACCCGGGGATCTACCGGTGGGACCCGTCGACCAACGAGTTCAGCGTCAGGGACCGCACAACAGGAAAGATCATCTCGTACTTCGACAGTTCCATTCAGATCGATGGAAATTCGACGAATGCGAATGCCAGGAAGTATTGGGACAAGCAGCACCGGGAGACGAACTCTACTGATGCCGGGCGGACCGTTGTCCGGTTTCCGGGGCCGCCGCAGCGCCGCGGCCCGGCCCAGGCCCCGTTGCGGACGTTGATCTTTCCGTCGGCGCCGACAGGGACGATGACCGAGTTGGCGACGGTCTGTCCGGCGGTGAACTTCAGACTGGAGGTGGACGGGGCGGGCTGACCGGTCGGAAGACCGTCAGGTGCCCCGCCTCCCGGGGGTTGGTGACCGTCACGTTGAGCGCCACGGCGGTCGCTCCGGCGGGGACGCCGTTCCGGCCGGTGATCTGGACTCCGAAAGTGCCCTGGCCGGGGACCTGCCCGCGCGCCGCGCCGAGACCTTCGCGGGTGTCGACGAAACGGACCGGGTTCAGCGCGGTGTAGCCGTCGGCAGCCGCACGGTGCGCGGGCAGCGCTGGACACCATGGAGCGCGACCTCACCCGGGCCGCCCGGGCACGCGGGGCCTCCTGGCACCAGGTCGCCGACTCCCTCGGCCTGGCCTCCCGCACGAGCGCGGAGAGCAGGTTCGTGCGCCTGGAACGCGATGCCGCGACCTACCGCGGCGACCGCTACCCCGAGCGGCAGCGCGCCGAGCGGGCCCGCGACCGGGCCGGTGACGCCTGGTGCCGGGCCTACGAGGCGCGGCTGCGCACCGCCGTGTGGTCGCCGGCGTGCCTCAACGACGAGTGGCCCCAGCTGGCCCACGCCGCGTCCGCCGAACAGCTGGACGCCTGGCACCGCGAGCTCGACGGGCCCGCCCTGGCCGCCCGGCTCAAGACGCTGCGCCTGGCCGTCGACTCCCACAGCGCCCAGCTGCCCGCCGGCACCGCGGCCGCCGCCGCCCGCGACGAGGTCCTCGCGCTTCTGGAGGAACTGATCGCGGCCCGGCACTCACCTCCCGCCACCGCGTCCGTTCCCGCCCAGGGCCGCCCGGGGACACGGCTGACAGGGCCTCGGCGCGGTCAGACCCGTTGGGTCCAACAGGTCTGACCGCTCCCGACCCGGGGCTTCCCGTGTCGGCCCCGCCTCCTGCGGGCTTGGTCGGGCGATCCGCGAGACCCCCTGACAGAAGGAGCGGGAAGTGTACAGTTCTATACATGAGTGAGACTCTGCCGATCACCGAAGCGCGGGCGAAGTTCGGCTCGCTGGTCCGCCGGGCGTCCCACGCCCGGGAACGCATCACCATCACCGACCACGGCCAGCCCGCGGCCGTGCTCATCAACCCCCAGGAGCTCGCCGACCTCGAGGACGCGCTCGCCCTGGCCCTGTACCGGGAGCGGCAGTCCGCCGACGCCGCCGCGGCCGTCCCGCATGACGACGTCCGCGCCCGGCTCGGCCTGGAGCACGCGTGACCTACGCGATCGTCTGGGACGAGCTGGCCATCGACGCGGCCGCCCTCTTCCTCAAGGACGACCCCGACGGCCTGCGGCAGCTGATGGACGCCGTCGACCTCCTCGCCGACCAGCCCCGCCCCGAGGGCACGACCGCGTACGGCTCCCCGGACCTGCGCCGGATGCACGTCGGCCGCTACCGGGTCCTGTACGAGATCACCGAGGCCACCGTCACCATCGTGGTCATCCACGTCGGCCGCCTCGGCTGACGCACCCGAAGCGCGCCCGAAGGGCCGGACCGACCACGGTCCGGCCCTTCGCCGTTCCCGTGTCGGACCCGTGGACCCAACAGGTCCGACACGGTCAGAGCTGGTCGTCTTCCGGGTCGGGAGCCAGGGCCCAGTGGCCCGCCGGGCCGACTCCCCCGGTATCCGGCGCAACGTGGTCCAGCGCCGGGACGGTCCCGAGGAGCGGGCCTACGCCGAGAACCGGGGCGGTCCCGGGCCGGGCGAGGCAGGGTTCGACGCCGCGGAGTTCAAGGCCCTGGTCGACACCGCCGGCGGCGACGTCGCCGCGGCCGTGCAGCGGTGGCTCGTCGACAACGACCGCATCGAGCCGGGCACACCGATCGCCGGACTGGAGATCCACGCCTGGAGGCCCCAGGACTGAGACCTCGTACGGACAGGCCCCGGGGGCAAAGCCTCCCGGGGCCTCCTGCATCCGTCGTCCACTACGGCTGGTCAACGTGGACGGCGCCCCAGACGGGCCCCGCCGGCACGGGCTTCCTCCGCCGCACCACCAGTGCGGCGATCCCCAGCCCGATCCCCACGGGCAGGAGGCACACCCCGGCGAACAACGCCAGGCCGAGGCCCACGGACATCGGGCTCTCCTGATCCTCCTCTACCCCGGTCACGGCCGACACCGGCAGCGTGCCCTCGTTGTGCTCGGGGTGGAAGCGGGAGTCCGCGGAGTTGCCGCGGTTGTCACCCAGGATGAAGACCCGGCCCTGCGGCACCACGACGTCGAAGAACACCCCACCGTCCCCGGGGGCGTCGTTCACGTACGGCTCGTCGAGCGGCTTCCCGTTGAGGGTCAGGGCCTCGTCCCCATCGCGTAGGAGATACGGTCGCCCCCCACCGCCACCACGCGTCCGAGGAACGGGCCCTGCAGCTCCCACTCGCCGGGGTCGTACGTCACCACGTCGCCGCGCCGGACCTCGGACGAATCCTTGCGCAGCACGATGAGGTCCCCGCGGATGAGCGTGGGGAGCATGTTGTCACTGGACTGATGCGCCGCGGTGAACCGGCTCAGCATGAACGCGATCGGTCCGCCGATCAGAGCGACGCCCAGCACCCGCAGGACAATCGCCCAGATGCCCCTTCTGCGCCCAGGCCTGCGTTCCATGAATCCGTAACCGCTCCCACCAGTGCGAATGGCCAGAAGACTACGGTCTGGCCGAAATCGCACGGCGGCCGGGTCCTGGCCCCGGGGGCTACCGGATCCCGCTCAGTACGTCCAAGTTCGCCGGCTCGTCCGGAGCCGCTTCCCTATTACTGACTTCAGCTCGTCAGGGTGATTCTTTGCGAAGTGGCTGAGGGGCTTGGCTCGGTGGCTGTACCCCGTGGTGCGTGAGGTATGCGGATGGGGGCGGGCTGACCGCGGTGGGACGTCAGCGCCGGGAGACCGTGCGGATGCAGGCGGCTGAGCTGTTCAAGCAGAAGATCAAGCCGAGGGAGGTCGCGCGGCGCCTGCGGGTGAGTGTGAAGTCGGCCTACCAGTGGCACCAACTGTGGCGCGACGGCGGAGTCGCGGCTCTGGCCTCGCGTGGCCCGAGCGGGTCGCGGTGCCGGCTGTCGCCGTACTGCCTGGAGCAGCCGGCGGGGTTTCTGGAGGAGGGTGCACGGCTGGGTGGAGGACCAGGTGTGGACCGCGGCGCGGGTGGCCACGCTGATCGGCAGAAAGTTCCACGTCTCGTACAGCGTCTCCGGGGCCATCGGCTGATGCACCGCCTCGGGTTCTCCCCGCAGGTGCCCGCACGGCGGGTCGCCGAGCGCGACGAGCAGGCCGTCACCGCATGGAGGGAGGCGACCTGGGCGGAGGTAAAAGAGCACGGGCGGCCTGCGGGGGCTACATCTGCTTCGAGGACGAGGCAGGCTTCACCCGCAGATCGCCCCGGGGACGGACCTGGGGCCGACGTGGTCACACGCCGGTCGTGACCGTCAGCGGCCGCCGCGCGGGGCGCCTGTCGGTGGCCGGACTGCTCGCGCTGCGGCCCGGCTCCCGCACCCGGCTGTGCCACCGCCTGCGCATCCATCCCGCGGGCAAGGGCAAGCGCCCCAGCATGGGCGAGCGGGACTTCATCGCGCTGGTCGACGGCGTCCACCACCTGGTCAAGGCGCCGATCGTGCTGGTCTGGGACCGCCTGAACACCCACGTCTCCCGCAGGATGCGACACCTCGTCGCCGAGCGGGCGTGGCTGACGGTGTTCCTGCTGCCCGCGTACTCGCCGGACCTGAACCCCGTCGAGGGCGTGTGGGCGCACGTCAAGCGCAGCCTGGCCAACCTCGCCGTCATGGCCCTCGACCGACTCGAAACCCTCGTCCGCAACCGGCTACGCCTTCAATACCGGCCCGACACCCTCGACGGCTTCATAGCCGGCACCGGCCTGACCCTCGACGCCCCAGCGCCACCCTGACAAGCCGAAGTCAGTAGGCTCGCTGCGGCCCGTGCCGGCATGGAGCGTGCGGGACAGGCCCCGGTCCCCGGGACGGGACGCAGTACGGCCGGGGCCGCCACTCCCCCGCGCGCCGGTCGTGTGGTCGCCGGCTGCTCAGTCCAGGCGGGAGAAGTCGAGGTCCACCAGGCTCTCTTTCATGTCGACATCCTCGTCGAGGCAGAAGCCCCGAAGCCCATACCACATCTCAAGGACTTACGGCGTCGTTTCGACGTGAGATCGGGAGTCGCACACTCGCACGAATAGGTGATGTTCACGAGAACGGGAGTCAACTGCCGCGGGCCTTTCCCCGGGCGCATCCGTCACTGCCCGGACCGGTTGGTAAGGGGCTGTTGAGAGGCGGCCGGTGGTGCGAATAGTGCCTGGACGGTTTCGGCGGCCGTTTCGCGCAGCCAGGTGTGGGCACGGTCGTCGTCATAGCGCTGGTGCCACAGCAGGTACAGGGGGACGTCGGGCAACTGGAGTGGCAGCGGCAGCGTGACCAGGCCGAGCTGGTCCCGTGCCGTGCGGGTGACCGCGTCCGGAAGGGTGACGACCAGGTCGGTGCCGAGCGCGAGTTGCAGAGCGAGGGCGGCGGTGGGCCCGGCGGCGGCGACGCGTCGTTCGAGGCCGCGGGTGGTCAGGGCGTCATCGATCTGGTCGCGCAGGCGGCCGCGCCGCGAAACGGTGAGGTGTTCGGCGGCCGCGTAGCGCTCGAGGCTCAGCGGGCCTTCGGTGAGCGGGTGGCCTGGGCGGACGGCAACGACCAGCCGGTCCCTGCCGACGAGGCGGTGGCGGATGTCGGGGAGCGTCGGAGCGCTGGCGCTTGATTCGAGGTCGACCTCACCCCGGCGCAGCTCGGGGGTGTCCGTGCCTGGTTCGGCGGGCAGGCGCAGCTGGACACCAGGGGCCTGGCGGTGGACGGCGGTGATCAGGGCGGTGCCGCAAGCGGCGGTCAGGGCGTCGTGCCAGCGCACGGTGAATACACGCTCCAGAGCCGCCAGGTCGAGTTCCTGCTGCGCGGACAGAAGTTGGTGGGCCTGCTGCACGAGGGCGTGGACCTGGGCGCGCATGGCCAGCGCGCGGGTGGTGGGGACCATGCTGCGGCCGGTGCGGACCAGGATCTGGTCACCGGTTGCCTTGCGGATGCGGCCCAGGGAGCGACTCATCGCCGGTGAAGTGACGTGGAGGCGGGCTGCCGCCCCGGCCACGCTTCCCTCTTCCAGCAGTGCGTCCAGAGCCGTGAGCAGGTTCAGATCCAGTTGCATGACAGTAACTCTACAAGTGACAAGCATGCACTTGTTGTTAATGATCGGGCGCCCTACCTTCGAAGTGCGGGGGCCGAGACAACCGCCCCGCATCCACCGATCCCCCAGGGGGCCCACCATGAGCACAGCCATGCCTTTCGACGCCGACGCGACGCTCCTGTCCGAAGTGACCGCCGCGGTGAAGGCCGCCGGTGTCACGCTGCGCGACCGCTACACCTCGTACGCCCGGGGCGTGAGCCTGGACGAGGTCGTCGGCGAGATCCACGCCAACGACGAGGCGGTGCTGGACGTACTGCGGGAACCGCTGCTGCAGGCCCGGCCGGGGTCGCAGTGGGCCGAGGACGAGCTGGCCGGCGGCGCGCTCCCGCCCGGGGAGTGGTGGGTCGTCGACCCCGCCGAGGGCAACATCAGCCACGTCCACGGCATGGAGGACTGGGCCGTCACCGCCAGCCTGGTCAGCGACAACCGGCCGGTGCTCACCGTCGTCCACCTGCCGCTGACCGGCGACACCTACACCGCGGTCGCCGGCGGCGGCGCCCGCCTGGGCGGCCGGCCCCTGAAGGTGTCCACCAAGACCGACCTCGGCGCCGCGCTCATCGGCACCGGTCAGGCCAAGCCCGGCGAGGACGAGCGCACCTTCCGGCGGATCGGTGACTCCGTCACCGCCATGCTGATCAACGGCCTGGTCGTACGCGTGTCCGTTCCCGCAACGATGCAGCTCATCCATGTCGCCGCCGGACGCATGGACGCGTTCTGGCAGTTCTCCGACGTCCGCTCCGGCCTGGTCGCCGGTGCCCTACTGGTCTCGGAGGCCGGAGGCACCGTCACCGATCTGGCAGGCGAACCCTGGAACACGGGCAGCCGCGACTTCCTGGCCGCCGCCCCCGGCATCCACGCCGCCGCCCTCAAGGTCCTCTCACCGATCGCCTGACCGGGCACCTCCGCTCTTCCCACCCGATACCGCAAGGAGCATCACCTCATGACAAGCATCGGCATCCTGGGCGCCGGCCGCGTCGGCGCCAACCTCGCCGGCAAGTTCTCCGCGGCCGGACACCACGTCATCCTCGGCCGCCGGCGCCCGACGGAAGAGACCACAGCGGCTGCCGAAGGCACAGGTCCCCGCGTCTCCTTCGCCGACCAGCGCACCGCCGCCCGCACCGCGGACATCGTGATCAACGCGACGCCCGGCGACAGCTCCCTTGACCGCCTGACCAGCCTGCGAACCGAACTCGCCGGCAAGATCCTCATCGACGTCTCCAACGCCACCCGCGACGCCGGTGACGGCCTGCCCGGAGACCTGTGCTACCCCGGCAGCAGCCTCGCCGAGAAGCTCCAGGCCGCCCTCCCCGACACCCATGTGGTCAAGACCCTCAACACCATGCTGTTCATGGTCATGACCGCTCCCGAAACCCTGGCCACCCCACCGACCGTCTATGTCTCGGGCGACGACGAACACGCGAAGACGACCGTCATCGGCCTGCTCGGCGACCTGGGCTGGCAGCCCGAACGGATCGAGAACCTCGGCGACATCACCACAGCCCGCGCCACCGAAGCCATGGTCCTGGTCGTGCCCCACATCCTGCGCCGACAGGGCTTCAAGCCGTTCGCCGTCTCCCTCGCCCGCTGACCCCGCCAAGACCCGGTTCAGACCAAAACCAGGTAGCGGGCTCGTGCGAGGCAGCTGGGCGCTGGCACGGACAACGCCCGCTGGGCTGCCAGTGACGCCCGAGCTCATCGACATTGATCATGCCGACTACACGCGAGGCGACTCCCGAAGTCGTCGACAAACGACTCCCATTCCCTTCCCGTGTACAGAGCCACCAGCCGGGTCTGCGGACCGTAGAGGCGGTCCTGCCGGTCGTCGGCGGTCCGTTCACGGCCGTGGACGAGCACGCAGCAACCGCGCCGGCTCACCGTCACGGGCCATGCCGCCAGCGCAGGCGTAGCTACACCGGGGCGAGCAGATTGCCGTGGTCAAGGGCCTCGCGCAGAACGACGGAGATCTCCTCGGGCAGCAGGTTCACGTCGGCGAGGGCCTCGGGAGTGAGGGGGATCTCTTCGAGGAGGTACTCGCCGCGGTCGTCCCGCTGGAACTCGGGGCCGCTGCGGTCGTGGAAGTTCCACGTCTTGATGCGGGCAAGGTAGAAGAATTCGGTCTCGCCGGTTGCGTTCTTCAGCTGGTGAAACGGGCGCACGATCTCTGCCTCGCCGGCGATCTCCTCGCGGATCTCGCGCAGGAGCGCGGCCTCGTGGTTGGCGTCGGTGTCTTCGACGCCGCCTCCGACGACCACCCAGTAGGGGGCCCTTCCTGGGCGGAGGCGTTTCATCAGGAGGGTGGTGTCGTTCGGGGTGATCAGGATGGCGCGGACGCGCTGTTTCATCGGGTCGGTCTCCCTTGTGGCTGGGGTGGGGCGGTGGGCTAAGCATGCGGTCGCGGCCCGTACGGCCTCTCTCATGTCGATGGTGCCAACTCCTGCGACGTCTTCCAGCAGGCCGGTTCCAAACCTCACCCAGAGCGGAACCGCGCCGGCGTCCCGGGCGAACTTCAGTTTCTGTGCGGACGACGGGTTGGGGGCTGCGGCAATGCTGGCGAAGGCAGCAAAGTGCTCAACCTTCCGCCAGCACAGGCAGGAGCGGATGAACTCGGCAGGGTCGCCCCTCCCGGCGACGTATAGTGCCTCCCATGTCCAGCCAGTGGAGAGAGCCGGAAGCTCTCAAGGGCGCGAAGCCAGCGACCTACGAGAACGTGTGTGCCGCGATCCTGGTCTCACTCGATTACGCCAACCTGGACATGGACTTCCCCCGCATCGTGCACTGGCTAAGGCAGCTGCCCGCGGGAGACCGCGATCGCCTCCTGGGCGAACTGGAAGCAATCGCCGCGACTGATGCGATCCGCCGGGGCGACGCGACGTACCTGCTGGACGACCTGGGGCTGCGCCGCATCCACTGGGAGCAGCCCTAAAGCGGCTTTGATGAAGTTCGTTGCTGATCCTTTGATGCGTGTGCGTTGACGGTTCGGGGCTTGGTCGACTGCGGTGCCGACCGCTTCGGCGGTGGTGTGGACGCGTTCGGGGTAGTCCTCGTACTTCGCCGAGCGCCACACCCGCTCGATGTCGTTCAGCTCGGGACTGCGGGGAGGCAGGTAGAAGAGTTCGACGCCGATGGCGGCCAGTTCCTCCCCGCGCCCCTTGAAGATCCCGGGCGACGTGCGCGGAAGCGTTGTCCAGTACGACGGTGCACGGCCGCACCCGTGTGAAGCCCGCGGGCGGCTCCTCCAGCGCGGCGGCACCGCCGGGCAGGCCGGCCGGTTTCGTGCACGCGAACTCCAGCAGCATGACCGCGTCGATCTTCCCGCAGGTCTTCTCCCACAGCAGGTCGGCATGCCGTCCCACGGCCAGGGCGCCGAGCACGTTCACGCGCCGGCCCTTCTTGTCCTCGCGCGGCACGACGGCCCGCTGCCCTGCCCGTGACCAGGTGTATCCCGTGGGCATGGTCGGAGCGAACCCGCTCTCGTCGAGGAAGTACAGGTCCCTCACGCCCGTACTCGCGCCCAGCCGTAAAGCCGTAAATCCTCCAGCCGGGCCCGGGCGGCCTGCTGGAGGACGGGGTCGGCCTTGTGCCGCAGCGTGTCCCTGGTCGGTTTCCACCGGAACCCGTCCCGGTGCAGCAACTCGGTCAGCCAGGCCGCCGAGACCCGCACCCCCCGCTCGGCGGCCAGCCAGTCGCACAACGCGGCGGCAGTCCACGTCCGGCCCTGCCGGGCGGACTCGTCCAGCAGGGCAGCCAGCGCCTCGCGGTCCTCACGTGTGACCGAGGCCGGACGACCCGGCCGAGGGGCGTCCGCCAGCACGTCGAACCCCCCGGCCGTGAACCGGCGGACCGCACCCCGCACGGTGACATCGTTGCATTCGAGCAGGTCAGCGACCTCAGGCACGGTCAGACCCCGCCCCATCAGCCGTATGCACTCCAGACGCAGCCTGGCACCCGGCGCCAGATCACGTGCCCGCAGCCGCTCACGCACCTCGCGTTCCTGATCAGATGTCAACTCCACACGAAGGATCTTCGGCATGAGGCAGCCTCTCCCTGCCCCGTCTCATACCCGAACCACAGCCCACATCACCGAGACCGCTTAGTGAGAAGACCCCGGCGGATCGAGTGCTTCGAACGTGCTGAGAGATGTGTTGGAGGCGTTGACACCGCCAACGGCGTAGACGCAGGAGCCCGTGAATCCGGGCGGACATGCGGTCGCCGCTGCTGCCAGAGCCGACCGGGGTGTAGGCATAGAGGGCAGTGTCGTCCAGGCATTGGTCACAGGATTGAACGACTCGGCTGCGCCCACGGCGCCCGTGCCGGTCATTGGGGAGCCACCCACGCCGTAGACGCAGCTGCCGGTCTGCCCCGGCGGACAGGGGGCGGTCACCGCCGCGAGATTGGCCCGTGGCATGGGTAGCGAGGTCACTGGGCTCCACGCGTTGGTGGCCGGGTTGTACGACTCCACCGTGGCCACAGTGGTGCCAGCGGTGGCACCGCCCACGGCGTAGACACAGGTACCCGTCTGCCCCTGTGGGCAGCGAGCGGTCGCCGCCGCTGCCGCCCGGCGAGGGGCGGGCAGCGAGGTCACCGGGCTCCACGCGTTGGTGGCCGGGTTGTACGACTCCACCGTGGCCACAGTGGTGCCAGCGGCGTTGATGCCGCCCACGGCGTAGACACAGGTACCCGTCTGCCCCTGTGGGCAGGGCGCTGATGCTGCCGTCACGTCCCATCTGGGTGTGTTCAGCGAGGTCACAGTTGACCAGGCATTGGTGGCTGGGTTGTACGACTCCACTGTGCCCACGGCGCCGCTGAAGACTGTTGCGGAGCCGCCCACGGCGTAGATGCACGTACCGGCCTGCCCCGCCGGACAGGGCGCGGTCGCAGTCCCCAGCCCCCATCTTGGTGTGGTCATCGGGCGCAGTGTTGACCAGGCGTTGGTGATCCGGTTGTACGACTCAACGGCGCCTACAAGGCCGTCGGCGTTGACACCGCCCACGGAGTAGACGCACGTACCGGTCTGGCCGGGCGGGCAGGGCGCGGTCGCTGCCCCGAGCTCGCTCCGGATGGTGGGCGCGGAAGGAAGCGCTGTCCACACTGTTCCATCGGTAGCCGCTGCGGGTAGCACCCCCACCAGAGGCACGACGGCGGTCAGGAGCACCGCCAGTGCGAGGCGGCCCCGGCCCCATCGGCTGCTGTTACGTTCGGGCGATCTACTCTTTCGCAGCAACACCTGTCTCCTTCGTCCACTGGATACGCTCTGGACCGGTGCCCGCAATTCACACCAGTGGCGTGCCCGGCTCGGCTCTCTGGCCCGCATCGTGCCCGCTGGCCAGGCACCTCGCGCCTCCGCAGTACCAACAAGCCGTCATCTGCCGGACGGATTCCGTCGAACGGCTCCACCGCATCGACGGTTGAGAGGGCCTTAAGGGTTGTCGAACGGGTCGCGGGGCCTTGACCTCCGGGGCTGACCTGCAGGTATGTCTCCGGCGGGCGAAGTGGCCGTGGAGGGAGCGATGGAGGGGCCCGTGGAGGGGGCCGTGGAGGGGGCCTGCGGGACCTGGTCCACGGCGCCGGCGGCCGCCGGGCTGGGCGCGATGCGAGGGGCTTGAACAGGGTGGGGCGTGTGGTTGGCGGGCACGGTGTCCTCGGTTTCCCCCGGCCTGCGGGCCGGGTCGGCAGTCGTCCGGCCCGTGCAAGGCCGACGCCACACCGCCCGACCGTCCGATCAGCCGAGGCGCCAACCCGAGGACCTTGGGCGTCTCGTCGCGGAGACCGGCACAGTCAGGTCCCGCTCGCCCGTCGACGGCACCGACGGACCGTGCGGCTGCAAGCACCATGGTGGCAAACTGGCGCATCCCGACCAAGTGTCAGTTCTCCGCTCGCCGTGGGCGCCCACGGCCCCGAGGTCGCGGCGCTGTACACGTACGCAGCTGCGCCGGCCGCGCTGCGGGGTGCCGGACCTGTTGCCCGGCACTACGGCGGCGTCCCGGGCCGTGCCCACGATCCGCGCCTGGCCCCCGCACGGACCTGACCTACGGGTTCATGCGCCGAATCTCCGACCGCGTGGACATCCTCGTCGGCTTCGCCACACGACGACCTCCGGCGGCGACGGAAGGCGCGAACTCTCCGCGGTGGACATCGAAGCCGTCCAGAAGCTCTACGGGCCGGCCCGCTGGCCGCGCGACGCGACGGGCGGCCGCTGAGCGCCACCCTTCGGGGCGCCGGGCGCTCTATTTGGTCCGATCATGACAGTGAGTGGTGGCATGATCAGCAAGTGGTCAACCGTTTGACGGCAGGGGTGGGGTTGTGAAGGCAGGGCGGGCTGTGCGTGGTCTCGCGGCGCTGGTGCTCGCGGGGGCGGGGGTGGCGGGGTGTTCCGCGGAGTCGGACGCCGCCGGGACCCTTGGGAAGACGGCCGACGCCGTGGCGAAGGCAGGGGCGGCCGAGGTCAGCGTACGGGTGACGTCGCCGCACACCGGCGGCCGACCGGTGGAGATCAAGGGCGCCTACTCGTGGGCCAACGGGTACGCCATGGAGGCTCGGAAGCCGGCCGGTTCGGCGCTGGAGGAAGCCGGCAAGGGGGGCACCGCCGCCGTGCGCCTGGTCCAGGACTCGTACTTCTACGAGACCGAGGACGACCCCGAGGGCAAGCGGTGGTTGAAGGTCAAGGCCGCGGAGGTGAGGGAGGCGTCCGACGCGGAGGCCCTCGGCGGGCCGGAGAACGCCGTCTCCGCGATCACGGCCCTCACGGCGGCGAAGGACGTCGCCAGGGTCGGCGAACAAGATGTGAACGGCAGGTCGGCCACCCGCTACAAGGCGACCATCCCGCTGGGGAAACTGCACCAGGACGCCGAGAGGCCCTGGCACGGCGTGGTCCCGAACGGTGTCGACATGGTGGCCGAGGTCTGGGTGGACGGCAAGGGCGTGCCCGTGCGGCTGTCCCAGACAGCGGGCGCCACCACCGTGGTGACGGACTTCCTGTCCTTCGGCGTCCCCGTCGTCGTCTCCGCGCCTCCGGCCGGAGAGACCGCCCAGAGCGGGGCCTAGGAATTGTCGTCAAAGTGTCAGGCCCACATCAGGAGCGATGCGAGGGTGACGGCTGCTTGGCAGGACTGGGCGGTCTTGTCGTACCTGGTGGCGATCCCTCGCCACTGCTTCAAGCGGTTGAAGCACCGTTCCACGACGTTGCGGCGCTTGTAGACGTCGCGGTCGAAGGACGGCGGGCGGCCGCCTCGGCTGCCCTTCAGCGCCCGGTTGCGCACCTGGTCTTTCCGCTCCGGGATGCTGTGGGCGATGCCGCGGCGCCGCAGCCAGGTGCGGATTGCCTTCGAGCTGTAGCCCTTGTCGCCGATGACGTGATCGGGCCTGGCCCGGGGTCGTCCCGGCCCGATCCGGGGCACCCGTATCGCGTCCATCACGGCGGTGAACAGGGTGCAGTCGTCGGCGTTCCCGCCAGTCAGGACAAAGGCGAGCGGGCGGCCGGCCCCGTCGCAGGCGAGGTGGATCTAATAACTCAGCGGTGAGCCTGAGCACGGAAGCGCAAGGGCCCGCTGTGTGAGGTGGAAGCCTTGCTGGTCAGCCCGCCGCGGGACCGGCCGAGGGCCGGGCTCCGGAGCCCCTTCTTCGGGCCCCGGCCGCATGCTGGTGGGCCCGGACGATGGCGGAGTCCACCGACACCGGCCACTCGATGTCGCCCTCGGCATCCGCTTGCGCCTGGGCCGCTCGGAGCATCCGGTCGAACGTGCCCTCCGCCACCCACCGGCGGAAGCGGGTGTGGAGCGTCGTCCACGACCCGTACCGCTCGGACACATCCCGCCAGGCGACCCCGGTTCGGAACCTCCACACGATACCGTTCAGGACCGTCCGGCCGTCCAGCCGTGGCCGGCCCAAAGGAGGCCGGGGCAGCAGCGGCCGCATGAGGTCCCACTCGGCATCAGACAGTTCATGGCGACGTATCACCACCCCTTGATCCACAACCCGAGATCACTTTGACGACAGTCTCCAGGCCCTCTCTTTCGGACCTTGTCGGGCGCCCAACGACGCGCGCTGATCCGGCAAGGTCCGGAAGAGAGGGCCCAGCGCCCCGGTGGGTCAGACGGTGTCCTGAACCGGCAGCGCCGCCACCATCGGATGGTCCTTCGCGATCAGGCCGAGCTTCGCGCTGCCGCCGGGGGAGCCGAGGTCGGTGAAGAACTCGGCGTTCGCCGTGTTGAACGGCCGCCACGGCTCCGGGGTGTCGTCCTCGAAGTAGATCGCCTCGACCGGGCAGACCGGCTCGCAGGCGCCGCAGTCGATGCACTCGTCGGGGTGGACGTAGAGCATACGCTCACCCTCGTAGATGCAGTCGACGGGGCACTCGTCCAGGCATGCCTTGTCTTTGACGTCCACACAGGGCAGGGCGATCACAAACGTCATCGGGCTGCCGTCCTCTCCGGGTCGGTGCTGCTTGCCGCTCTGGCGCAGCCGACCGTAGGGCCTCAAGTAGACTTGAGGTCAAAAGGAGACGGTGCATGACGACCCATCAGCCAGGCGGCGCCAGGGCCACCCCCGACGACTGGCTGGGAATCGGCGAGGTCAGCGCGCGGACCGGGGCGGCGGTGTCCGCTCTGAGGTTCTACGAGGAACTCGGCCTGATCGCATCCGAACGCGACGAGCGCAACCAGCGCCGCTACCCCCGGCACATGCTGCGCCGGGTCGCCCTGATCTCGGTGGCGAAACGGATCGGCATCCCGCTGCAGGACCTCCGGGAGGCGTTCGCCGACGTACCGCTCGACCGGCCGCCGAGCCACCACGAGTGGCAGCGCGCCTCGCGCGGCTGGAAGCGCCGCCTGGAGGAGCGCCGGCAGACCATCGAACGGCTCGAGGCCGAACTCACGGGGTGCATCGGCTGCGGCTGCCTCTCGATGAAGGCCTGCGCCCTGCTGAACCCTGGCGACGCACTCGCCGAGGACGGTGCCGGACCCCGACGCCTGTAAGGGGTTCCGGGTCCAGGCCCTCCCTTCCGGATCTTGCCGGATCGGCGCGCAACTCCCCCAACCCCTGAGGGCCAGAGGACGATCTCCTGAGCACGGCCGGGTCGTCGAGCAGGTGTCCTGCGCCGGGAGCGCCGGTCAGCGCGCGCAGCGCTCTTCCGGCGGATCGTGCTCGGGCCGCAGACCGAGCATGTCCAGCAGCGCTCTCAGGTCCGCGGCCCCGGTGGCGCGGGAAGCCACAGCGCGGCGCGCGGTGTCCCGGTCCACCGTTCCCGCCACGGCCAGCAGTGCCGACTCGCAGCCGGCGAAGGGGTCCTCCATCCCACCGATGCCACCACATGGCGACCGCACCCGCAGCCGCGGCTGCTCCATCCCCCCTTGCGCACGCGTTGCGGCGCCGGGAGACGGCCGCCAGCACCATACCCGCGCACCGTCGACCACATGGCCGACACTGCGGTCACAACCAGGGCGTTCAGATGCCCAAGTGATGGGCCTTTTCGTCGCGCGGAGCGGAGCATCGGCCGGTCCCTTTGATGAAGGGACCACGCCAGGGACTGGCGCCCGCGACAGCGTGGATCGACCACGGCGGGTGACCGTACAACAGCGGCGCAGCAGGGACGTGGCGCTGGCCTTCCGTGCCGGTCAGTGTGGCGGTGGTGAGGCGTTCAGTCGCCGACTGGCTGCCTCGGCGTCCTTGCGGGCCTGCTGCGCTGCCTGCTCTGCCTCCCGGTGCCGCCTGGCGGCGGCCCGCTCCTCCTTGTCGGCGGCTGCCGAGCGTGTGCGGAGGTCGGCGACCGGTGGCCCGAAGCGGGCCCGTACGGCCGGGTCTTCGTCTCCTTCGCCGTCCGCGCCGTGCCGAAGGCCCTGGTGGAGCAGCTGGTGCCGGGCGGGCGCGCCTTGATGACGCTCGGGACGTCGTCGCCGTCGTGGCCGGGCCTGGCCGTGATCGACAAACGGCCGGACGGGACCGTGGAGGCGGACCTGCGCGCGGTCGAGTTCGGGCACCGCGCCGGTGCCGGCTTCGACCGGCTGTTCCTGTCCGCCGCGTTCCGCGCGACGATCACCACGGCCGAAGGGCGGACGCAGCGCAGCCGACTGGCACCGCCGGCGGACACGGCGCGCGGCATGTGGCTGGCCCTGGACACTCTGTACCCGGGGTTGGTGCGCCACTTCGGCGCCGAGGACCTGCCGATCGGCGCGCCCGAGTGCGGGTCGTGGATGCGCGTGAGACCCGTCGGCTACCGCCGGTGGGACGTGACGACCTGCGGCCCCCGGGACATCTGGGCGGAGGTCCAGGATGTCGCCGCCCGCTGGCGGGCGGCCGGTGAACCGGCCGCCTACCAGCTCCACCTCGACGCCGATGACGTCCAGCGGGCTACCAGCCCGAACGGCGCCCTGACCTGGCAACTTCCCCACGCCCTCTGGAGATTCACGATGACCCGCCCCGACCAGCCAGCCTCTGCGGCAGCTTCGGACGATGCCCTGTTCGGGTCCGCGGCCGCCGACTACGCCCGCTACCGTCCCGGCCTGCCGGACGCGGCCGTCCGCCTCCTGGCCGCCACCCAGCACGGCGTGCCCGCCGGAACCAGTGTCGGCACGCTGCCGATACCAGGCACCCCGCAGTGTGGACCTCGAGGAGGAACCGACCCGCAGCCTGCACTGACAGCCCGGCGCGCTGCCACGGCGCCCGAGCCGGTGGCCGCAGAGTAGGCGCTGAGAACCGCACGGCACAGGCAAGAATGGTGGGGAAAGGGGGCAACGAAGGTGGAATACCTGATAGTCGTGGGGGTCGGCCTCGCCTGGGGGCTCTTCCAGGTCTGGCGCGGCGGCGCATTCGGCGGCCGGGCATCGCAGAGGCCGCGGCGTTCCGAGTCGCGGCATAACGATGGTGTCAGCTTCTCCTGGGGAGACGGAGCGTCCTGCGGGGGTGGCGGAGGCGACTGACACCAGGACCATTGTCACCCGAAGACCGCACACGCCCTGCCGTTTGCGGAGCTGCACGGTGGGAGGGGACGCGGCCTTTTCCGCCACCGTCGCCCTGATCGTCGTGGGCCTTGCGCTCAGCGCCTGCACGGCTAGCCTGGCCGCCGAGCGGCGGCCCGCAGCTCCGGCGAGCAGACGCGCCGCGACGAGGCAGTCCTCGACGCCCTCGAGCCCCTTGCCGGACTGCGCTGATGAGTGACGAACCACTCCTCCGCCCGGCGGATCCGGACCGGATCCGGGAAGTGATCGCCGCAGCCGTCCTCGACGCCCCCGAAGGGCTGGCCGACTCGCTCGAACACGACCCCCACGGGTACCTGCACCTGCTCGACGCCTCCCGCGTTGGCGCCGAGGAGGCGAGCCGGCTGCTACGCGAGGCCGTCCAGGGCGCCAGGGCCGTCGGCCACAGCTGGGACATCGTGGGCCGCGTCCTGGGAGTGAGCCGCCAGGCCGTCCAGCAACGTTTCGCGGGCGAGGCCGCGGGCGCGGGCCCGTCAGCACCGCCCGCCTCTGGACCGAACGCCCCGAAGCGCCGCACCCTCAGCGGTTGGACCGCGTTCAACGAGATGGCCGCACTGGAGGAGGCCATCCGCCGCATCGTCTGTGCCACCAACGTGGTCGAGTCCGTGAACGCCAGGATCCGCCGAGCAGTCAATGCCCGCGGAGACTTTCCCCGAACGGGATCGCCGCTCTGAAGTGCGCATATATGGCGACCATGTCCCTGGACCCCACGGGTAAGGGACAGGCCTGCTGGACCATGCGCTGGAGAGCGCCCTGAACGCCTTCGACATCACCTTCGGCTGTCGGCTCTCAGCAGCCGGTCAGACCCCAACCACCCGTGCTCCATCGTTCGATTGGCAGACCCGCCCCCGGCCGCTGGCCGGGGGGCTTCGTGCTTCCTGAGAGTCTTCCGTGCCCACGTACGAGGCCACGCCCCGCTTCACTGCTGATGTCACCGCCTCGGCTCCGAGCGGCGCCGCCACCGATCGACGGAGTGCCGGCGCCGTTGAGGACGCGGCCGCCGCTCTGGAGGTGCTCGACAGGGCGCTGTCCGATCGGCCCCGAGGCCGCTGAGCTCCTGGAGGTCATCCTGGCCGCTGTCGCCGCGTTCCGTGAACGTGTCGTCGACCACACACCCGCCGCAGCCGCGCCGTTCGGCAAGACGACCGCGCGGGAGATCCGGCAGTGCTGACACTCAGTGGTGGCGGCGGTGGAGCTGCAGGGTGGCGACGACCGCCACGCCGAGGGTGATGTGCATGAGGGACAGGGCTGCGACGGTGCCGCCGTCGGCGCCGGACGACAGCGGGCCGGCGACCGACAGCAGTGCCAGCCCACCGCCCACGTACTGCGCGATCCGCAGGAAGACCGGCTTCCACAGGGCCAGCAAGAGGGCAGCGCCCGTCCCGACGACCAGCGGGACGACGGAGGAGCCGATGACACCCCCGACCGTGATCGGGTGCTCTTCGCCGCCGTCGACGACGACGAGCGAGGCACCGGCCAGCTTGGCGACGGCGAGAACGATCAGATTGACCACGGCCGCGCCGACCGCGCCGGCGACGAGCACCTTCCACCAGCTGAGGCCGGAACGGTGGACTGAGGGTGCGGCGGGCACGGCGGGGCCGGAGTTCGGAACGACACTGCTCGACATGAGACTTCCTCCAACGTGTGAAGTGCTGCGCTGCCCTGCGGCCAGCGGCACACGAAGAAGCCTCCAACCTGAACCTCACTTGAGGTCAAGCCTTGCCCCGATCCTCGCAGCCCGGTCGTCGTCGCTGTGGAGGGGCTCTCGGCGGGACGGCACGCCCCGCCCTCCTCCGCCCCGCAGCCGTACCCACGCGCACGCCCGCCCCACCGGCGGACGGTCCGGCCGTGCCGCAGCCACCACATGCGCGCCCACAGCGCCCTTTCACCATCATGAGCATGCCGAGAGTAGCCAGTGCGTCGGCCCGCGCGAGCAGCTTCCCGCCCTGCGCCGGCACCGTGGCCGACCGGGCGGCCAGCGACAGCGTCACCTGGCAAAGCATCGCGAAGCCGAAGGCCAGCCGGTGCATCCCGGCCACGTCTATGCCCGCCGTGACCTTCTCGTACGCCTTGTTCCAGCTCGGCACCCGCGAGGGCCGTCGCCCAGGGCTCCATGGCCTCCCCGCCCGCCGGTTCCCGGACGAACGCCTCCGCCAGCCCCTCGGCCACCACCTGCTGGCCGACGGTCACCGCCACCGGGTCCCGGACCACGTTGGCGTACCACACGTTGTGGTGGAGCTCGTGCGCGGCGGCGTGGCCCCAATCGTCTCCGGGCTGGTCTGGGTGGGCCACATCATGAAGTGGATGGCGCCCGGGATGCCACCCGTGCCGAGGTAGCCGGCGCTGCGGACCGTGAGGTGCTCGTCGTCGGGGTCGCCGAGCACCAGGACGACGTGCACGTCCGGTGCGGTCGCGGCACCAGGTGCGGCGGCACCGAGGCGCTCTCGCGCCGCGCCGAGGGAGTCCTCGACGCGGGTCCAGACGCCCGCGTCCCGCATGCGGTGGACGGCCTCCGCCAGGCGGGGGTCGTCGTGGTCGAGTGGGAAGCCGCTCCCGGTCCGGTGCAGCTGCACGAGGTCGGGGACGCCCGACGCGGACATCACGTCCTGGAGTGGGGCGAGCAGTCGGCAAGGGCGGCGGGGCGGTCCGCCGCCGGGCGCTCCAGCAGGTCGAGCACGGCGGACGCCGTGTCATGAACGATGATCTTCATGGCTGCGACCGTAGGACCCTCTGCCTCTTGAGGTGCAAACGATGCAGCCGGACAGCCCGTCGGCATCTCCCGCGGCAGAGCCGACGGTCCGGGCGGTGTCGGTCCCCACTGCTAGGGTCGCCGCCATGGCGAACCGTTCATATCTCTACTCCGCAGACTCGATGCCGACCGAGGAAGAGAATCCCAAGGCGATCCGGTGCATATCCGAACACAATTGGGATGTCCCGCTTGCCCACAAGCTCATGGCCGGGTACGAGACGACCATCGTCCCCTCCATGATCTGGAGCCCGAGGATCGGCATCGCCGCGGACTATTCCAGTGGTGCGGCCCTGTTGCGCGACCTCCTGCGCGCGGTCGGTCACGGGCTGGGCGGCGACGCCGAGTTCGCCGAGTGTGTGGCGAAGACCACGTCCCACTTGGAAAAGCAGCGGGCGCGGTACTTCCTCCTGGAGACCGGCGAGATGGTTTCCCTCACGAGTGACGATCCGGTGGCGGGGGTTCAGCGCCTGGTCTCCGACGACATTCCCGCCGCCGTCGCCCAGGCCAAGGCGGCGATCGCCGGCGAGAACGACGACTGGCTCGCCTCGATCCGCACCGACTGGCAGGCACACTTCGCGTCCTTCTACAGCGACGCCCTCTACTTCTCCTTCCCCGGTTAGCCGGTCGTTTCGACGCGGCGTCGGTGCGGTCGCCGGGGTGAGCCCCCGCGAACGGCGGCGAACCGTGTTGCCGGCGAGCAGGGCTTGTGCGCACACCCGCTCCAGCAGAACTGAGCTGAAGTGTGGAAACAGCACCGTTACGAGGTCATCACCGCGCACCGCGGCCCCAACTGACGGGACGCCATCGGGGCAGAACGCCGCCGATCGTCCTCACGAAACGTGTGCCAGAACCCGTGACTCACCACCGAAGCAAACCCAGGCACCGACGCCACGCTACGCTGTGCCAGTTGGAGCCGGTCATGCAGTTGACCAGCGAATACGGTACAGAAACCGGTCCTTGCAGGGGGCCGACCAGGGAGGGCCGCGCGGCCGCAGACTGGTCGCGGCTCTTCCGGGCTCGGTGACCAATCGGATGGAACATCAGGGGGAGCCTTGTTCAGACCCATGCCAACGCTTGCCGCGACCGCACTCGTCGTCGGCGGTGTCTTCTTCAGCGCCGTGCCTGCCGCTGCCGTGACCGTGCAGCCCGGCGCCAGCCCGGTGGTCCGCGCCAGCGGCGGCGAGGCGGATCCCCAGTACTTGCTGGACCAGTACCACTACTGGAGCCGCATGGCCGCCAAGTACGCGAAGGAGGGCAAGACCACGGAGGCCCGCAAGGCACGGGCCCGGGCGCAGGAGGCCAAGAAGCGCTTCGACCGCCTGACTGCTTGCGAGCGAGACCTCCGCTGCTAGTACTGCAACGGTACTGGCCATGACGGCTCGGGCCGCCGCCGGCGCGCCGAGCCGCTTTGATGTCGCGGTTCCGGCCGGGGTTGCAGCGTACCCCGGCCGGACAGCATGCGGATGATCCCGGCACGGCCGCCCCTACCCCGCCTTCGCCGACACCGATCAGCCCGGTTGCGCTTCCTCCTCCCCCAGAGCTGTCTCCGGCCAACCATGAAGGGGCTGGCGGCACGTTCGCCCCAGACCGCCCCGACCAGGGCGCACGGTTCACCCAGGGCTGATTCAAAGTCGCGGTGATCTTGTTGGGGTGCTGGTCAGCTGATGCCCAGGAGCTTGAGCGGTCGGGTGAATGGTTCGTAGGACGCCTCGCGGAGTCCAGCGGCGAGGTTGCGGTGCCGTGCGTCCCGGAGTGCGTTGATCGCGAGGTTGCGAAGGGTGGTCAGGTTGGCCGGTCCGTGGCCGGTACGGATCCTCGAGGCGTCCTCGGCAAAGGTGGTGTCGCGGACGTGGTGGAGCCGGTTCTCGATCGTCCACTGTGACCGGGCCAGTTGGGCGATCCGTTGCGGGGAGGCTTCGGTCGAGGTCAGGTCTGTGATCGCGTAGACGGTCCCGCGGGTGCACGTCCCGCTCGCGGTGTCCACGCGGTAGCGCAGGGTCCGGGCGGCCTGGACGACATAGGGGAAGTCCAGGCCTGTGCCGGTGACAGTCAGCACCCGGGTGGCTCTCGTCTCCCGACGACCATGTCCGACCTCGCGGTCGTAGCGGCGGGCAGTCACCTCCTTCCACGGCAGTGAGCGCAAGGCGGCGAACAGGTCGGGCTGATTGGCCTTGACCAGGAAGAGGAAATGCGCCTGCTTCTGCTCGACGAGGAAGCGGACATGAGCGGTCCGGGTGTGCAGAGCATCGGCGGTCACCACGACATCGCGCAGGTCGAACGGCGCAAGCAGGGCGGCGAAGCAGGTGATCTCCACGGACGCCGATGCCGTCAATATTCGTGGTCCAGCACCGAGGTAAGCCGAAGGGCAGCGGGGTGATCTTGGTTTCCTGAGTGCTCGTCGTCACCTCGCGGCCCAGCCGTCGTTGGCGCATCCACGGTTTAAGCGGCGCCCTTCTTGTCGTTGGTCTGGAAGGTGATGACGTCGACTTCGTCGGTTCCCGCCAGATCTGGGTAGTGGCCCTTGAGGGCTTCCCTGAGTTCGGCTGCGGTCGTCAGCCCCTCAGCTTGGGCGTCCCGGTCGGTGAGGTCACTGACCAGGCAGTGCCTGATGCCGGTCACCTCTGCCAACAGGACGACTTCAGGGTCGCTCTCAAACACCAGCCGTGCCGGGCCGAGCTGCGCCGGGTCCCGGAAGCGGGTGGTCTTGGTCTTGGCGCCGGAGCGGACGACTTCGAGGTAGCGGGGGTTGAACCGAATGATCGGGGGACCGGCCGTCTCGGGGTCTTGGTAGAGCAATGCGTCGAGACCGTTCATGCCCGCCTCCGGGGTCCATCGCTGAGCCAGCGGCATCAGGTCGGCGGCGAGCACGGACCTGAGCCCCGCGGGCGTGGGCACGATGACGCGCATGGTGGGGAAGTAGTCCACGAAGACCTGCCGATCGCGCCCGCACGGGCCGATGACCCCGCGCCCGTGGTTTCCCACGGCGACGATGCAGCGCATCTGGCGGGCGCCCTGGGCCCGCGCAGCTCCCAGAGCCACGAGTTCGGCGCAGGGCCCGCCGGTGAAGTGGTAGAGGTTCACGCCAGCGAACATCCGGTAGTCGGCGGCCATGACCGCGGCGCCCACCGTGTGGATCCCATCTTCGTCGGGCCCGGCGTCGGTATGCGCGTCTATGGTGCGGCGTGCCAGCTCCACGAGCTCACGCTCATCATCATCGAGAGCTCGTGCAGATGACGGGACGTACACCTTCTTGACCTTGCCTTCCTTCAGCAGTCGCCCAAGAGCATTCCACGCCACGCAGGCGGGATCCACAGGGTTTTCGGCTTGCCTTGGCTGGACCTTCAGAGGAGAGCATCGTCAGAGGCCGTCCGCTGGAAGGCGAAGCGCGCTGTCGTAGGGGCCGGGCGGGATGTGGAGGGTGGCGGTGTCGTAGTCGCCGAAGCGCAGCACGTTGTCCTCCCGTGCCATCGGATCTTGGCCGATTGCCACCGAAGCTTGACCGCCCAGGTCAGGACGGTCGAGGCCCCCGCGCGTGGAGCACTTCCGGTGGCGCCACCCGCCTCCAACGTCCGGCATGTTGAGCCACCGCTTCGCCAGATCGTCCCTCAGGGGGTGAAACCGGCGACCTCGCCAAAGGGGCAATGAGCTGATCTTCAACCGCTGATGCGAGTCTCCTGGCGTGGGGCAATGGTGGACTTCGATCGCTACGAGAGGCCAGATCCTTCATCTGGGCGAAAAGCGCCGACGGGACCCTGCGCTCCGGCTCAGATCACTACCATCCGACCATGCGCACATCCGCATCGCTGCTGCGAGCCTTCCGGCCCCAAGTCCAAGAGCATCTCTACGAGTTCTACGATGAGTTGCGGAACGCCGACGAGCTCTTCTGGGACCGCAACCTGGGTGCCTGGATCGCGACCGGGTACGCAGTGGTCAGCAGTGCCGCAGGCGACCCGAGGCTGTCCTCGGTGCGCTATCCCGACATCGAGGCTGTCTCTGAGGAACTGCGGCCGCTGGCCCGAGTCCTGAGCCGGCAGATGCTCTACAGCGACGCCCCCGACCACCCCCGGCTGCGGGCCCTGATCAGCAAGACCTTCACCCCCCGGGCGGTAGCAGCACTCCGTGCCCGGATCGTCGAAGCCGTGGACCGGATCATCACCCACGCGGTGCCGACCGGGCGGATGGACGTCATCGCGGACCTCGCCCGCCCCCTGCCTTTCACCGTCATCTGCGACCTCCTCGACGTACCGCAGCAGGACCGCCCCGCCCTCGCCTCCTGGTCCGCGCCGATCGCCGAAGCCATCGGCAACTCCCGGCTCGACGCCGACGCCAACCGGACGGCCTCGCAGAGCATGGCGGACATGCTCGCCTACTTCCGCGAGCTCCTCACCCGCCACGACACCCCACCGGCCCCCCACACCCTGCGTGCGTTACTGACCGCACAGGTACAGAACACCGACCAGGACTCGGACGAACTCCTGGCCAACTGCGCCCTGCTCCTGATCGGCGGCCACGAGACCACCACTCACTTGATCGGCAACGCCGCACTCGCCCTGCTCCGCCATCCGCACGCGGCCGACCAGCTGCGCCGCCGGCCCGATCTGATGCCCGCCGCCATCGAGGAACTCCTGCGCTACGACGCCCCGGTACAGCTGATGCTGCGCCGGGCGCGGCACGACCTGGACCTGGCGGGCCGCACCATCGCCGAAGGGCAGACGGTGCTCCTCGTGTGCGGCGCCGCCAACCGGGATCCGGCGGTGTTCTCCGACCCCCACGTACTGGACTTCGAACGTCCCGGCGGACGGCACATGGCGTTCGGGCACGGTCCGCACTTCTGTCTCGGCGCGGCGCTGGCCCGGCTGGAAGGCGCGATCGCCCTGGAAGCACTCCTCACCCGGCTCCCCGGCCTGCACCTCGACGGCACCGCGCCGCAGTGGCAGCGCAGCCTCAACTTCCGCGGGCTGACCCGTCTGGACGTCGCCTTCACCCCACTCACGGACGATCACGACACAGACACACAGGCCCTCCCGGCCGACCGTTCCCCCCGCGGCCCCGGCCACGCGACGCATGCCGACGGGTGCCCCGCCCACCCGGCACCCGACGGCGTCGCGGGCACCTGACCGCAGCCCAGAAGGTAGTCCACAACGGCCTGCTCCGCGGCGGACGCCCTGCCTGACCGGCCGAACCACTTCACCCGCAGGAGCCGTATCGCCACCGACTCCAGGTCTCACGCGGTCCGCTCGATCGAGGTCACCACCCCGGCCCAAGACGACAACCACATCACACCCGATTCATGATCGTCTTGGATTCGCGGCGGGTTACGGTGGTGCCCGCCACGTACCATCCACCGCTCGACGAAAGGCAACTTTGTGAGCACATTTGGCGATTCGCAGTCGTCGCCGACCGCGCGGTCTGTGGACCTTGAGGGGCTGCTGGTCACGGCAGCGGATCTGACCGACGCGGGCCTCGCTGATTTCGCTGAGCTGGAGTCGCCCTCGTCGGACGAAGACCCGCCGCCGATGACCGGTCCGACCCCGGAACTCACGGCCCTGCTGAACAGGGCGTTCACCGACAAGGGCGCGAGGGAGGTCAGGACCTCGTTCATGAACGCCGACTCCACGATCGTCGTCGACGAGGGAGTCTCGGAGCGGGCGGCGGGGGCTGCCGTGACCTGGATGGCCGACATGCGGCAGGTGTACGCCCAATGCGCAGCATGGACGATGAGCATCGGCGATCAGGAGATCACCGTTCAGCTGGTGGACCCGGCCGATGATCCGAGTGAGCCGCTCAAGGTGGAGCAGAAGTTCGGTGACGAGGCCTTGATGCGCACGATGCTCGCCGGCACGGTGGGGCAGCAGGCCCAGATCACCACTCTTCTGGTGCGCGACGGTGACCGGGCTCTGGAGCTGACGTTCCGTAGCCTGGCGGGCGAACCCGGTGGCCCCGAAGCGGCCCGCCTTGCCACCGCGATGTCGAAGTTCCTTGCGCTGGCTCCGGCAAAGTTCCTGGGCCTGCCGGTCGGCTAGAGACCCGCCGCTGGAGCGGAAGCGCAGCATGACGGAAGGCCCCCGGCCAAGGACACGATATCCCTGGTCGGGGGCCTCGCTTCGGCATGGCGACGACCCGTCAAGTTCCATGCATCGCGAGGCGAGCCGCTGGACCATTTGGAGGTCCTAACAAAGGCGTTGGGCGTGTCGGTAGGTGATGAGGCAGGTCGCGAAGTCGAGGAAGGCTTCGTGGATGTCATCCCGCCGCTCCGGTGGGCTGGCGGACAAGAAAATCGTGCGCGCGCCTCGCCTTTCCCGGCAGGCGGCTGACAGGCGAATGCCGACACGCGCCAAGGTGGCGTCGGGCGGGCTGCGGGGCGGGCGTCGCCGGAGCGGCCGCGACCTTGCGGGTCTCGCGCATGATCAGCAGGCCGTTGACCACCATCAGTGTCGCGGTCAGGCCGTGGACGCCGAGCGCGGTGGCCACGGAGCCGTGGTGATTGTGCGCCACCGTGAGGAACTCCAGCGCGACATCGCCGGCCTTGAGCTCTTCGGCGAGCATGGCGAGTTCGATGCCGCGGCCGAGCCGCTTGTGCTCGTGGACGACGAGGGTCACAGCAACGCCGGAGGAGCGGATCTCCCCGGCGAGCTTCACGGCGGCCTCCAGCTCGGGCCGCTTCGCGGAGGGGCCCGCCCTGCGGGTTCGGGGCCGGGTTCCCGCTGGTATCAGCTCGGCAGCAGACGCAGCAGTGCATCGCGCAGTCGGGTGCGCTTGGTGGTCATGACCCGGTGCAGGGTCCGCGAACCGAGGGCGACTCGTTGTGCGGCGCGTCGGCGCCTCCTGTCGTAGTCGAGCAGAGCGGACTGCAGGTCGGCCGCGCCATGCTCGACCACAGCCCGGGTCAGCGCCTCCGCATCGAGGATCGCTGTGCATGCGCCCTGGCCCAGGTTGGGTGTCATCGCATGCGCGGCGTCGCCGACAAGCGCGACGCCCGCGCCATGGACGAAGCTGGGGAGCGCGGGGAACAGGTGCCGCATCTCGTAGCGGATCCAGGTGGCCGGGTCGGTCCCGTTGAGGATCCGCGGGATGGGATCATGCCAGCCCTCGAACTGCCCGCGCAGTTCCTCGGCGGTGACGGCTTCGGGCACCGTGGCGTACCAGTTGGTGCGACCCGGTTCGACCGGGGTCATCCCGAAGGACCGGCCGCTGCCCCAGGTCTCCCCGTAGACGCCGCTCTCGAAGTCGGCGATACCGATCCAGGCGATCGTCCCGACGTGGTGTGGGCCGCTGCGCTCGCCGAAACACGCGGCGCGCACGGCACTGCGGATTCCGTCGGCGCCGACCAGCAGATCGCAGTCGTCCCTGAGGACGCTGACATCCGAGACGCGCTGCCCGAGCGTGAGCGGTACGCCCAGGCCGTCCAACTCGGTCAGCAAGGCGTCGATCAGGTAGGGCCGGGAGATCAGCAGTTCGGGCCGACCGGCCTTCCGCTCGATGCGTTCCAGGGGGAGGCTCGCCAGGGTCTTGCCCCGCGGAGTGCGAATCCGGGCGCTCCGGTAGGGCACGGCTCGTGCATGGAAGGATGCGCCCACGCCGAGTCGTTCGAGGGCGGCCTGCGCGGTGGGGTGGATACCGAAGGCCGTGCCGTACCGCTCCAGTTCGGTCCGGCGTTCCAGCAGTACCACCTCCCAGCCGGCGCGGCGCAACCCGATCGCCGTTGCCAGGCCTGCCACTCCCGCCCCCACGACAACCGCTGTCCCGGTCATGCCGGCCTCCCGTCGTGGACGGCCGCGCGGTCACGCTGCCGGAAGTACTCGAAGCGCTCGATGCCCGGTGTGATGACGATCAGCAGGTCGGCGCTCGAACCGGGGGAGGCGGCAAAAGCATGCGGGGTCCGCGGCGGCACCGCGGCCACGTCACCCTCCTCCAAGGTCGTGATGTCCCCGCCGACGAGCACCCGCGCCCTACCGCTCAGCACGAAGAAGAGCTCGGTGGCAGTTGTGTGGTGGTGGGGCGCGGCACCGTCGGCGCCTTCCCCGAGCGTCATCCGGACGGTGCTGAGCGCGCCGCGGGTGGCGCTGGAGTCCATCAGCAGGCGGCCGGTGGCTAACGGCCCGCCCACCGTCTCCGCGTTCACGGCGCGGGCGATGACCGCCCCGGAGTCATTCGGAACCAACAGCGACATGGTGCTTCTCCGTCCTTCCTTCCCAGTGATGGCGAGGGCTTTCGCCCATGCGCGCGCTCTCGCGTAGAAGGAGTGCGGCTGTTGCCGCCGCCATCGCGGCGGTGGCGCCGTGCACCCCGTATGCGGTGCTCAGCAAGCCGCCGGCAGTGCCCAGCCCCGTGCGCGGCGATGCCCGGTCACCAGCGGCATCGCGACGAGAAGGCCGGATGCCAGGTCTCTCACTCCCTTGACGGCAAGGAATCCGTCGGCTTCGCCGGTGGGCCAGGTAGGCAGTCCGAAGGTCGAAGCCGTTGACTGGGGAGCCAGCAGGTGGCGCATGCCGGTGTAGGTGATGCCGACCGCGATGAGGGCGGCCAGGCCGGTGCTGAGGGTTCTCATGGACACGGAAGAGATCCCTTCCCGGTGTTCGCGGCGCCGGCGAGGGCGGTTTCCACCAGGCGTTCGGCGTAGGCCCGGTCGACCCGCGCGCCGGTGATCAGCACCCGGTAGTACAGGGCTCCGGCCAGCTGGTCGAGGAGGGTGCCGGCATCGAGGTCCTGGCGCAGCTCGCCGCGCTCACAGGCCCGGCGGATCAGGGCGAGGGCGAGGGCGTTGCGGCGCGCGTAGAGGTCACGGGCCAGGGCTCCGATGTCGTCGTGACGGGCGGCAGCCGCCACCATCTCGCCGGCGACGCCTGCGGACGGGTCGCCGAAGCCATCGCCCCTGCCTGCCGCCCGCATGCGGTTGAGTCCGGCTGCGATCTTCGTCAGGTAATCGGTCAGGTCACGCCGGATGTCGCCGGTCTCGGTGATCTCGTCGTCTTCCTGAAGCCTGGCCACCACCGCGACGGCCAGATGGTCCTTCGTCGGCCATCGGCGGTACAGCGTCGTCTTGGCGACGCCGGCTTGCTCGGCCACCTCATCGATGGTCAGGCGCGTGTAGCCGTGCCGGAAGATCAGGTCGGCGGCGATCCGCAGCACGCGCTCGTCCACCGTCGTGTCGCGCGGCCGTCCGCGCCGGGTCTGGGTCACGCGAGTCTCCAATTCCGCTAGCCGAGTAGCGAAATTGACGGTACGCCCGCTCCGGCATTTACGCAACATTAGTAGCGTAATTGAGCGGGGGGCTGAGCCAGGCCTGTAGCCGCCCCGTGTGGGTGCGGGGCTGCCGGTGGGTGAGCACTCGCGTCCGTCGCCCTCGAGGGCGCGGCCGAGATGGCTGTGGCGGTGCGTGCCGCGGCCTCCAGCGCGAACAGCCCGCGTGAGCGGGTCACCGCCCTCGCCCGTGCCTACCTCGACTTCGCCGAACGCAACCCGGCGGTCGACGATGCCTGGTTCCAGCTCTACGGCGGCCTGGCGTTCGCGGACGAGGACACCCCGGAACCTCTCAAGGATGCCTTCGCCGCGCTGCTGGAGAGCCTGGGCGAGGTCGCCGGGGACGGCGTCGACCCGGGGCTGTTCACCGAGGTGTTCTGGGCGGCCCTGCACGGGCTGTGAGGTCGAAGGTGTCGAACCCAGCCTCGGTACGGCGGGTCGGGTGCTCGAAATTGACGTACCCGTTCCTCACGCCCCGCTGCTGAACAAGGCTCCGGGCCGAGGGTCGGTGACCGTCGGCCCGGAGGGGTCTTACCTGCTGTGGGCGCCCGCGGGGTCGGGAATCCGAGGGTGCCTACGACGTCGCCCGCGAGTGCGGGCCGACAGCCGCAAGGGTGCGGGGCCGGGCCCGGTCGTAGGAGGGGTGCCCAGGCCTGCCGCCATCCTCCTTCTTGAGGCAGGCGTGGCGGTGGATGGCTGGTAGGTGTCGTCGCCGGCGAAGGTGGCGGTGTAGCAGGTGTCCTTGGGCTGCTTGCCGGGGACCTCGCAGGTGGCTTTGCCCTGTGCGTCGGTGGTGTCGGTGCACAGGGTGATCGGCGGGGTGGCGTCGGTGGTGAAGGTGATGGTCTTGCCTTCCAGGGGCTGGTCCTCGGCGGTGAGTCGAGCGGTCAGCTTGACGCCCCTGCCGCCCCGGATGTCTCGCTCCCCCTCCCCCTCCCCCTTCCCCTTCCCGTTCCCCTTGGACTCCGCCTTCAGCGTCAGCCGGGTCGGGATGACTGGTTGGGCCTCCGGCGGAATGATCGCCACGCCCTGGGGTGAGTCGCCGACGATGGCGGTGGCGACGACGGTGTTGGTGGCGGTGTCGATCACCGACACATTGTCCGAGCCGGAGTTGGGGACGTAGACGCGGGCGCCGTCCGGGGTGACAGCCGCATCAAGGGGTCTGATGCCGATGCCGACGGTGACGGTGGCGATGACCGTGTTGGTGGCGGTGTCGATCACCGACACGCTGTTCGAGGTGCTGTTCGCGACGTAGACGCGGGAGCTGTCCGCAGTGGCGGCCAAGCCGAAGGGCCTGTCGCCGACGATGACGGTCGCGATGATGGTGTTGGTGGCAGTGTCGATCACCGACACGCTGTCAGCGCTGATGTTCGTGACGTAGGCGCGGGAGCCGTTCGGGGTGACCACCACACCCTCGGGTCCGTCGCCGCCGATGATGGTGGTGACGACGGTGTTGGTGGCGGTGTCGATCACCGACACCGTGTCCGCAGAGCGGTTGGTGACGTAGGCGCGGGAGCCGTTCGGGGTGATCGCCACACCCTCGGGTCCGTCGCCGACGATGACGGTGTCGATGACGGTGTTGGTGGCGGTGTCGATCACCGCCACGCTGTCCGTCTGGAAGACGGTCACGTAGACGCGGGAGCCGTCCGGGGACACCGCCACCCCCACGGGTTCGTCGCCGACGCCGATGGTGATGGTGGCGACGACGGTGTTGGTGGCGGTGTCGATCACCGACACCGTGCCGGCGTCGAGGTTGGTGACGTAGACGCGGGAGCCATCCGGGGTGACTGCCAAGCGGAAGGGGAAGTCGCCGACGGTGACGGTGCCGACGACCGTGTTGGTGGCGGTGTCGATCACCGACACCGTGTCGTCGAAGCCGTTGGCGACGTAGGCGAAGGGTCCGGGTTGCGCGGCGGCGGGGGTGGCGAGGGTGATCGGGACGGCCAGGCCGGCCAGCACCGCCAAGCCCGCCATCCATGCCCGCAGCAGCACCCGCCACGAACCCCCGCCCCCGCGACTTCGCCCCGTACGTCCCTGCTCCGATGCCCCCCGTACCGCGACATCCGACATGAAGACCTCCTGCAGCGCACCACACCGAGGTGCGTGCGAATACTCCGAATGAACTCGGCGATCGACGACCCCGTCATGGATGCGGGGTCACTGCGGCGATGATGATCGCCGCGTCCGACGTCAGGTGCCGCGATCAGCACGAGCCCGCTGGAGATCTCGGACACGGGCCGTAGGGATGTGCGGTTCACTCGTTCAGATGTGGCGGCGAGCCACCAGCAGCGCGGGGGCCATTCCTGAACGGCCCAGCCGTTGCCGAAACGCCTGGTGCAGCGTGGGTGGGCCCTCCAGATGCACGGACGCTGGTGTCCGCAACCGGCGGGCCCGGCAGGCTGCGCGGTGATGGCGGATGGATTACCGGAGCTGTTGTGCGGCCTGCTGCACCGGATGCTGATTCCCGCAGGTGGCGGTGTTGGTCAGTCAGAAACCTTTGTCCGCAGTCGTGATGTTGCCGCGGTGCTGTCGGCGGGAATTTAGGAACGATCGTTCTTGACCGATCGTTCTTTTACTCGTAGGGTCACGCCATGGGACGACCACGCGCCTTCGACACGGATCAGGCCGTCATCGCCGCCTCTGTCCTCTTCGCCGCGCACGGCTATGAGGGCACCTCGGTGGACGACCTGGTTACCGCCACCGGCATCCACCGGGGCAGCCTGTACAAGGTGTTCGGTTCCAAGCGGAACCTGCACCTGACCGCCCTGCGCAACCACCTCGACCGCGAAATCCATCCGACGCTGGCCGTCATCGCCACCCTGACGGACGCGGCGCAGGCCGTGGCGGCGGCCGTCGCTTCGTACGACAACGGGCCGGCCGCCGGGCTCCTCCTGCTGGCCGCCGCCGAACGGGCTCCGCACGATGCGGAGGTCGCCGCGCTGGTCGCGGAAGGCTTCACCGCACTGGAGGACGCCCTGCGCCCCTCCCATGGCGACGCCGCCTCCCAGACCGCCTCCACCGTCCTCGGCACCCGCCTGCGCCTGCGGGCCCGGCCGACCGCTTCCAAGGAGCACTGACATGACCACCATCACCATCGACCGCGAACGCGCCCTGCTGACCGTCGAGTTCGAGGGCCTCGACAAGCTGTGGGCGTTCAAGAGCCGCCTGGAGATCCCCCTCGCCCATGTCCGTGGCGCCACGCACGATCCCGGGATCGTCCACGAGTCGAAGGGCATCCGGGTGGGTGGCACGCACGTTCCCGGCCTGATCACCGCAGGCCGCTTCCGGCGCGACGGTGAACGCCTCTTCTGGCAGGTGAAGAACCCGGAGAAGGCGGTCGTCATAGAACTCGCCGACGACGAGGGCTACGACCGCCTCGTCATCGAGGTGGATGACCCGCGGGCGACCGTCGCCCTCGTCGAGGAGGCGGCCGCACGGGGCTGAGTCCCGGACCCGTCGCACGTCAGAGGGTGACCTCGGTGGCCTTGACGCTGCACCACACGGGCGCGCCGCCGGCGAGTCCGAGGTCGGCGGCGGCCTGCGGCGGCATCTCCATACGCAACCAGATCGCCGGCACGGCCTCTCAGAGCCCTACGGCCCTCAACCCACGTGCCGCACGGTCCGCCCTGTTCCACCCGGTCCGCTCACGCACGCGCCTCGTCCCGGGCCTCGCATGAATCCCGTCAGCACGGCCAAGGAGAGAGCGGCAATCACAAGGCCTATGCCAGGCCGGAGACCTTGAAGACGAGGTGTGCGGCCTCGCCGTCGATCCGCTGGGACAGCCGCTGCCAGTCGGCGACCCCGGAGGTCAGGTGCCCCCGCTCGCGGGAGGCGCGAGCGCCCTGCTCCAGCAGGTTCCACAGGGGCGGATTACGGGTGAGCGCTTTGGTGGCCAGCTCGATGCCTGCGCCGTATCGGTCCTGGAGCACCAGGCGCCCGGCGACCCCGCTCGGCCAGCGCACGTGGACCCGGCGGCGCCCGCAGGCACGGCGAACTGCCCCCGGATGCCCTTGCCGACCATGCCGGGCTTGCACGCGGTGGTGTACGCCCCGGCCTCGGTCACCTTGGCCCGTTCTCCGAGCCGGCCCGCTGCCAGGCGGCCTCGCGGAGCAGCCGCAGGCCATTGAGGCCGACGAGGACCGTGGAGCCCTCGTGGCCGAGGACGCCGAGCGGGAGAGGCAGGTGCCCGACGAGGTCCCAGATCACCAGGATGGAGATGAACACCGAGGCGATCACCAGGTTCTGCACCACCAGGCGCCGGGCTGCGCGGGAGAGGGCAACCGCCTTGGGGACGGTGGCGAGTTCGTCGCGGACGATGACGACGTCCGCGGCCTCCAGGGCAAGGTCGGAACCGCCCCTGCCCATGGCGATGCCGGTGTGGGCGGCTGCGAGTGCCGGGGCGTCGTTGACGCCGTCGCCGATCACCAGCAGCCGGCGTCCGGCGTTCTCCTGCTGCCTCACCGCCGCGACCTTGTCCTGGGGCAGCAGCCCGGCACGGACATCGGTGATGCCCACTTCACCGGCGAGGCGGACTGCGGCGCGCGGGTTGTCCCCGGTCAGCAGCATCGGGGCGGTGCCCGTGAGCGCGGACAGGGCGGTGACGGTGTCTGCGGCGTCCGCCCGCAGGCGGTCCGCGATGCCGACGATCCCGACCGGCTCCCCGTCCCGCTGGACCAGCACCGCGGTGCGGCCGTCGTTCTCCAGGCCCTCGGTCACGACCAACGCCTCGGTGAACGCCGCACCTTCGCCGGCATCGGTGAGCCGGGTGGGGGCGCCGACCGCGACGGCGCACCCGCCGACGGTGGCCCGCACCCCGATGCCGGGGGCGGAGGTGAAGTCCTCGGCGAGCGGGATGGGCAGGGCGCGCTGCCGGGCGGCGTCGACGATGGCGCGGGCGAGGGGGTGCTCGCTGGGGTGCTCGGCCGCTGCCGCGAGCGCGAGCAGACCGGCCTCGTCAAGACCGCTGCCGGCGAGGGGGCGGATGTCGGTGACCTGGGGGGCGCCTTCGGTCAACGTACCTGTCTTGTCCAGTGCGGTCGCGTCGACCTGGCCCAGGCGCTCCATCGCCACGGCCGATTTCACCAGGACGCCGTGGCGACCGGCGTTGGCGATCGCGGACAGTAGCGGGGGCATGGTCGCCAGCACCACCGCGCACGGAGAGGCCACGATCATGAAGGTCATCGCCCGTAGCAGCGAGCCGGTCAGGTCGCCGCCGAAGGCGAGCGGGATGGCGAAGACCGCGAGGGTGGCGAGCACGATGCCGATCGAATACCGCTGCTCGACCTTCTCGATGAACAACTGAGTCGGGGCCTTGGTCTCCGAGGCTTCCTCGACCATCGCGACGATGCGGGCGATCACGGAGTCGGTGGCATCCCGCTCGACCTTGACGCGGAGTGCGCCCGTCCCGTTCAGGGTGCCGGCGAAGACCTCGTCACCCGCCTCCTTCGGCACGGGCAGCGGCTCCCCGGTGATGGTGGCCTGGTCGACCTCGCTGACTCCGGCCAGGACCCGGCCGTCGGCCCCGACTCGCTCTCCTGGGCGGATCAGGACGGTGTCGCCGACCAGCAGATCCTCGGCGGCGACCGTCTCCGTGCTGCCGTCGTCGAGCAGCCGGGTGACGGTGGTCGGGGCGAGGTCGAGCAGGCCGCGTACCGAGTCCGCGGTGCGGGCGGTGGCCAGCGCCTCCAGGGCGCCGGAGGTGGCGAAGATGACGATCAGCAGCGCGCCGTCCATCACCTGTCCGATCGAGGCGGCGCCGATCGCGGCGACGATCATCAGCAGGTCCACGTCCAGGGTCTTCTCCCGCAGCGCCTGCACACCGGCCCAGGCAGGCTCCCAGCCGCCCGTCACGTACGCGAGCGCGTACAGCGGTCCCCACAGCCAGGCGGGAGCGCCGGTCAGCTGGAGCGGGAGGGCGATCAGGAACGCGGCGGTCGCGGCAGCGGCCCAGCGTGCCTCGGCCAGTGCAAGCACCCGCGTACGGCGGCGTGGCGGGGCCCCCGCACGGCCGGCAGGGGCGGCAGGAGGGCGCTCGGTGAGAGTGGAAGGCATGGCGAAGAGACCCTTCACGGGCATGGGGAGGGGCAGCTCCTCACCATACAGGAATGAATGAACATCTCTTCATGTGTCGCCGGTAAGATGGTGGTCATGGGCCACGGAGTCGACTCGAAGAGCATCGTCAGCACCCGCGAGCGCCTGGACGCCGTGGGCGCCTCTGATGTCGCCGCAACGCTCCAGGCCCTGGCCACCCCGTCGCGGCTGCACATCCTCGCCCGGCTCCAGGAAGGCCCCTGCTCGGTCGGTGAACTCGCCGAGGCGGTCGGCATGGAGCAGTCGGCCTGTTCCCACCAGCTGCGGCTGCTGCGCAATCTCGGGCTGGTGACGGGTGAGCGCCGGGGCCGCTCCATCGTCTACGCGCTGTACGACGGCCATGTCGCCGAGTTGCTCGACCAGGCTCTTTTCCACGTCGAGCACCTGCGTCTCGGCCTGCGTGACGCCCCCGCCGAGGCGTGACCCGGATCAGGGGGTGGGCATGAGCATTGAGGTCAGGCCGTGCCGGGTCAGGTGGCCCGCCTCCAGGATGTGCACGGTGTCGGTGTAGGCGCTGATCAGGTGGAGTTCGTGGGAGACCATGGCGATGCTCAGGGCGTGCTCGGCACGCAGGCGCATCAGGAGCTCCATGACGGCGGTGGCCGTGTCGGGGTCGAGGGCGGAGGTGATCTCGTCGCAGAGCAGGATGTCGGGGCCGGCGGCGAGTGCGCGGGCGATCGAGACGCGCTGGCGCTGGCCGCCCGAGAGCTCGGCGGGGTAGCGGTCGGCGAACTCGGCCGGGAGCTCCACTTGCTGGAGGAGTTCGGCGACCCGGCCGGGTAGGGCCGTCCTGGAGAGGCCGCCGTGCAGGCGCAGGGGCCGGGCCAGTGCCGCACCAACGGTGCGCGTGGGGTTGAGTGCGGCCAGTGGGTTCTGCGGGACGAGTTGGATGCGGCGCTGGTCTTGCCGCGTGCGCTTTCGCGCCAGAGGTGCAAGGGGTCGGCCGTCGAGCTCCAGGCGGCCGGTGTCGGCCGGGTGCAGCCCGGCCAGCACCCGCAGGAGGGTGGTCTTGCCGGATCCGGACGGGCCGACGATGCCGGTGGCGGATCCGGGGGACGCCGTGAAGTCGACCGCGTCGAGGACCTGGTGGCGACCGCCGAGGTGCCGGAAGGTGACGCTGACGGCGCGGGCGGTCAGCCCCTGGCCCGCCTCCTGGACCACGCCGGGACGTACGGGAGGCGAAGGCGGCGGGGTCCGGGGTGCGGGGACGGGCCGGGGGCGGGTGGGCGTCAGGCGGACCGTGTGGTCGGCGCAGGCGCTGACGAGTTCGGGGTCGTGGGTGGCCATGACGATGGCGAGCCCTCGGCCGGCGGCGAGGTCGCGGAGCAGTTCGGCGATCTCGTCGCGCAGGGTGGGGTCGAGTCCTGCGGTGGGTTCGTCGAGGAGGAGGATGTCGGGGGTCCGGGCGAGGGCGCGGGCAAGGGCGACACGCCGTTGCTGGCCGCCGGATATGGCGGTGGGCCGTCGGTCGGGGAGGCCGTCGTCGACCGGGAGCCGGCATTCGCGCAGGAGGCCGAGGATGGTGTCGTCGCTTCGGTCGGAAGCCATTTCGGCGACGAGTCGGCGGATCCTCATCCGCGGGTTGAGGGCCGAGCCGGGGTCCTGTCCCACGTAGGCGATGCGCGAGCGGCGCAGCTGCCGCAGTTGTTCGGGGTCGAGGGCGGGCGGGTGGTGTCCCAGGACGTCCAGCGTGCCGGCGGTGACGGCAGCACCGGGCGGGAGGTGGCCGATGAGGGCGCGGAGCAGGGTGGTCTTGCCGGAGCCGGAGGGGCCGGTGAGGGCGGTGACGCGGCCGGCATGGATGCGTACCGAGGTCGGTTGCAGCAGGACGGTGCCGTCCGGCATCCCGACTTCGAGATCGGCCACCGTGACCAGGGCCGACGAGGCTTCCGCCTCGGTCCCGGGGAGCGAGATGTCCGGGACGGTTCGGGTTTCTGCCTGACGTGCGTCTGCCTGACGTGCGTCTGCCTGACGTGCGGCATCGCTCACGAGGTGGTCACCGCCTTGCGTACGGAGTGGGGAGCCAGCGAGGTGGAGGCGAGGTTGACGCTGATGGCGAGCAGGGCGATGGCCAGGCTCGGGGCGAGTACGCCCCAGGGGTTGAGGAGGATGCCGGGGGCGTTCTCACGGACCATCAGGGCCCAGTCGGCCGCGGGTGGCTGTGGGCCGATCTGGAGGAAGCCGGCCATGGAGATCACGTAGACGCCCTCGACGAACCGCAGGCCGAACAGGGCGAGAACGGTGGCTCGGAGGTTGGGCAGCAGCTCCCGCACCGCGATGTACGGGAGGCTCTCGCCGCGTGTGATGGCGGCTTCGACGTAGCCGGAGTTCGCCAAGGGTGCTGCCGCGCTGGCGACGATGCGTACCGCGTAGGGGATGCCGAGGACGGTGGCGGCCATGACGACGGGTCCGCGGCCGCCCCCGGGCCAGGCCAGGGCGATGAGCATGATGCCGAGGACGGACGGGAGCAGGATGGATACGTCCGCGGTGCGTTCGACGGCTCGGCCGAGAGCCGGGCGCAGTACGGCGGCGCAACCCAGCAGGGTGGCCAGCAGGGTGACGATGACGGCCACCAGCAGGGCGCTGCCGATGAGTGCGGTGCCGCCGTGCAGCAGTCGGCTCAGTACGTCCCGTCCCAGCTGGTCCCCGCCGAGGAGCGCACCCTCGCCAGGGGGTGCGTAAGGGGCGGTGACGGGGGTGTCGATGGTGTGCGGGGCGAGGAAGGGCCCGCACAGGGCCAGGAGGACGAGGAGAGCCCCGGGTGCGATGCGGCGCACGGTCCGGGCCCGCCCGGGTATGGACCGCGGCCTCTTGGTGGCGGTGGTGGCGGTAGCGGCGGCGCTCATGCGGGGGCTCCCACGACGCGGGCGCGGAGCAGGTCCGCGGCCAGCAGGACGAGGCTGATGGCGGCACCGGCGCAGATGACGACCCCGGCGATGAGCGGGGTGTCGCGTGCGGCGACGGCGCCGGCCAGGACGGTTCCGATGCCCGGGTAGTTGAAGAGGGTTTCCACGACCACTGCTCCGCCCAGGAGCATGCCGGTGGAGGTGGCGATGCCCGTGGCGATCGCCGGTATCGCGCCGGGGAGGGCGTGACGAAGCAGTACGTGGCGGGTCGGGAGTCCGTCGAGGAAGGCGGCTTCCACATGGGGGGTTGCGGCCTGGTCGGCGAGGGCGCCGCGCACGATGCGGGTGTTCCATCCGGTCTGGGGGATCACCAGGGCGATGACCGGCATGATCAGCATGGTCCAGGCTGCCGGAGATCCGTCGGCGCCCGTGACGGTGACGGCGGGCAGCCACCCCGTCCACAGCGACAGGAGCAGCAGGAGCAGGACGGAGATGACGAATTCGGGTACGGCGAAGGAGGCGGTGGCCGCGTGGCCGATGATCCGGTCGGTGAGCCGGCCCGGGCGGGCAGCCGCCCAGCAGCCGAGGGACAGTGACAGGAAGACGGTGAGGAGGAACGCGCTCGCGCCCAGCAGCAGGGTGTTGGGGAAGGGGTCGGCCAGCAGCTCGGTGACCTTCTGGCCCCGCGCCGACGTGCCCAGGTCACCGGTGGGCAGGGCGGTCATCCACTCCCAGAAGCGTTCCCACAGCGGCCGGTCCAGACCGAGCAGGTGCCGGCGGGCCGCCAGGTCGGCGGCGCTCTCGCCGCGCTCGGAGGCGGCGGTGGCCGCGTCGCCTGGCAGTGCTTCGACGGCGGCGAACACGACGGCGAGCAGTACGACGAGCAGCAGGGCCCGCCGGGCCGCCGCCCCGGCCACCTGGGCGGCCAGTGCGGCGGTACGACGCGGCGCGGCGGCCGCCCCCGCGCGGGCAGGGGCGGTCACCACGTCGTCTTTGGCCGAGTGGCTCAACGCAGCCACACGTTCTCGAGCTGGACCCGGCCGTAGCCGGCGAGCTTGGGCAGACCCTGGACCTTGGCCGCGGCGAGGTCGATGCCGTCGGCCATGCCCCACAGCAGGTAGCCGGACTTGTCGAACTCGATCTGCTGGAGCTCCTTCAGGGCCGCGGCGCGTGCCGTCTCGTCGGCGGTGCCGATGACCTTGAGGTAGGCGGCGTCGAAGTCCTTGTCGGCCCAGCCGGCTTCGTTCGTGGCGGCCTCGCTGACCATGGTCTTCGAGGCGAAGAAGACGACCGAGTCGTTGGTGCCCCAGTAGGTGGTGTAGAAGTCTCCGGTCTTCCAGGTCTTGTCCCAGAAGGCGCCGGACTCCTGCTTGACGACCTGGACCTTGATGCCGGCTTCCCGGGCCTGGTTCGCGAAGAGGGTCGCGGACTCGGCGAGTCCGGGGATGTCCTCGGTGGTGACGAGGTCGTAGGTCTTGGACAGGTCGAAGCCCGCCTCGGCGAGCAGCTTCTTGGCCTTCTCGAGGTCCCGCTTGCGCTGCGGGATGTCCTTGGCGAAGTTGGGGTCTCCGGTGCCCAGGATGTCGTTGGCGACGGTGCCGTAGCCGGAGAGGACCTGCTTGACCATGGCGTCGCGGTCCACGACCAGGCGCATCGCCTCGCGCACGCGCGGGTCGGCGAAGGGGCTGCCCGCGGCGGTGCGCATGACGATCGGCATGGCCATGTCGTTGGGGCGGCGCAGGACCTGGATGTCCTTGCGTGCCTCGGCGGTGCGGGCGGCGACCGCGCCGGCGTTGGAGGCGACGTCGATCTGCCCGGCGAGGAGGGCGTTGGCCATCGCCTGGGGGGTTTCGAACATGGTGACCTCGATGGCGTCGAGGTGCACGGTCCCGCCGTACCACTTGTCGTTCTTCACCAGGCGGGCATTGCCGCCGCGGTACCACTCCAGCTTGAACGGGCCGGTGCCGGGCGCCTTTTCCAGCGCGTTGTCGGCGGTGTCCTTCTTCAGGACGAAGGTCGTCAGGCGGGTCAGGAGGGGCAGTTCGGCGTTGGCGTAGTCCGAGACGAGGACGACGGTGTCGGTTCCCTCGGCCTTGATGTTCTCCGGCTTGATGCCGGGCAGGCGCGAGGCGCCGGAGGGGGTGTTGCGCAGGCGCTGCAGCGACCAGACGACGTCGTCGGCCGTCACCGGGCTGCCGTCGTGGAAGGCGGCGCCCTTGGCTATCTTGAACTTCCAGGTCTTCAGGTCGGCCGACGGCTCCCATGAAGCCGCCAGGCGCGGAAGCGTGTTGGGCTTGGCGCCGGGGACCGTGAGGGTGTCGTAGACCAGGGCGAGGATCAGGTAGTCGCTCTCGTTGGCCTGAGAACCGTGCGGGTCCCGGGTGATGGCGCCGGCGCGGCCGAGCGCGCCGATGCGGAGGGTGCCCCCGCTCTTCGGCTTGTCGTCGCCGGCGGCGGGCTTGGCCGCGGTGTCACCGGACCCCGAGGAGCAGGCGGCGAGCAGTGCCGCCGCGCCCATCGCTCCGCCGGCCCACAGCACTTGGCGCCTGTTCATGTTCACGTACTTCCTCGATCCACTGAGCAATCCGGGGGTGTGCTTAGGGTTGCCTACCCTAATGACAACCATTTCCGCAAGCCGGTGCCCGCGATGGGACGCATGTCCGGATCGGCGCACCATTCAAGCCACCAGTAAGGTTTGCCTTACCTAAAAAAATCTTGCTAGTGTTCGAGCCGTTCGCCGGTCCCGCAGGTTCACAGCGGGCCGCCAACAAGCCGTTCCAACAGGCCAGTTACGCGTTCTCGCCCGCCATTACGAGACGAACCACGCCAGAGCACCGAGTTCCCCTGCCATCCGAACGAAACGGATCTTTTTCGCCATGAGCACGGCAGCCGCGCCAGTCCGCCAGCTCGACGCCCGCACCGTGGGCGAACTCCGCGAGGCCGCGGAGAAACTGCTCGCCGAGTTCGGTACGTCCGCCACCAGCCCCGAACTCCTGGCGCGTGTCCAGCAGGTGGCCGGCGGGTTCAGCGACACCCTGCGCCACCACTGCCGCCCCGTCGACACCGCTGACGGCCTGTTCGTCCTGCGCGGCCTCGACGTCGACGACGAGGCCATCGGCCCGACCCCCACCAGCTGGGCCACCGCGGGCGACAGCGGCGCCGTGTACGACATCACGCTGCTCCTGCTCGCCACCGTGATGGGCAACCCCATCGCCTGGGAGGGCCAGCAGAACGGCCGCTTCGTCCACAACATCGTCCCGTCCCCGGGACACGAGAGCGAGCAGACCGGCGCCTCCAGCACGGTGCTCCTCAGCCCGCACACCGAGGACGCCTTCCACCCCGGCCGCGCCCACCTGCTGATGCTCGGCTGCATGCGCAACCACGACGACATCGCCACCACCGCCGCCAGCATCCGCAAGACCCGCCTCGCGGACACCGACATCGACCTGCTGACCCGGCCGGTGCTGCCGATCCTCCCCGACGACGCCTACGAGGCGGCGCAGGGGTACGCCGACGAGGCCCCGCCGGCCGTACCGGCTCTCTACGCGACCGAAGACGGGATGACCCTGCGCTACGACCCCGCGTACACGCCGCTGGACGACGCGGACGACGCGTACCGGGCCGCGTACGACCGTCTGTCGGACGAACTCGCCCGCGTCTCGGTCGCCGTCAGCCTGAGCCCCGGCGAAGTCCTCGTCGTGGACAACGACCTGGTCGTCCACGGCCGCGTGCCCTTCCAGGCCCGCTACGACGGCACCGACCGCTGGCTCAAGCGCGCCTCGGTCCGGGTGCCCGGACGCCGTACCCGCCCCGCGGCCGAAGCCGGCGAGCACGGTTACGGCCAGGCCGCCCTCGAAGCACACGCGAGCTGAACACCCGCCCCGTACCGGAAGAAACGATCCACCATGACGGACACCCCGGCCGCCCCCATCGGCACCCCGATATCCGGCGACGACAAGCACCTGCGCATCCTCTCGACCACCGACCTGGCCGGGATCGACATATCCCTGTCCGACGTGGTCGCGACCGTGGAGGGCGCCTACCGCACCCTCCACGCCGGCCAGTCGGACAACCCCCGCAAACTGACCGTCAAGCCGCAGGACGGACACTCCGTCTCCTACGCGATGCTGGGCCGCGACGGCTCGCGCAACGTCGTGGCGATCAAGACCTCGTACAAGCACGGCCTGGACAAGGGCCGCGAAGAACAGCACTACTACACGGCGCTGACCATCTACGACGACGTCACCGGGCTGCCGGTGGCGATGATGGACTGCTCCCGCATCGGCTCCCTGCGCACCCCCGCCGTCTCCGCCCTGCTGGCGCGCGAATGCGCGGCCCCCGGCGCCCGGTCCGCGCTGGTCATCGGCACCGGGACGCAGGGCCGCCTCGCGCTGCCGTTCCTGCTGACCACGCTGCCGGAGCTGGACCGCCTGATGGTGTTCGGCACCCACTCCGAGGGCATCGAGGCCGTCCGCGAGCAGCTGCACGCGTACTTCCCCGACCGCGAGGTGGAGATCGTCACCGATGTGCGGGCCGCGGCCGCCGACGCGGACGTCATCGTCGCGACCGCCGGCGCCCACACCCCGGCCGCCGTCGAGGCGGACTGGCTGAAGCCGGGCGCGCTGTCGATCCTCGTCGGACACGGGCTCGCGCCCTCGACCCTGCACCAGGCGGACCGGGTCATCGCCACCAGCGAAGCGCAGATGAACGTCACCGGCACCGACATGGCCGACGCCGACGGCAAGCTCCCCGCCGTCGACGCGGAGCTCCCGCCGGTCCTGGCCGGCGTCGCCGCAGGCCGCCAGAGCGACACCGAGCGCATCTTCGCCTACAACAGCGGGCTGGTCGTCACGGACATCGCCCTGGGCCACCGCTTCGCCCAGCTGGCCATCGCCCAGGGCCTGGGCACCGAGGTGCCGCTGTGGCAGTGACCGCCGGCACCGGCTCCTGGCCCACCCTCCCCTCCCTCCCCGATGCCGCGACGGACGCGGTGCTCGCCAGCGGGCTGCTGCCCGAACTCGCCCACGCCTTCGGCGGCCCGTTCCACTTCCTGCTGCCCGACGCGTTCGACGCCAACCTGCGGGCCATGCAGGACGCCCTCACCTCGGCCGGCGTGGACGGCTTCGTGTACTTCGCGAAGAAGGCCAACAAGGCCGCCCTGTTCGTCGAACGGGCGGCGGCAGGCGGCGCCGGGGTGGACGTCGCCTCTGCCGGCGAACTGCGCGAGGCCCTCGGACACGGCGTCCGCGGGGAGCACCTCGTGGTCACCGGCCCGGCCAAGGACCCGGCCCTGCTCCGCCTGGCGGTCCAGCAGGGCGCCCTGATCGCCGTCGACGCCCTGGACGAGCTCGATGCCCTCGTGACCATCGCCCTGACCGGACGGGTGCGTCCCGCCCGGGTCCTGTTGCGCTGCCTTCCCCCGGCACAGCCGAACAGCCGCTTCGGAATGACCGAAGCCGAACTGGCGACCGCCGTGGACCGCTGCGTCCAGGCCGGCGACGCGGTCCGGATGGAGGGCTTCAGCTTCCATCTGTCGGGCTACGCCCTCCAGCCGCGTGCCGACCTCGCCGGCCACCTGGTCGACCTGTGCCTCAAGGCCCGCGTCCAGGGCCTGGAGGCCAGCCGGATCAGCATCGGCGGCGGCCTGCCCATCAGCTACACCGACGCCGACAGCTGGCACACGTTCCTCGCCCAGCACCACAGCCGCTACTACCACGCGGGCAAGACGTTCCAGACCGGCGACTTCTACCCCTACCACTCGCCGAACGCCGGCCCCGACGCGCTGGCCGCACTGCTGGCGACCCGGCCCGAAGGCCACAGCCGGCCGCTCGCCGAGCTCCTGAAGGACTCCGGCGTGGTCCTGCTCCTGGAGCCCGGCCGAGCCCTCCTCGACCGGGCGGGTGCCACCGTCTTCCGCATCCAGGGCGTCAAGGACCGCGACGGCTACCAGATCCTCACCGTCGACGGCACCAGCCTGAGCCTGTCCGAGCAGTGGTTCAACAGCGAATACCTGCCCGACCCCCACCTCCTGCCCCAGGACACCAGCGCACCCGCCGGCGTGTATCCGGCGAGCGTCGGGGCGGCCACCTGCCTGGAATCCGACATGCTCACCTGGCGCAAGGTCGGCTTCACCCGCCGCCCCCGTACCGGTGACCTGCTCGTCTACCCCAACACCGCCGGGTACCAGATGGACTCCAACGAGTCGCCCTTCCACGACCTGGCCCTGCCGCCCAAGGTCGTCGTCGACCACACCGACCGCCCCCGCCCGCGCTGGCGCCTGGACCGTCACTTCACCTGACCAGGCCCACCCAGCCTGGCCGACCCCCCTCACAGGAGCTTTCGATGCCCGGAGCACTTCAGCGCCCCGCCGTGGTCTCCCGCGTGTCCGACCTCATCGGCTACACCCCCCTGCTGGAACTCGCCAGCACCGAGACCGGCAGCCGCCTGCTGCTGAAGCTGGAGATGTTCAACCCGACCGGCACGGCCAAGATCCGCATGGCCCGCGCCATGGTCGACGCCGCCGAGGCCGCGGGCGAACTGCGCCCGGGGGGCCGGATCATCGAATCCACCTCCGGCAACACGGGTCTCGGGCTCTCCGTCATCGCCGCCGAACGCGGCTACACCTTCACCGCCGTCGTCGACAACCACGCCTGCGTGGACAAGCTCCGCGGCATGAAGGCCCTGGGCACCGAACTCGTCTACGTCGTCGACGACGGCACCGAAGAACTCGCCACCGCCGCACGCGAGGAACTCGCCGAGGAGATGGCCCGCGGCCAGGACAACACCATCTTCACCGAGCAGCACAACAACCCGGCCAACGGCGTCGGCTACTTCCCCGTGGCCCACGAACTGAACGAGGCCCTCGACGGCAGGCTCGACGTCCTGATCGGCGCCGTCGGCACCGGCGGCGCCCTGTGCGGCACCAGCCGGGAGCTGAACAAGCTGATATCCGGCTTCACGGTCATCGGTGTCGAACCCAAGGGATCCATCGCCTTCGGCGGGCCGGCCCACGACTACTACCAGTCCGGCACCGGCACTCCCGAAGGCGCCGAGATCGGCGCGCTCGTCGACTTCGACCTGATCGACGAAGGCGTCAAGGTCGGCGACGTCGAGGCGTTCGCGACCTGCCGCGCGGTCGCCCGCACCGGTCTGCTCATCGGCGGCTCCGCAGGCGGCGTCGTCTACGAGGCCCTGACCCGCCTGTCCTCGCTGCCCCCGGGCACCACTATGGTCGCCCTCGTCAACGACGGCGGTGAGAAGTACATGGACACCGTCTTCAACGACGAGTGGATGCAGGAACGCGACCTCCTCAACGGCGAGGTGGAACGCGAGATCGACGAACTTCTCACCAAACTCCGCAGGAACCGGTAACCCATGCTGACCACCCTCCTCCGCGACAGCCGCGCCCTGGCCGCCCTCGCCGTGCCGCTCGTCCTCACCCAGCTCGCGCAGGTCGCGCTGACGACCACCGACACGGTGATGATGGGTTTCCTCGGTGTCGAGGAGCTCGCCGCCGGCGGCCTGGCCATCGTCATCTTCAACCAGCTCCGCACCATGGGCGTCGGCCTGGTCACCTCCGTCGGCAACCAGGTGGCCGCCGCGGCGGCACGAGCCGAGCAGGCGGAGAAGGACGGGGCGAGCGGAGGAGGCCAGGCGAACGAGGAGGTCCGGGGCATCGTCCGCGCGAGCATGGCCGTCGCCACGCTCGCCGGCATGGCCGGCGCCGTCCTCATGATCCTCATAGGCCAGGCCCTCACCTGGCTCGGTCAGGACGCCGCGGTCGTCGACCGCACGCAGACGATGCTCCTCGCCCTGGCCCCCGGCCTGCTGCCCTGCCTGTGGTTCCAGGCCGTCCGCCAGTTCACCGTCGGCATGCGCCGCCCCCAGGCGCTGCTCCAGATCACCATCGCGTCCGTGGCCGTCAACGCCGGCCTGAACTGGATCCTCATCCACGGCACGTGGGGCCTGCCCCGGCTCGGCCTGACCGGCATCGGCATCGCCACCTCCACGGTCTACCTGCTGTCGTTCCTCGCCCTGTACCTCTTCGCGAAGAAGGACAGCGAGCTGGCGCCGCTGCTCACCCTGAACGCGGCCAAGGCCGACCCCGCGACCGTGAAGCGCCTGGTCGCATTGGGGATACCCATCGCCGCGACGTACGGCTCCGAGGCCGGGTTCTTCTCCATCACCGCGCTGATGGCCGGCTCCTTCGGCCCGGATGCACTCGCCGCGCACACGGCCGTCAACCAGCTCGTCTACATCGTCTTCCAGGTCGCCGTCGGGCTTTCCCACGCCGCATCGATCAACGTCAGCCGCGAACTGGCGCTCGGCCGCATCGACGACGCCCGGCGCATCAAGAACACCGCGCTCGCATGCGCCGCCGCCGTCATGGCAGTCGTCGGCATCCTCTACCTGACGCTCCCCGGCCTGGTCCTGGCCCCCTTCCTCGACTCCGGTTCCGGCTCCGGGCAGGCCCTGACGATCGCCACCCAGTTGCTCATCGTCACCGCCTTCCTGCAGTTCTTCGACTGCGCCCAGAACATCGGCGTCGGACTCCTGCGGGGACTCGACGACACCAAGAGCGGCTTCCGCATCACCGTCATCGGCTACTGGGCCGTCGGACTGCCCGCCTCCTGGCTCCTCGCCTACGCACTCGACCTCGACATCCTCGGCATCTGGCTCGGCCTGCTCACCGGGCTGGCCACCACCGCCGTCCTCCTGCTGCGCCGCTACTCCGCCTCCCTCGCCCTCCGCGGCGGCACCACAGCCATGACCGCCTCCGCGTAGCAACCCCACCTTGCGCGCGGGCCCGTCGACCCGCCCTCACAGGCTTGGCCGTCCCACCTCAGGAGCCCGAACGAAGGCAGGTCCGGTGCCCGGCACACGCGACGAAGAGTCTCACCACGACCAGGCGTGGGCGGCCGACATGATGGCCGCCTCGGACACCGCCGAACTCGCCCAACGCGCCCTGTTCGCCGCCTGCTATCCGGTCGCGGACCTCAAGGCGGAGACCGCGTTGTGCCGGGCCGAGGCACTGCGTGGGGCAGCCATGGGGCTGCCCCACGCCGCCTGCGCGGAGGCCGCGGGAATCCCGGAGAACGCCCTGATCCAGTGGCTGGCGGACGACGTCTCCTTCGCCACGGCCATGCGGGCGGCTCAGGCCATGGCCGAGCATCACCACCTCACCGGACGCTCGGTCAATCCGCTGGGTCTCGCCCTGGTGCTGAAGGCCATCCGCCACGGCAGGACCACCTGGGACGCCTCCGCGCTGATCGGATTGCCCCGCTCGGCATTCCAGCGCCTGCGCCGGGACAACTTCCGCGTCGACCGGCTCGTCACAGCAGCGCAATCGTTCAGGGACAACGCGGCCCGGCGCAGTACGGGCGCAGGCCGAACGTTCAGTTACCGGCTGGTACGCCGCGACGGCGGACCTTAGCCGGGGCAGGCAGTTGAACCACGCCCTCGGCGGCGGCTCGGCCTTCTGCCACCGGCCGAGGCGGGCTCCCCATCCCCGGTCGCCATCGCGTCGACCCCCTCGATGCGATGGCGCCCGGCCGTTCGACGCGGGCCCTGGCGTACAGGGCCCGGCCACAGCCTCGGCTCCCGGGGCGCAGGCGGTCACCAGGGCCTCGCCTACTACGAGCGGGGCCGGGGCCGGTCGAAGCAGTCGGCGGACCACTCGTTCGAGGCGTGCGTCCGGGATCTCGACGCCGTCCTGAGAGCCAGGGGCCTGGAGCGGCCGCTTTTGGTGGGTTGGTCCTACGGCGCGTTGCTCGGGGTGCACTGGGCCGCTCGGAATCCGGGATGCGATGGATGTTGCCGGTGTTGCGCCTGGTCGGCAACGGGGCGCGGATGAGTGCCGAACAGCATGCCGACAGCGCCATCGAGTCCCACAAACTCCACGCTGCCCTCGAACCGGTCCTTGAGAGTGTGACCGTCCCTGTCCGCTACGTGGTCGCCTCGGGTGAGGCCTTTGGAAGCAGGATTGGTGAGCGAGAACAGATGCGCACCACCCTCAACCCGTTGCTCGCCCGCAACCCGAACCTCAAGATGAGCGCGAAGGTCGCCAGCAACCACGGCACGATCGTGCGCAAGGACTTCCGCGCCGTCGCCAAGGCCACGCGCGAGCTCGCCGCCCGCGCCCGCGAAAGTCGCTGACGACCATGACCAGCGGCGTCACGATCGGCCAGGCGGCGGCTTTCGTCGGCGTCACGGTCAAGACCATCCGCCACTACCACCGGCTCGGCCTGGTCGACGAAGGAACCGAAAGCGCCCCCTGAGCCGGATCGGGCATCAGAGCATGCCATCGATCACCGGATCGCTGACTTTGACTGAGCGTCTTGGGGCGTGTATCGAAAGTGCGGTGCTCTGGGAGCATGGTGCGATGGAACATGTTCGACAGATGATCAGTTCTGGCTCGCCACTTGAGCCACAGATCGGATTTTCCCGGGCAATCCGCAAAGGGAAGCATGTCGCGGTTGCCGGCACTGCGCCCATCGGGGACGACGGGACAACGGTGGGGCAAGGCGACGTCTATGCCCAAACCGTGAGGTGCCTGGATATTGCGGAGGCCGCGCTGAAGGCAACAGGGGCGTCACTGGAGGATGTCGTACGGACCCGCATCATGCTGACGGACGTGACTCGATGGAGAGAAGCCGCGCAAGCGCACGGAGAGCGGTTCTCATCGGTCCGTCCGGCATGCACCTTTGTCGAGGTGTCGCGTTTCATCGACCCCGACTGGCTCGTCGAGCTAGAGCTCGACGCCATCCTCGACTAACCCGCGAGAGTACTGGTCACAGCAATGCTGGCGAGTGAGGACATTTCCGCAGGTGAGGAACGCATTGATGGCTGCCCTGGGCGTGTAAGTCCCTCGTGCGGTCGCCAGGCGACCTCGATCTGATGATTCGCCAGTTGATATCGGGACAAACGGCAACGGAGCTCCCCGGCAGGACAGGAGATCGACCAAGATCCGCATGTCCGAATGGGAGCTCCGTTGGACCCTCAGTCTGCCGTCGCTTGCCACGACGGCGGCTCATCCGAGTTCTGGACAAGGCCATCGAGCGCCGCCAGTGGCGCCCCGGTTCGGGGACGAGATCCTGCTCGGTGTGCTGACCGAGCAGATCAGCCATGAAGTGATCGACGACATATATTGGAGTTGCCCGGACGTGCTGAGCGCCGCCAGCGGCTGCTGCCGCGCCCGGGCAGTGGTGTCCTTCGTTCTGGCGCTGTGTCTGTTCAGCAGCTCGGCAGCCCTGCAGCACACCCGGACCGTCGAATCTCGCACATGGCCTCCATAACCAACCGCGTTGGCGGCTGCGGGTGTCGTCGGCTCACCCCCTGATCCACCGTGCCGTGAACGCGTCACGAGGCCCGGCAGCGGCTGCTGCCGCCACCGGGCCTCGCTGGGTACCGCGTGGATACCGCCTTACAGCGGGCGATCACCGGTCTGGGACACGGAAGTCCCCTGCTGCTCCGGGACCGCCACCGGCTTGGACTGCCCGAGTCCTGCCGGGGCCAGGAACAGGGCCAGCGTGGGAATCAGGTACAGCGCCCATGCCACGACCTGGTACACGGTCGGGTCGGGCTGGAAGTTGAAGACGCCCTTGAGCAGGGTGCCGTACCAGCTGTCCGGCGGGATGGCCGTGCTGATGTCGAATGCCTTGTCCTGCAGACCGCTGAGGAACTCGGCCTCCTGCAGGTCGTGCACGCCGTACGCGAGCACGCCCGCGGCGACGACCACCAGCAAGCCGCCGGTCCAGGTGAAGAACTTCGCCAGGTTGATCTTGAGCGCACCCCGGTAGAACAGCCAGCCCAGGACGATCGCCGTCGCGATGCCCAGCAGCACCCCGATCAGCGGCGCGGAGGAGCCCTCACCGCTGGCCCGTACCGACGCCCACACGAACAGCGCGGTCTCCAGGCCCTCCCGGCCCACCGCCAGGAAGGCCGTGGCGACCAGCGCGCCCTTGCCCATCTGCAGGGCACTGTCCAGCTTCCCGTGCAGCTCCGCCTTCAGATGGCGCGCGGTGCGCCGCATCCAGAAGACCATCCAGGTGACGAGGCCCACTGCGATGATCGACAGGGTGCCGCCGATCAGCTCTTGCGCCTCGAACGTCAGCTCCTGCGAACCGAACTCGAGGGTCGCGCCGAAGGCCAGCGAAAGGGACACTGCGACCCCGATACCGGCCCAGATCGGGCGCAGCGCATCACGCCGGCCCGTCTTGACCAGGTAGGCGACGAGGATGCAGACGACCAGGCTGGCTTCCAGCCCCTCGCGCAGGCCGATCAGATAGTTGCCGAACAAGCGGTGTTCTCCCTTCTGGTCACGCGAACAGGGTCCGGCCCCACCAGTCGTCCTTGTCGCGGACGCCCGGCGGGACGGCGAAAATCGCCGAACCCACGTGCTGGATGTACTCGTTCAGCACGTCGGCGCGTGCCAGGTTGCGCTGGACCGGAATGAACCCCTTGTGCACGTCGCGCTGGTAGGCGAGGAAGAACAGGCCCGCGTCCAGCCGGCCGAGGCCGTCAGTGCCGTCGGTGAAGGAGTAGCCGCGGCGCAGCATCATCGCACCGCCGGTGGTGTCCGGGTGTGCGAGACGGACGTGCGCCTCGGGCTTCATGGCCGGCAGGAAGGGCTCGTCGCGCTCCTTGGCCTTGCCGACGGGGGCGCCCTCGGCCTTGTCCCGGCCGAAGATGTCCTCCTGCTCCTGCAGCGGAGTGCGGTCCCATATCTCGATGTTCATCCGGATCCGGCGGGCGACCAGGTAGGAGCCGCCGGCCATCCACGCGGAGCCGTCCTTCGCGGACGCCCAGACGTGCTTGTCCAGGGCGGCGGTGTCGGTCCCGGCGATGTTCCGGGTGCCGTCCTTGAAGCCCATCATGTTCCGCGGCGTCTGCTCCTCGGGCGTGGTCGAGGAGGTCTTGCCGAAGCCCAGCTGCGACCAGCGGACCACGGTCTTGCCGAAGCCGATACGGGCGAGCTGGCGGATGGCGTGCACCGCGACCTGCGGGTCGTCCGCGCATGCCTGCACGCAGATGTCGCCGCCTGAGCGGGCCGGGTCGAGGTTGTCGCCGGGGAACAGCTCCAGGTCGACCAGGGCGGCGGGGCGCTTGTCCTCCAGGCCGAAGCGGCCCTTGGCGAAGAGGGAGGGGCCGAAGCCGATGGTGAGGGTCAGCCGGGAGGGCTTCAGGCCGAGGGCCTCGCCCGTGTCGTCCGGCGGGGCTTCCGGCAGTCCGCCGAAGGCACCCTCGCCGACCGTCAGACCCGCCGTCATGCGCTCGGCGGCACGGGTCCAGTCCTTCAGGAGCTGGATGAGCGCCTCGCGGTCCTTCGTCTTCACGTCGAACGCGGCGAAGTGCAGCCGGTCCTGGACAGGGGTGGCGATACCCGCCTGGTGGGCGCCGTGGAAGGGCACGGCCGCACCGGACAGGGCGGCGGACGTGATGGCGCCGTCCCCCTTGCCACCCAGGGCCGCCGCCGCGCCGCCTGCCGCGGCGGCACCGACGGCCAGCCCGGCGCCCGCGTAGGCCAGCAGGGAGCGGCGGGAGGGCGCGGTCGCGGCGGTACCGGCCTGGGGCACGGCCGCCGGCTCTGCTGCTTCCCCGGCGTCCGCTGCTTGCGCTGCTTGCTCTGTTTGCGTTGCTTGTGTGGGCTTGTCTTCAGCCATCGGTCTGCCTCCCCTTTACTTCACGACGGCGGCGGCGAGCTTGGACAGCGGCTCGCCGAGGGCGCTGACGGCGTCCGAGAGCTCCTTGCGCTGCGGCTCGGTGACCTTGTCGTAGGAGGTGAACACGTAGGTGTTCTTGTCCTCGCGGTACGTGTCGAGCAGCGTGTTCATCGCGGCGAACTGCTTGTCCAGTTCCTCGGCCAGCTTCGGGTCGTTCTTCGACGCGACGGGCTTGAGCAGCTCGTACGCCTTCTGCGCGCCCTCGACGTTGGCCTTGAAGTCGACCAGGTCGGTGTGGCTGTAACGCTCCTCCTCGCCCGTCACCTTGCCGGAGGCGACCTCGTCGAGGAGCTCCTTGGCGCCGTTGCCCATGGAGGTCGGGGTGATCTCGGCCGTACCGACGCGCTTCTGCCAGTCGGTCAGGTCGGTGACGAGCTGCCCGGCGAGGGCCTTCTCCTCGTCCCCGATCTTGTTGTCCTGCCACAGCGCCTTCTCCAGGCGGTGCCAGCCGGTCCAGTCCTTGGCCGGGTCCTGGCCGGCCTCCAGGCCGTCTTCACGGACGTCGACCTTCGGGTCGATGTCGCCGAAGGACTCGGCGACCGGCTCGGTGCGCTCCCAGCCGATGCGCGAGTCGGCGTACGCCTTCTTCGCGGCTTCGATGTCGCCCTGGGCGATGGCGTCGGTGAAGACCTTGACCTTCGGCAGCGTCTCGTCGGCCTGCTGCTGCACGTAGGCACGGTACGCGGCAACCGCCGCGTCCAGCTCGGGGCTGCGCTTGGCGACCGCCCCGTCACCGGTGAAGGTGACCTTCTGGCGGATGCCGTCACCCTTCATGCCCGGCTTGCACGCGATCTCGTACGAGCCGGGCTTGACCTCGGCGGTCAGCTTCTGCTTGGTGCCGGGGCCGATGTTCTCGCGCTCGGTGACGATGCGGTCGTCCGGGAAGAGGATGTAGACCTCGGTGACCTTCGAGCCCTTGTTCTCGATGGCCAGCTCGACATGACCGGCCTTGATCTCCTTCTGGGAGACCTCACAGGAGTCATCCTTGGCGATCACCTGGACCGGACCGCCATCCGCCCCGTTCTTCGAGTCGGCTTTCTGCGTGCAGCCCGTGACGGCGGCCAGTGCGGCCACTGCGGCTGCGCTCACGACGACGGACAAACGGACGGGACGCATAGGGGACTCCTGGGGGGGGCGACGGCAGAACCTCGGAAAGTGAGGCTGGGCTAACTTAGCTGAGCCTTACCTCGCCGCAACCCGCAGGAAATGTGATTCAGCTCGCAACCGGGCAGTAGCGACACGGCGCCATTACGACTGACTCACGAGCCACTCAAGGAAAGGTCAAGCAGGAGTCAAGGATGGGGGTGCCGCGGGGCGGCGGTCCGGGCTCAACCCGCACTACAGCCGAACTCCCGGGCTCCGCGGGAACGGAGGTCCAGGTTCCGGTCTCACGTTCCGGGACGAGTTGACGGCGGACCGTCAATCAAGTTTAGGTACGCCTTACCTAACCCGCTGTGTTGGTCCGCTCGCCCTGGAGGAAGCACCCATGCCAAGACCCACCCCGCCCTCGCTCAAGAACGGAAGCTGAACCCATGGCTTTCGCCACCGAGCCGGCGCTCGTGCCCGTGCCCGTGCCCGTGTCCGCGTCCGCGTCCGCGTCCGCGTCGAGCCTCGCCGAGAGCGGGGGTGGGCACCCGCAGGAGCGCCCGACGCCGCCGTGGGTACTGGCCGTCCTCGGCCTGCTGAGCTCCGCCGTGCTGGCCGGAGTCTGCTGGACCTCCGGCCACATGCACGCCGACCCGGTGCTGCAGGCCGTGGCCCGCTTCGTGCACGTCGCCGCCATGGTGGTCGGCCTGGGCGCAGTGCTCGCCGTGGACTGGTTCGCGCTGCTCTGGCTGCTCGGCAAGCGCCGCCTGGGCGACATCCTGCACACCGCCTGCACCCTCCAGGTCCCCATCTGGGCGGGCATGGCCGGGCTCGTGGTCAGCGGCCTCTTCCTCCACCCGAACCTGGCCTCCCCGCTCACCCAGACCAAGATCGCCCTGGTCCTGGCGGTCACCCTGAACGGCTTCTACGCCCACTGGCTCGGCCAGCGCCTCACCCCTCACAAGGACGCCCCCACCGCCGAGGTGCCCCGCCGCCTGCTCGCCCAGTCGGGCCTCGCCGCGACCATCAGCCAGGCCGGCTGGTGGGGCGCCGCCCTCATCGGCTACCTCAACGCCCAATCCTGACCACGACCCTCACCTCGGTGAACCTGCACAGACGGTGGGTCAAGGCGCGCCGCACTCCAGGTCAGTTGCCGCTGTCCTCTGCGAGGGTGTGGGCAACGAGGGCGTTGGCGTGGCCGTGGCCCAGGCCGTGTTCGGTCTTGAGCCAGTTGACGAGCTCCATGTGCCTGGTGAGCGGGGAGGAACGGATGAGGTCCTTCCACTCGGCGATCGGTCGGCCGTACTTCTTCTCGATGGAGGGGAAGTAGCTGGCAGGACCCTTCACCGCGTCGGTCATGAGGTGCCCCCGTTTCGCATTGAAATGATCTTGACGGTTTCGATGATGCCTGCGGGAGAGGCGGTCCGCCAGCGCTTGGCCGGGGGGCCGGCCAGCCGGGCCGTCACCGCCGCCAGCCACAGAAGGCCGAGACCCGCACCCGCGGTGAAAGCCAGGACGGAGGCGGCCGAGGCCATGAACCCCGCGAGGACGACCACCGGCACGACGCGGGAGACGACGGCCCAGCCCCGCAGGCCCTTGGCGGCGAGCGGACGGGCCAGGACGACGAATGTGGCGCACAGGGCGAGATAGCCGACCATCCCGCCGAACATGTGGACCGCCCCGTGCCCGCTCATCTCGGTCGCCTCGGGTGCGCCGGCGGGAAAGCCGGCCCCGGCGTCGGCCGGGAAGGCTGCCGCGACCCAGAAGGAGACGCCGAAGACGCAGACCATGACGGGGGCCCAGGTCCCGCCCGGTGCGCCGCGAAGCACATGGCGCAGTCCCGTCGCACCGGCGATCAGCAGGGCACCGGTGACCAGGAAGTTCACCGTCTGGATCCAACCCGACTCGCCGAGGGCCAGCTGGCTGATGGCGTTCCGGGTGAAGTCGAAGTCGTCCCGTGCGAAGCCTTGGACGAGTCCGGCAGTCAGGAACAGCGGGCCCGCCACCATGCCGCCGATCGGAGCACTCCGCGCCCAGGATCGTGACGCGGGCACGGCAGAAGCGAGGTGGCGAGTTGTGCTGAGAGTGTCGGTCATGGCCCGGCCCTTCTTGCGTCGGCGTTGTCGCGGATATGACCTTCCGCAGGAGACAAAGTCATCGCCCCGTCCGACGTGTGCTGCATCACAGGCGCTCGACGGCGCCGCGGCGGCGGCTCCTTGCCCGCCCTCGAGCCTCAACGGCCTTGGACGTGCGACGTGCCGCTCTGCGACGTCAGCGCTGGCGCCGGCGCCGGCGCCAGCGCGATGCGTCGGCGGCCGGCCCCGGGAATCGATGCACCTTCCCGTGCTCGTCGCTCCACAACCTCGGCCCCTCCGAGGCCGCGCTCTGCTCGTCGGCGCCTCGCCGCTCGGTGTAGAGGTGCCTCCGGCGTTCGGCCGCCTGGACCAGATCCTGACCCACGTGGTCGAGGAAGTTCCCCATGCCGTTCAGACGGCGTCCGGCCGGCGAGTGCACACCGAGCATGGCGGCGCCGTCTCCCCTTCCCCGCCTGGCTCCGCCCCCTCGTCCTGACCCGCTTCGCCCTCGCCACCCTGGGCTCCGCCCTCGTCCTGGTCCTCCTCTGGGTCTGAGCCGCCGCCCACGATCCCGGGCATCGACAGGCCAACGACGGAGGGCCGGGCGATGTTCGGGATGCCGTCCGTGCTCGCCGAACTCCAGCGCGGGCTGCTCGTGCCGGTTCAACGGCACGAGCAGCAGAGGCGGCGGGGCCGCATCACGCGACGGCGGTCCCCTCGAGCTCGACCATCTGGCCGGGGACAGCCAGCCGTGTCACCCCAAGCATCGTGGTGGCCGGTGCCACCCCGGCCGCACCCAACCGCGACGCCAGCACCCCGTAGTGAGGGAACAGCAGATCGACGTCCGTGGTGTAGACGTTGAGCCGCACGAGGTTCGCGAGGGACATGCCGGCCTCGCCGAGCACCGCCTCCAGGTTGTCGACGCTCAGCGACAGCTGCGCGGCCATGTCACCGTCGTGCTGGGGCGTGCCGTCGGCGGACATCGCGGTCTGTCCGGAGCAGTACAGGGTCCGGGTGTGCCCGGAGACGAGCTCACCCTGGTTGAATCCCAGCTCCGCAGACCAGGCCACCGGGTTGACTGCCGTTCGTTCCATCGCCACATCAGCTCCATTCGATCCAACGGCGCGGTAGCCGCCGTCGCTTACTTCGGTGCACCCGAGCCTGCCAACCAATCACGACAACCTTTGTCGTGTATTCGTTAGGCTTCCCGAATGCGCGCCGATCGGCTGGTCTCGCTGGTACTGCTGCTGCGTCAGCGCGGTCGGCTGACTGCGGACACACTGGCCCGAGAGCTGGAGGTCTCCCCCCGTACTGTGCTGCGCGACATCGAGGCGCTGTCCGCAGCCGGCGTCCCGGTCTACGCCGAACGCGGCCGGCACGGCGGTTTCGCGTTGCTCCCCGGTTTCCGGACCGAGCTCACCGGACTGAACCACGACGAGGCACTTGCCCTGCTGGCCACCGGATCAGGGCGCGGTGAGCAGGCGTTCGGCCTCGGCTCGGCGCTCGCTTCGGCCCTGCGCAAGGTGGTCGACGCGCTGCCCGAAAGCCATCAGGCCACCGCGAGCGGCGCGGCCCAGCGGTTCCTCGTCGAGCCGGAGACCGACCTGCTCTCACGCCGGCCAGTCACCGACGAGGTCCCCGAAACGGCAATGGCCGAGATCCGGCGCGCGGTGCTCGCCGGACACAGACTTCGCATCCACTACGCGGCCACCGACCAGACTCCGCAGTGGCGCACGGTGGACCCGATCGGCCTGGTCACCGTACGCGACCGGGGCTATCTGCTGGCGACGCGAGCGGGCGCGGACCGCACGTACCGGCTGTCGCGGGTACTGGCCGCCGAGGAACTCCCCGAACCGGCACAGCGACCGGACCGTGTCGACCTGGACCTGGCCTGGCAGGAACGCTGCGCACGATTCCTGTCCAGCGACCACATCGCCGTACTGGTACGGGTGAACCCGCTGCGACGGGAGGAACTGCTGAACTCCGCAGTGGCCGTCCGCGCCGCCGAACCCGACAGGGACGGCTGGCTACGGCTGGAGGCGACGTTCCAAGACCTCCGACACGCCGAGTGGGCGCTGTGGCAGCTCAGCACGGACGCAGAGGCCCTGGCCCCGCAGTCGCTGCGCACCTCCCTGCACCATCGCGCCGCCACGATCGCCGCGCGCTACGACGACTCGTCCTGAGAGTCGGTGAGGCGGGGCGGGGCCCGCCTGCCGTCCACGCCATCGCCCAGCACTGAGAAGGTCGCGCCACAACCTGCCCCCAAGACGGCCAGATGCTATGCACAGGCCCGATGCCGGGTGATTCCCAAACGTGTAGCGCGGGTTCGAATCCCGTCATCCGCGCCACTGCAAGGCCCCGCAGTTGGGAGGTTCGGGGACGTCTCGGAGGAACCGCCTGAGCTCCTCTTGCAGGACGTCGGGGTGTTCCAGGTGGAGGTCGTGTCCCGCCCCCGGGATGCTCAGGGCCGCCGTTTCGGGGCGCTGTTGGAGCATCCGTCCGGATTCCTCCAGGGTGATGATGCCGGACTGGCCGAGGACGACCAGGGTCGGGCAGGTGATCCCGGCCCACTCCTCCCAGTAGGCCCGCCGGGCGTTCTCGGACAGGGAGTCGACCATCACGTCACGGTCGAAGCGCGGCCACCATCCGCCGTCGCGTTCCTCCAGTCCGGCGGCCCAGCCCTCACCGACCGGGCCGCTGCCGAGGAACTCCACGGCAGCCTCCCTCGACGGGAAGGGCGTTGGCCACGAGTCGAACCAGGCGCCGATGTCGGCGACGACCTGCGGACTCGACGCGCCGGGACCGGCTTCGACCAGGATGAGCGCACGGACGAGGCCGGGGTGTGCGGCGGCCGTGAGCATGGCCGTGTGGCCGCCGAGCGACTGGCCGACGAGCACGGGCTGCCGGAGGTCCAGCTGGTCGAGGACGGCGACGACGTCCGCGACGTACGCGGCGCGGGTGCGGTCGCGGGGGTGCCGCTCGCTGGCCCCGTGACCGCGCTGGTCGACGGCGACGACGCGGTGTCCGGCACGGAGGTGCCGGGCCGTCGTGTCCCATTCACCGGCGTGCCCGGCCAGGCCGTGCAGCAGGACGACGGGCGGTCCCGACCCGCCCCAGTCGCGGCAGGAGATGCGTACGCCGTCGCGCACGACGGTGTGCTCGGACCATGTCATGGGGGCTCCTCAGGGTTGTGCCCTCGCGGCGAGGAAGGCGCGGATGCCGGCGGTGGCGTAGTGGTCGAGGTCGGCTTCGGTGTGCTGGGGCTGCCGTGGAACATGGCCTGGTTCACGGGGATCCACAGCAGCAGCCCGGCGAAGTGGTGGGCGGGCGGCCAGGAGAGGGTCGTCGGCCTTGAGGAGTCCCTGGCCGGTGAGGCGCCGGAAGGTGGCCGCCAGCGCGGCGATCGCGGCGGCCGGCTCGTGGCGGGGCACGACCGCCTCGATCCGCTCCCACATCGCCTCGAACGCAGTTGCCGGTTGCGGGCGGTCGCGGTCCGGGCTCACATTGCGTGAGAACGAGTTGTGCGAAACGGTTAAGGATCGGGCGGACTCTTCGGCCCCTCAAGTGATCCTGCTCGCGCAAAGGAACGTTCGCGAGAAGCGGTCGGCATCTCGGGGCACGTCGGTCGCCCATCAGGTGCCGCGCGGTCGTCAGCTCCGGTCGACTGCGGCAGCGACCAGGTCCATGACGCGCTGCCAGTACTCCCGCTGCCGTTCGCGCTCCTCGGCACTTGCGAGGTGCTCCTGGTGGAAGCGGAGCATCGTACGTGCCCCGTCGGCGGCCGAGGTGAGAGCGACCTGGACCGTGGTGGTGCCGTGGGTGACGCGAATCTTCTTCCCGTGGTGGTAGCCGCGCACCTCACCTGTCACTCCTTCGGCCGTCCGGTAGGAGGTGCCGCGTTCGGGAGTGAGGGCCGCGCCGGGGCCGAGCCAGAGGGCGCTCCCCTCGGGGCTGCTGACGAAGTCCCAGACGACGGGCCCGGGGTGGGGCAGCGTGCGGGACACGCCGATCTGCCAGCCGGCGTCCTTGGTGAGTCCTGTGGGCACGGGGATCATCCTTCCTCGGTGTGGCGGGCACGCAGCGCCCTGACCTTGTGGCGGTTGCCGCAGTGCTCCATGGAGCACCAGCGGCGGCGGCCGGGGCGTGAGGTGTCGACGTAGACGAGGTGGCAGTCCTCGGCGGCGCAGATGCGAATGCGGTGGGCGAAGGGGCCGGTCAGCAACTCGACGGCGTCGCGTGCGACGGTGGCCAGCAGGTGTGTGCCGCTGGGTGTTCCGGCCCACCCTCGCTTCCCGGTCGGCGTGATGGCGGGGGCCAGGGCCGGGCGGGCGGCTGCCTCGTTGATGGTCTCCAGGTCGCCGGGCGGGTGTGGCTCGCCGTGGGTGTCGGCGATGACCACGCGGTACAGCGCGTCGCGCAGTCTGCGCGCGTCGGCCACCTCGGCTTCGGAGATGTCCAGTGCGGGTGTCGGGGTCAGCCGCGACCGGGCTGCCCAGGCGGCCAGGTCGGCGGGCTCGTACAGGACCTCGTACCGGCGGTAGGGGCCGGGGCCGCCGGTGGGCAGCAGTTCCAGGCACAGCGCGCCGGGGTCGAACCGGTAGGCGGCGCCGGTATGGGAGTGCAGCGTCAGGCCCTTGGTTGCGGAGGAGTCCATGTAACCACTATAACCGGTTACATGGCATTGAGTTGGAAGCTGGTCATCGACAGTGCGAACGCCCCAGCCCTCGCGGACTTCTGGGCCTCGGCCCTGGGATACGAGGTGGAAGACCCCACCGCTCTCATCGAGCAACTGCTGGCCGCCGGCCACATCGGCGAGGAGGCAGTCACCGAGCACCGGGGCCGCAAGACCTTCCGCGGCTACGCTGCGATCCGCCACCCCGAGGACCCGTTCGACGAAACCAGCGGCGTCGGCCGCGGCCGACGACTGCTCTTCCAAGACGTGCCTGAGGGCAAGACGGGCAAGAACCGCCTGCACCTCGACATCCACAGCGAACCCGGCGGCCTCGACAAGCTGGTGGCCCGGCTGGAAGACCTGGGGGCCACCCGCGTCCGAGAGGTGAACAAAGGGCCAGCCGGGCACTGGTGGATCATGCAGGACCCCGAGGGCAACGAGTTCTGCGTGGCATAAGGCATAAGCGTCAACTTGACCCGGTCCTGAAGGACCGGGCTTGGAGGTAGGGCGCGGCTGGCTGTCGCGTGGCCTCCTCCGTCTGAGCCACCTGTGGGATGGCTGGGACGCGTGACTCACGCCCCGCGGTCCACACGGTCTCGCCCTTGTGGGCGAGGTTGTGGGACGCGTTGTCGTCCGCGTGCATGAGGGCCCCGCAGGACCGGCATGCGAACGTCGCTTGATCGACGCGGTTCTTCCGGTCGATGTGGCCGCACTCGGAGCATTGCTGGCTGGTGTACGCCGGATCGACGTACACCAGCGGTACTCCGGCCCGCTTGGCCTTGTACTCGATGTACTGGCCGAGCTGGTGGAAGCTCCACGAGTGCAGGGAAGTCCGCTGGTCCTTGCGGAGCCGTACCCGGCTGCGGATGCCCGTGAGGTCTTCGAGGGCGATGCCGGAGCCGGTGCGTTCAGCGGTGGTGACGATGGTCTTCGAGATGATGTGGTTGACGTTGGCGGTGTGCCGGGCTTCCTTGCGGGACCGCTTCTTGAGCAGCCGCTTGGCGGACTTGGTGCCCTTGGCCTGGAGCTTCTTCCGCAGGTTGAGCTGCCGCTTGCGGTGTCGGTTCAGGCCGCGCCCGGCGGCACGGTAGCCGGTGGACGTGGTGGCGATGTTGACAATGCCGAGGTCGACGCCGACGAACCCGGACGGGTCCTCGTTCAGCGGGGCCTCGGGGATTTCACATACGGCGACCAGGTAGAACACACCGTCGCGTTCGATCAGGTCGGCCTCGCCCTTGCGGTACTCCCGCAACGTCTTGAGCGCGCCGGGCGAGCAGGCGAAGCGGACATTCCTCAGTCGGCCGGCGGTGGTCCAGATGCTGACGGTCTGCTGGTCGTACTGCCACGACAGACACCGGTCGTCATACGGATGCGCGGCCTCGTGCCGGAACGTGATCGGCTTGGACTCTGCCTTGCCCCGGCGCTTGGAGCCCGGCTTCCCCAGGTTTCCCGCCCGGATGTTGGCCTTCAGCGTCGTGTAGGCGTCACGGGTCTTCTTGATCACATGCTGTGCGGCTGCGCGCCCAGACCCCGGGCCTTCAACTCCGCATAGGTGTGCTTGCGCAGCTCGTACTCACGGGGAACGCCGCGCTCGAACGCCACACCGGACACCCAGTTCGCCGCGTCGTTGACCGTGTGCAGGGTCGCGAGAAGCGCGGCGGCCTGGCTGGCCTGCGGCATCAGCTTCACCTGCGTCACGATCTTCATGCGGGCCATCGTACTTACGGTTGGCCTATGTCACCACGATGGGAACCAAGCCCCAATATTCGCAGGGGTCGTACAGTTGTCTACACCCTCCATGCTCATTTGGTCTTTACACCCAGGTACCGGCGCGGCCCGTTCACCAGCGAGATCCTGGAACGCTGCGAAGAGATCATGCGAGCGGTCTGCGCCGACTTCGAGACCGAACTGGTCGAGTTCAACGGCGAACGCGATCACGTCCACCTTCTGGTTCACTACCCGCCGAAGGTGGCCCTGTCCCGTCTGGTCGGTTCCCTCAAGGGCGTCTCTGCCCGCAGACTCCGCCAGGAGTTCCCCGACCACATCCACAAGTACCTGTGGGGCGATCACTTCTGGTCGCCCAGCTACTTCGCCGCCTCTGCCGGTGGCGCACCGCTGAGCATCATCAAGGAGTACATCGAGAACCAGAAGCGGCCCGACTGACCGTCACGACAGAGGCGTAGGGAACTCCGGCGCTTCGCGCCTCCGAAGCATTGAGGCGTCCCGGGAGAGCGTCACAGGTTATGGGAGGAAGGACATGTGGTTTTCCGCAGGGTCGGCACCGCGGAAAACACCACCAGGTCGGACGGCAACCCTCATACCGCCGCTGATCAGCGGTTTCTAGGTTCGAAGGGACCGGGGCAACTGCTCCGGCGACCGACCCGCCGTCTGGAGACGACATCATGCACCTCATGTATCTGGCGCTTCCGCAGGAGCCCACGGGCGGCTTTGCGGGCTGGGCCGCCGACCTCGTCGACACGATGGGCGGCCCCGGGGCCGGCTTGGCCATCGCGCTGGAAAACCTCTTCCCGCCGCTGCCCAGCGAGGTGATCCTGCCGCTGACCGGCTTCGCCGCAGGACAGGGTGTAATCAGCCTTGCCTCGGCACTGTTCTGGACCACCCTCGGCTCGGTGGTGGGAGCCGTCGCCCTGTACTGGCTCGGCATGCTCTTCGGCCGCGAACGCATGCACGCGATATGGGCGAAGCTGCCGCTGGTGAAGACCTCCGACCTGGACCGGACCGAACAATGGTTCGCCAGGCACGGTACCAAGGCCGTCTTCCTCGGCAGGATGGTGCCGATCTTCCGCAGCCTGATCTCCCTACCGGCCGGCGTGGAACGCATGCCGATGCCCGTCTTCCTCATGCTCACAGCCCTTGGCAGCCTCATCTGGAACAGCATGCTGGTGATGGCGGGCTACTGGCTGGGCGACCAGTGGGACGTGGTGGAGACCTACGTGGGCATCCTGTCCAAGGCCGTCCTGGTGCTTGTCGTGATCGCCCTGGTCGCCTACCTCTCCGTCCGCGGCCGCAAGGGCCAGCACCGCCGCACTGCATGACCGCGGCCGCCCGCTCGAACGGGACGGCCTCACTCCCGCCGCTCTGCCCGGGCGATCTTGCCCGGGCAGTGTCGCGGCACTAGGCTCGGGCTCCGTGCAAGGGGACTTGGCGGGAGCCGCCTACCACCGCCGCCCGGGAACGCCAGGCCCGGAATCCGACGAGGACGCGGCGGTCGAGCGATCCCCCTCGTGGCCGCGTCGGAGCCTGGGCGTCCTGATCGGCTGCGCGACGGCCCTGCTCGGTCTTGCGTACTTCCTCCTCGCGGGAACCGCCCTCGGGCCCTTCCTGCTCTGGCCGCGCACCCGCCGGCACGCCCTGGCCGCCATGATGGCCGGCGCCCGCCGGCTGACCGCAATGGAGCAGAAACGCCGCTCCGCCTTCTTCGGCGACCGCTTCCCCCAGCACTACAAGGCGTCCGACCCGAAGATCCTGCGCTACCTCGCGGTCCGCAGCTATACGGGACTGCTGGGCGCGGTCGTGATCGGGCTGCTGGGTTTCGGCGCCGTGCTGGCCGGTCTGCTGGTCACGGGGGTCGTCCGGGGCACGCTCGGCTGGAGCGAGCTCCTGACGCAGGCGCTGCTCGGCGGCGTCCTGCTCTTCCTGGACGTACAGGGCCTGTTCTCACTGGCCGCTCTGGACACGCGGATCGCCCGCGAGTGCTTCGGGCCCTCCGAGCGGGAGTTGCTCCAGCGGCGAATCGACGAGCTGGCAGCGAGTCGGGCCGCGGTCGTGCAGGCCGTGGACGCTGAACGTCGGCGCATCGAACGGGATCTGCACGACGGGGTCCAGCAGCGCCTGGTGGCGCTGGCCATGCTGCTCGGCCGGGCGCGCCGGGGCCGCAATCCCGAACAGGCGGAGGTCCTGCTGCGGCAGGCGCACCAGGAGGCCCAGGACGTGCTGACCGAACTGCGCGAAGTGGCCTGGAGGGTCTACCCGTCGGCGCTCGACAGTCTCGGTCTGGAAGAGGCACTGGGCGGGGTGGCCGAGCGGTGCAGCATCCCGCTGCGCATGGAGTTCGAGGCCGGCGGGCTGTTGCCCCAAGCGGTGGAGGCCGCTGCCTACTTCGTCGTCTCCGAGTATGGAGCGCATCCACGGGGGTGGGGCGGCGATCGACCCCGAAGTCGTGCGACAGCTGGTCATCCGCAGCACGCACGGCGATCCGCTGGCCCGGCTGACGCCGCGCGAGCGCAGTGTGCTGGAGGCGTTGGCCCAGGGGCACACGAACTCGGCGATTGCGCAGAAGCTGCACATCTCGCTGAGTTCGGTGGAGAAGAACCTCAATGCGGTATTCGACAAGCTGGAGCTGACCCACACCACCGGCTACAGCCGGCGCATCCTAGCGGTGCTGCGGTACCTGGAATCGTAGCGCGGGGTGCGCATTCCAGGGCCGGGGTTGATGCGAAATGGGCGCGGGCGCAATCCCACAGGCCCTGCGCATGGCGGTGGGGTGGACAAGGGGATTGCCGGCCTGGCCGGTCAGGGCTGCGGGGATGGGGGCGGGGACTCCGTACGGCCCTCCCACCCGCCGGTGCATCCGAGCCCGCTGTCGGAGCGGGCGTTCAGTCGGTGTCGGTGGCGGCGAGCACCGCGATTTCCCGCCCTCCGGGGCGCAGTGCGGTGATGGCGAGGTCCCACGCGACGTTGTCGAACCAGTCGGCCTCAGTGTCGAAACGGAACCAGTGCGTCTGCTCGGCGCGCCGTGCGATGTCCGGGACCGGGGTGTGGGCTGCGAGGCCGACGAGGCCGGCGAGAGACTGCCAGGCGGCGAGGCGGCCGTACGCGCCGAAGTGGCCCATGGTGTACGCGCCACCGCTGGCGGCAGCCGCTCGCAGGATGCCCAGCACGGCGTCAGCGGTGGTCGTCCACAGGTCGGGGTTGTCCCTGCGGCATCCCAGGGGCAGCCGGGCGAAGAGTGCGCCGAAGTCCCCGGCGTCGAGTGGCGGGTCAACAGTGAAGACATGGGCGGCAACCCGCCCGTTGGAGGCCGTGCGCCAGTCCTCCGTGACCGTGCTCATGGCGATGTCCTGCTCCCAGTCGTCCACCTCGGTCACCTTGGTGTCGGCCACCCGTCGACGGGCGGCCAGGGTGGTGGTCAGGGGGTCCTCCGGGACCCGGGAGTCCGGGCCCATGCGCATCCAGACGAAATCGCGTTCGATCTGCTCCAGCGGCAGCAGGTGGCACGGCAGCTGTGCGAGGGGGTGGCTGTCGGCGGCCAGGACGGAGGCGAAGGGCGGCAGCGCCGGGTACTCGTCGACGGACACGGCAAGCCGTACGAGCTCGTGCAGCAGGCAGGCGCGGAACTCGTACAGGACATCCTGGCCGGGTACGGCTTCGAAGACCTCCCGGGCCAGGTCCTCGGCGGACTGGTGGACAGCCAGCTCCATGGCCAGGAGCCGGGTGCGGACCTCCTCGCCCCGGCCACCAGGCCTCAGGGCGAGGGGCAGGCTGAGGAGCTGCCGGATCGTGTCCCGGCCAGGAGTCCTGGCGAGCACGCGCTGGACGTGGTCGTACACCGACTGGTACTGCCATGCCTCGGAACCTGTCGCGCCGACCATCGCCGCTCCGAGCGCGCCGACCCAGTCGAAGTCGCCGGCGGCGACGCGCCGGTCGACCTCGTAGGTGAACGCCTGCGTGCTGTCTGCATGCGCCAACGCGTGCATGAACTGTCGAACTGAGGATTCCATGGTCGCCCCACCCTGTGACGGCGCCCCCTCGGGGCTGCACCCGGTAGGCGGCGAACTGCTCGACCGCCTCACCTTCGGCGGCAACATCATCGAGACCTGCACCGACTCCTACCGCCTGGCCACCGCGCGTGCCCGCGCAGAACAGCAAGCATTCAGCTGACGTCTGCCACTCGCTTCTGCCAACGGCACCCGGGAACAGCCCGCTTCCGTTACGACGGCGAGGCGGGCCTATCCCTGGCGGACGAAGCTCCGCACGTCAGAGGCGAGCCTCGACATCTGCTCTCCTCCTTCGAGGGTCGTCGTCACAGAGCACTCCCACTCATCCTTGGCGAACACCCCAGCGCGCAGCCCCCAGCTCAGCTGCACGTGGCCACCGGCCTGGAACGTCGCAGTCAGGACGAGCCGATTGGTCACCCACGACCTTTCCCCTTCCCAACCCCGGAAGTCCCCGGCCAGACCGTCCAGGAACTCGGTCAGGTCTCCGGCCCTGTCCCACACCGAGATGCTCACCGAGTCGAGCCGCGCGCGCAGTCCATCCGCCACAGCCTCCACCGCGAAGGCGACCTCGTGTTCGTCCAACCGGGCCCAGTCGAAGAGCCGGACATACGTCGACGGCGTGCTTGGGCTACGCACAACGAGCTCGGACAACTCCGCGGGCACATCGAACACACTCACGCGCCAAACAATACGGGGCCCGCAGAGCAGTCGTCACTGCGGTTCTCACGCCGCAGCAACGTTGCTACTTCTCGAACCGATGGCGGCCCGGCTCGGCGAGGACGGGAACCGGCAGGCCCTGGTGCACTTCATTGCCTCCAGTCCATGGGACCCGGCATTGAGTCAGAGATCCGCGGCGGGTCTGCACCAGCACGCTGCCGCCCGGCCCGGCCCGGGTGAATACCAGGGCCCGATGCCCGCTGTTCTCCAGATTTCGGTGTGTCTCATGAGACATCAAGCTCATCCACCGCGGGCACCTGAGGAAGTCAAGGGGGATCGCGACGGCAGAGTGACGGACGGCTTGTGATGGAAGGCCTTCTTCTACTCGGTCATATCCGCCGGCAAAACTCCAGGCCCGTCGGGTGAGAGCCGCGTGAGCCCGACAAGGACCATGGTCGTCCTGGGCGCGGGCTTGGCATACGCAGCGCGGACCAGATAGCGCCCCGCCTCCAGGTCGATGCGCAGCCGGTCGCCCTCGTCGTCGGCGTTGTGCCCGGGAACGCCGGGCCAGCCGGAGTCCAGCAGGACCACCGGGCCCGGAACCTCCCAGAGCACCTCCGCCTCCCACGACGCGGCCTCAAGCGCCTGTTCGACGCTGCCCAGCATGGCGTCCTCGGAGTCGGCGCCGATCGAGCGCACGAAGCAGCCGTGCTCGGGCAGGTAGGTGGTTGTCCAGGGCTCCCCGAGAACCAGGGCCTCTGCGTGTCCGACGGGGATCACACCGAGGTAGCCCTCGACCTCGCAGGCCCTGTCGTAGTCGTCTTCGCCCGTGGTCGACTCGAAGTCGCATCCCTGCCAGGACGTCAGGACCTGTTCGGGGACCACGATGAGCGACCCGCCCCCGGACTCGATCCACTCCTGTGCCCCGTTGTCATATCTGACCATGTGGTCAAGCTACAGCAGGGTGGTGACATCGGAACGGCAGCGGGAGACCGCCTTGGTCCGGCCTTGCCAGCGCACGCGGCGGCGGTCAGGGCCCTGCTGGACGACATGCCCGCCACCGTCCGTGACGCCGTCCCGTAGTCCGTCACAGCGGTTTCGTACCGGCCCCGGCGCCGTCAGGTCGGTCCACCGCCGGTGGCTGTGCGTCGGAGATCGATGGAAGCCGCCGGTTCGGGATGGCTTGCCCAGGCACGCCTTGGGCTTGCCCACGTCGGAAGAGCAGAGTGCGCAGCGGGCACGGCACCGTCGATCTGGCCCGGGGGAGGCTTCCCGCCCCGCCCAACGACTTCGGAGACGCCGGGTCCTGCCGCCGGCCGGCGGTTGGACCCGCACCGGTAGGCGCGATCGTGGGAGATCGATCACGACCTGCGTGACGGCGCATCACTGCAGGGGCGGCCAGGCTGCACCGCACACCGTCGGCAGCGAGCGCCACCAAACGGGCATACCCACCTGGGCAAAAGGGGCGTATCAGCTATATCCATTAGCTACTTCTGAGTCACCCTCGAGGTCATGTAGCGTCCGGAACCGATTAATCCGCTTCAGTGCTGCCGCCCCGGATGAGGACTCATGCAAGCCAATGCTGCTGCCCCGATCGCTGCTCTCATGCGACGCAGGTTCGGTGAGGACCCCGTCCGCAGCGCGGTCCGGGGACGAAGCCCCATGACCGGTGCCGCATCTTGTTCCGCCGGTGGGAGGCAGTCCCGCATAGCGGCCGGAGGGGCGCTGGCCCCTTGAGGTTCCGGATCGGTCACACGAGCAGCACCTCAGCACACCCGTATCCGGAGCCGTCGGCCCCCGTCACCGAAGCTGCACCCGTCGTGGAACCGAAGGACGTCGAGGCGCCGCTGTCGGATCACGAGATACAGCTCATCAGGGCTTCCGTATCGGTGGTCGAGCCCCTTGCCTCGGAGATGACGGTCTACTTCTACGCGATCCTCTTCGCCCGCTACCCCGAGGTCCGTCCGATGTTCCCGCCGGGAATGGACGCCCAGCGCGGCCGCCTGCTGCGCGCGCTGCTGCGCATCGTGGACCTGGTCGACGCACCCGAGAGCCTGGTCCGCTTCTGCGCGCACCTCGGCCGCGATCACCGGAAGTTCGGCACTCTTGCCGCGCACTTCCCGGCCGTGGGCGAGTGCCTTCTCGCCTCCCTGGCCCGCTACGCCGGCCCCGCCTGGACCGCGGACATCGCCGCCGCCTGGACCAAGGCATACGGCGTGGTCTCCCAGGTCATGATCAGTGCGGCCGAGGAGGACGCAGCGGTACGGCCCGCCGTGTGGCCCGCCACGGTGGTGCACCGCGTCTCGCGCGGACAGGGCATCGCCGAGATCACCGTACGCCCCCACCTGCCCTACGAGTACGCCGCCGGCCAGTACGTGAGCATCGAGACCCCGTGGTGGCCGAAGCGCTGGCGCTACTACTCCCCCGCCAACGCGCCCAGGGAGGACGGCACCCTCACGTTTCACGTGCGCGCGGTGCCCGGGGGCACGGTCAGCAGCGCGCTGGTGCACCGTGCGGCCGTGGGCAACGTGATCCGGCTGGGCTCCCCGATGGGGGACATGGTTCTGGATGCCGCCGTCCACAGCGATCTGCTCTTCGTGGCCGGCGGCACCGGTCTCGCCCCGATCCGCGCCCTCGTCGAAGACGTGGCCCGGCGCGGCGGACGCCACCAGGTGGACCTGTTCCTCGGCGCCCGTACCGGCAGCGAGCTGTACGGCATCGACGACATGCTCCGGATGTCCCAGCGGCACCACTGGCTGACCATCAGGGGCGCGGTGTCCCACGAGTACATCCCCGGGCTCCGGGGGTCCCTGCCGGACGTACTGGCCGAGTACGGCCCCTGGTACCAGCACGACGTCTATCTCAGCGGACCGCCGGAGATGGTCGTCTCAGCCACCAAGACGCTCGGACTCAGCGGCACCTCGCCCGACCGCATCCATCACGACCCGTTCGAGACGCCCGTCCTGTCCTTCCCCTGAGCCATGCCCTCCCCTTCCTGCCAGGAGAACGTCCCCGTGACCTTGCCTGCGTCGCCTCCGCCGTCCTTCGGATCGACAGGCGAACACCAACTGCAGCAGCACCTGGGTACCGCCGACCGTGCCGCCCGGTTCTACGACCAACAGGTACGCCCGTACCTCACACCCCAGATGCGGGACTTCATCGGCCGACAGGCCATGGTCTTCCTGGCCACCGCCGACGCCCACGGAGAATGCGACGCCAGCTTCCGCGCCGGGCCGCCAGGATTCGTCCACGTCATCGACGACCGCACCCTCGCCTACCCCGAATTCCGCGGCAACGGTGTCCTCGCCAGCGCCGGCAACATGGTGGAGAACCCCCACCTGGGCATGCTGTTCGTGGACTTCACCCACCACCATGTGGGCCTCCACGTCAACGGCGCCGCCCGGCTCTACACCGATGCAGGCCTGCGTTCCCTCCACCCCGGCCTTCCCACCGACGCCGCGCCCGGACGCAGCCCCGAGATGTGGATCCACCTGACCATCGAAGAGGCCTACATACACTGCTCCAAGCACATACCCCACCTGGAACCCGCTCCCCGCTCCACCCGCCATGACCCCGCCCGCCCCAAAGACGCGAACTACTTCACCGGCCCCGACACAACCCCGTCCAAGCCCTGAGTGAGCTTGTTCCGCTTTGACGGACACCATCGCTCAAGGGGCAGGGGGCGATTACTGCTCGGTGATGAGGGTGGGGAGTTTGCGCATATCGTGGAAGACGGTGGTGCCAGGGCCTTCGAGCCGGTCGGCCGGGGTCAGTCCGCCGGCATAGCCGAAGGCGCGCATGCCGGCTGCGCGGGCGGCCTGGACGCCGGGCTGGCTGTCCTCGACCACCACGCAGGCGGCGGGATCAACCCCCATCTGCCGGGCGGCGTGCAGGAACAGGTCTGGGGCAGGCTTGCCGCGGGCGACTTCGGTGGCGCTGTAGATCCGGCCGGCGAACCGGTCGTAGAGGCCGGTGCGGCCCAGGGTGTGGCGCATCTTGCCGTGGGAGCCGCTGGAGGCCACGCAACTGGGCAAGGTGATCGCGTCGAGTGCCTCGGGCAGTCCCTCGACGGGGGCCAGACCGGCGTCCACGGCCTCGCGGTGGAGCTGCTCGAACCGCTCCGCCCAGATGGCGGCGGTCTCCTCGTCGAGCCGGGCGGCGACCTGCTCGCGGATTGAGGCATGCGAGCGCCCGATGAACCGGTCGACGACTTCGTCCTCGGTGAGGGGCCAGCCGAGCTCCGCGCCGAGGGCGACCTGGACGCGGGCGGCAATGCGTTCGCTGTCGACCAGTACGCCGTCGCAGTCGAATATGACGAGTTCAATCGGCTTGATCATCCCCGCAGCATAGGGGGCACGCCCGGTCATGCGGCTATGACGGTCTCGGGGCGTTCGACGAGGTGACCGTTTTCGAAGAACTTCAGGCTCGCCGTCCTCGGGTATGACCTCGCCGTCGGCGATCGCGTAGAGGTGCTCGACGCGGGCTTGGCGGCGTCATCCGGGTCACCCGCGTTCATCCCGGGGGTATGGCGTCGAGTGAAGTTCCTCCCTGCCTTCGTTGCCTCCTGGCTCACCTTCAGGGCGTCGTCGATGACGGTTCCGGGGCCGGGGCGTCCCGTTCGGCGGCGTCGTGCTGCTGCGCCTGGGCGCGGGTGAGGCCGGCGTGGTTGAACAGGTACGAGGCCAGCAGGACGCCCGCCACCACCAGGAGCCCGCCCCACAGTTCGTGGAAGGTCGGGGTCCGGCCCTCCCACAGCAGGTTGAAGGCCGCGCCCCAGACGGCCTCCATGCCGATGACCGGCCCCATCACCGTGGCCGGCAGCCGCTTGGAGGCGAGGTTCCAGGACCAGGTCGCGCACCACGACCCGAGGACGGCGAGCGTCACGCACCAGGCCAGGAACGGCCACAGGGTGTCGCCGTCCGCGAACGGCGACGGCCCGCCGCCGGTCAGCGCGAGCGGCAGCAAGAACAGCGATCCGAGGCAGGCGCCGACACCGATGCAGGCGGTCCAGGTGGTGCCGTCCACAACGGGCCGGGCACGCTCCAGTGTCCTGCGGTTGACGATGACGAAGTAGGACCAGGCGGCGGAGGCGAGGAATCCGAGCACGGCGCCGAACGCGAGGTCGCTGCCGTCGGAGGAGCGGTCCGCGGGCGCGCCGCTGTTGACCAGCAGGAGGCCGACGGAGATGACGGCGATCGGGAGGAGGAGTCGGCGCCAGGCGAGCACCTTCTCCAGCAGGTTGGAGACCACGGTGACCATGAGCGGGATCAGCCCGGTCATCGTCGACGCGAGGACGCCGCCGCCGAGTTCCGCGGACATCGCGAGCAGCAGGTAGAAACCGATGTAGCCCACCACGCCGAGGTGCACGGCAGTCAGCAGGCGACGGGTGCCGAGGCCGCGCAGGCCGTCGCGGTGCGCGAGCAGCACGGCCAGGGACATCAGCCCGAAGACGGCGTACCGGCCCACGACCAGGTAGTAGACGTTGACGGGGGCGACGGCGGCCGGTCCGAGGAACGTGAAGCCCCATAACGCGGTCGCCGTCAGTGCCGCTGGCAGGCCGACGGAATAGGATCGGTATGCCCTGACTGTCATCGGTGCACCTTACTCGTTTCTCGTTTCTCGTTGCCCGCGGCTCGTTGACCGCGGCTCGTTGCCCGTTGCCGGGACCAGGACGACACGGGTGCGGGTGTGGGCCTCGACCGCGGCGCGGCTGTAGTGCAGCGGGAACGATTCGTCCCGGGCCCACGCGTCGTACAGGTCGTCCCAGTGCGCGCTGTCGGGGCGGCCGGACTGGCCGGGGGCGTTGACCACCCGCGAGCGGTCCCATGCGCCGACGTCGACGACGATGCGGAAGCTCGCCCCCTCCTGCTGGCGGAAGTCCCTGTCGTAGCCGGTGTTCAGCACCGTGTCGCCGCTGCCGCCGCGTTCGCGGCGGGGCAGGCGCGGGAGGGGCAGCCGGTCGCCGAGCAGGCCGGTCAGCGGGTGGGCGGGGGCCGCGTGGTGCAGGCTTCCCCAGCGCCAGCGCGCCGTGTCGTCGCCCAGCAGGGCCCGGGTCTCGGCCCAGGCCGCGGTGAGCGAGTCCGCGAGGATGCGGTCGAGGGCGGCGGAGCCCGCTGGGTCGGCGGCGTCCGCGGCGTCCGCGGCAAGTGCGGCGTCCGCGGCAAGTGCGGCGAGCAGGGCGAGGTCGGTGCGTACGTCGGCACCGAGTTCTTCGTCGACGAGGAGGCGGGCGAGCGCGTCCGGCAGGGCGGCGGGCGGGACGAGCGGGGTGAGGGCGTGGCGCAGGAGGGCCGGGCGCAGGTGGCGGCGTTGCCAGACCTGGTGGAGGGCTGCCGCGGCGGAATCGGTGCGTTCGTCGGCGTCCCAGGTGCTCAGGAGGGTGACGGCGGCAGCCAGGTCAGCGTTCGTGTCCCGGTCGTCCTCCCTCTCGACATCCTGCCCCGCCCGTTCGGCCTTGCCGCCGAGGCGGTCGAGCAGGGTGGCCAGGATGTGCCGCGCGGCGCTGTTCACCGTGTCGCCCTGGAGGCCTACGCAGTCCTCGACGGTGACGTCCTTGGCGTCGCGCAGGACTTCGGCGATGCGTTCGTAGCGGTACCGGTGGTCCCAGTCGAAGCCGACCGTGCAGCGGTCGTGGGGGAAGCCGTCGGGGAGGTTCATCTCGTTGGCACTGGCCAGCCAGCCCTCGGGCGGGTCGATCACGGTGGGCAGCGCGTCCGCGGGGTGACGGCCGTCCCACTCGTACCGTCCGTCGCCGGGGACGGGCAGCAGCCCGTCCCAGTTGGGGCGCATCGGGATCCGGCCCGCGGGGCGCAGGCCGATGGTGCCTTCGGCCGTTGCCCAGACCATGTTCTCGCTGGGTGCGCCCCAGCGGTCGAGGGCGTCGAGGAACTCGTCCGTGGTGCGCGCCCGCAGGAGCTCGAGGCCGCCGAGGTACGGGGCCATACCGGGCTCGAGCCAGGCGGCGCGCACGGCGAAGGCCTGGTGGTGGTGGGGGTCCTGGTGGACCACCGGGCCGTGCCGGGTGAAGCGGAGCTCGATGTCGACCGGGTCCGCGCCCGCTACGGGAACCCGGTCGCGGACCACGCGCATCGGCTCCCAGCCGTCGTCGTGGCCGTCGCTCGAGCGGTAGCGGTAGCGGTCCGGGTCGTCCGGGTGCGTGTCGTAGACGTACAGGTCTTCCTGGTCGATGGCGAAGATGGTCAGGCCGAACGCGAGATGCCCGTTGTGGCCGACGGACAGGCCCGGCAGCGCGGGCTCGCCGGCGCCGATCGCGTCGAGGCCCGGCGCGGACAGGTGGACCAGGCGGCGCAGCGAGGGCAGGGTGAGCGCGCGGTGCGGGTCGTTGGCGAGCAGGGGGCGGCCGGTGGCGGTGCGCCCCGGACCGATCACCCAGTTGTTGCTGCCCTCCGGCCGGATACGGGGTGCGGGCGTGCCGGGAGCGTCGAAGTCGACGGGCGCGGTGGCGAGCCGGTAGACGGCGAGGACGTCGTCGGGGATGACGGCCGGGTCCAGGCCGTCCGGGACATGGAGGGCGCGGGCGGGTTCCCGGACCCGGCGCAGGTCCTCGACGTCGGGCCCGAAGTCGCGGAGCGTGAGGGCCCGGGCGACCTCCTGCTCGACGTTGCCGGACAGGCCGTGGCTGCGGATGACCGCCACGTCCTCGGGCCGCCATCGGCCGGGGCGGTGGCCGACGGCCTGGAACTCGGGCGGGAGCAGGTCGGGCCGCTGCTCGCACAGGTCGATGTACGCGTTGACGCCCGCGGTGAAGGCGGCCGCGATGCGGGCGGTGCCGGACCCGTAGGACCGCCATTCGGTGTCGAGGTCGCCGCGGTACACGAAGAGGCGGGCCGCCCGGTCGTGGGCGGTGAAACGCTCGCCGAAGGCCTCGGCGAGCAGTCCGAGGCCGCGGCGGCGCCACAGGTCGAGCTGGAAGAGCCGGTCCCGGGCGGCGTCGAAGCCCTGGGCCAGGAAGAGGTCGTCCTCGCACGCCGCGTACAGGTGGGGGACGCCGTGGGTGTCGACGAGGATCTCCACGGGTTCGGTCAGACCCGCAACGGTGTACTGCTCATGTCCGGCGTGCCGGCTCATGTCACCGGCCGTTTTCGGCAGCGGTGGTCTCGGCGGCCGCGGATTCGGCGGCGGCGTACTCGGCCCCCAGGCGGCGCACCTGGGCGACCAGTTCGTCGAAGTCGGCGAGCGAGGAACGGTGGTTGTTGTTCGCGACGCGCAGGACGAACCTCCCGTCCAGGACGGTGTGCGACGGCATCGCGATACCCTCCGTCTGCAGCCGGTCGAGCACGGCACGGTTCACGCGGTCGAGCGCTTCGGGCGCCGCGCCGGGCCAGACGTAGCGGAAGCAGGCCACGTTCAGGTCGCTGCGGGCCGCGAGTTCGAGGTCGTCGGCAGCCTCGACCAGCTTGACCAGGTGCGCGACCTGCGCAATGTTCCCGGCTATCGAGTCCGCGAACGGTCCGATGCCGTACGTCTTGAGCGCGAACCACACCTTCAGCGCGCGGAACCGGCGCGACTGCTCCACCCCGCGGTCGGAGAAGGCCAGCGGGAACGCGGCCGGCCCCTGCGTCGTTTTGCTGATGTAGTCCGCGCCGGATCGGAAGGCGGCCTCCAGGTCGCCGTCGCGGCGGGTGAGGATGCAGCTGACGTCGAAGGGCATGTAGAGCCACTTGTGCAGGTCGAGGACGAGCGAGTCGGCCTCGGCCAGGCCTGCGAGGAGGGGGCGGTGGGAGGGCAGGAGTTGGGCGAACGCGCCGAACGCTCCGTCGACGTGGTACCAGAGGTCCTCCTCGCGGGCGATGGCGAGGAGCTCGGCGAGCGGATCGACGGCCCCGGTGTTGACGGTTCCGGCGTTGCCGACGACGCAGAGCGGGTGCAGGCCCGCGGCCCGGTCGGCACGGATCGCGGCGCGCAGCGCGGCGGTGTCGATGCGGAATCCGGCGTCGACGGGGATGCGGCGGAAGAACCGTCCGCCGATGCCCAGCAGTTCGACGGCCTTCTCGACGGAATGGTGGGTCTCGGTGGAACCGTAGACGGTGAACTGGATGCCGGTGGCGGCGGCGCCCTCTTCGCGGAAGCCGGGTGCCTTGGCCGCACGGGCGGCGGCCAGCGCCGTGACCTGGCCCATGGAGGCACCGCTGGTGAGCAGGCCGGAGCCGGTCCCGGGCCAGTGCAGGGCCTGCCCGAGCCAGGCGATCACCTGCTCCTCGACCATCATGGCGGCGTTCCCGCCGGAGCCGAGGGTGCAGTTGATCACCGAGGCCAGGAGGTCTCCGTACGCGGCGACGGGCACGCCGGAGCCGTTGGCCCAGCCCCAGAAGCGGGGGTGGATGTTGCCCCGGGGGAAGGGCAGGACTGTACGGCGGAACTCCTCGTACACCTCGGCCATCGGCAGCCCCTCCTCGGGCAGGCCCGTCCGGAACGAGGCCGCGACGGCGTCGGGGACCTGCTGCCAGACCGGCCGGTCCCGGAGGCCGGCGAGGTGGTCGGCGATGTCATCGATCATCTGCTTGCCGAGGGCCCGGAACTCGTCCCAGTCGGCCGGGTCCAGCGGGGGGTGGGGGTGCATGGCGTGTGGTCCTTGTCTCCTGGTCTGACGGCGGGCGGCGGGCAGGGCAGAGGGCGGGGCGCAGGGCGCGGGGCCCCTGCGGTGGTGCGGCCTAAGTACGGGAGGACAGCGGCCAATGCGCCGCGCCGGGGCGGGTCCCGGAGTCGCAGGTGAAGGCGGAGAACCGCTCGGCGTGGTAAAGCGTGTGCATCGGGTGGGCCTCACCGCGCAGCGAGGCCAGGACGGCGCGGGCGATGGCGGGCGACTGGGCGAAGCCGCCGGTGTTGTGCCCGCCGTTGACGACGTAGAGGCCGCCGGCGGGGCCGAGCGGCTCGGCGTGGTAGAGGCCGAGGGACGTCGTGGTCCACGGGCGCACGCAGTACTTGAAGCCGTGGTGATCGTGGTCGTTGCCGTACGGCTGTGACGAGGCGGCGGGTTCCTCACTGTCGGGGAAGAGCCGTTCGATGGTGTCGGCGATACCGGCGCGCATCGCGGCCAGCTGCCGCTCGTCCGGTGTGCCGTCGGCGCCGGTGTAGCCATACCCGGATCCGACGATCAGGATTTCCCGGCCGTCTCCGTCGCGGGCCACGGTCACGTTGGCGTCCTCGGTGACGTGGCCCCGGCGTGCGACCTTGAGCGAGTTACGCAGGGCCGGGGCCCGGTTCTCGACGCGCATCCAGCCCCCGATCACCCCGTGGACAAGGCCCTCGCAGGGGGTGCCGCGCAGCAGTTCGGCGCCGCGAACCCCGGGGGAGGCGACGACGTGGGCGTGCTCGGGCACTGGTACGGCGCAGTCGAAGCCGGTCACCGCACCGTCCGCGTCACGCCGTACACCGGTGACCGGGGTGTCCCAGTGGAAGCGGGCTCCGAGTTCCGTCAGGAGCTCGATGGCACGCTCGGTGAACTTGTGGACGTTCACGGTGAAGCCGGGGACCAGGATGCCGCCGGCCAGGGTGCCGCCGCGGGCGGGGGCGGCCAGGGCGGGGTACTCGCGCGCGAGGTCGGCTGCGGACAGCTCGCGCAGTACGGCGCCGATGGCGCGGTGCCGGGCCAGGGACGCGCGCAGGTGGGCGGGGTCGGAGTAGACGCGCAGGATGTCGTCGGCGAGCAGGACGTCCTCGAAGAGGCGCGGGAAGCGGGCACGCAGCGCGGTCCACTCCTGCCCTGCCTCGGCGTTCAGGGAGAAGATGTCCGCGTTGTAGGCGCGGGCCAGCCAGGACGGGATGCTCTCGAACTCGTCGATCCAGGCTTGCTCCTGCGGGGTGAGCGCCTGGGCGTCGCGGGCGAGCCAGCCGTGCTTCTCGACGGGCTGCCGGAACCAGTCGGGGGCACTGCCGCGGAAGTCCTGGTTGCCGTAGTTGTCCATCTCGGTGTACGTGAACATCCGGGCGTCGTCACCGGCGTGCGTGCAGCCGTACGCCTCCCAGTGGGCCGTGCCGGGAGCGGGCGAGCGGTCGACCACGGTGACGCGGTAGCTGTCGTCCGCCAGGTAGAGAGCGGTGACGAGGTTGACGACACCCGCGCCGATCAGGAAGACCTCGCGGGGACCGCCCGCCTCGGGGGCGGCGCCGGCCGGCACGGGGCGGGCACTGGCGGCGGTGCGCTCGCAGTGGGCCAGGGCGGCGGCGACGGCGTCCAGGCCGGTGCCGTCGAGCAGGAACTCGTGGACGGGATGGACCGGATGCACGGGTAAGTCCTCGGCCGCCGCTGCCGCGGCCCCGTCGGCGTACGCGACGTGGACGGGGCCGGCGGTGTGCTGCGCCCAGCTGCGCAGCTGGGCGTCGTCGGGTCGGCGGGTGGTGATGAGGGCGGTGGCGCCGTGCAGGAGCAGGATGTCGAGCAGCCGGTCTGCGGGGGCGGAGTCGGCCGAGGGGTCGTGGATGACGTTGCCGGAGCGCAGGAAGTCGGTGGTGGCGAGGTCGGGACTGGGCAGGGTGAGCAGAATCTTCATCTCGCGGAGGTTCCTGTTCGAGCCGGTGGGTGCGAAGGGAAGGGGGGCCGGAACCGGTGCGGGCTGCGGTGCCCGGGACGGCGGGGCGGGGCGGGGCGGAGGCGGCCGTCAGCGTGGCCCGACGCGGAAGGCCAGGGGGCGGCGCACCATCCGCAGGCGGGCGCTGTCGTTGCCGGCCGGGCCATCGAAGCGGAGGCCGACTCCGCTCCAGCCGTCCCGGAAGGCCCGGGCCAGCTCGTCCGTGGCCGAGAACGGGACGATGCGCTCGGCGGGTCCGGCGGCTTCGGTCGGGCCGGCCGGTCGTGCGGGTGGTGCCGGTGGTGCGAGTGGTGCCGCCCAGGGCTCCGGATAGGGCCGGTAGAGCAGGAAACGCAGCTTGCCGCCGAACTTCTCAACGAGGCCGACGGGTTGGAAGCCAGCCTCCATGAGGGTGCGCACGCCGTGGGGATTGGCGGGCGAGCTGGTGGCGAACAGGTGCCGAATGCCCGTGTCCGCAAGGTCGGCGAGGGCGCGTGCGTTCATGAGCCCGGCCAGCCCGTGTCCTCGCCACTCGGGCATGACCGCAACGGTGTCCCAGTGCGCGACGGCGTCGTGGCGCGCCGCCGGAAGGGTGGTGTCCTTGGCCAGGTTGAAGGCGCGGTCGCGCGGAAAGTAGACCATGCGGTAGGCGACGGCCTCACCGTGGTGGACCACCCGGTAGCAGCGTCCGCCGTCGGCGAGGCAGTAGGCGACGAACTCGGCCGTGCTGGTCTGGAAGACGGACGGGTCGGGCAGAGCAGAGCGGATCCGCTCCTGAAGGTCCAGGATGAGGCCGAGGTCGGCGGGGCCGAGGCGTTCGACGGCGAAGGTCACGACGTACCCGCCGCCGACACGAAGGCGGCGACCAGCGGGTCGGTCCGGTCGTCGTCGGCCGGCAGCTCGGGGTGCCACAGCACACCCACGACCCAGGGGGCGTCGGCGTCATCGCGCTCGAAGGCCTCCGTGAGGGAGTCCTCGGAGCGGGCGGTCACCTGCCAGCGGAGGTCGCCGGGAGCCTGCTCGCCCAGTCCCTGGTGGTGGTAGGAGGTCACCTCGATCTTCGACTCGCCGTACGCGTCTGCGACTTTGCTTCCGGGTATCAGCGACACGACGTGCCGGGAGGCTTCCGTGAGGGAGGTCCGGTGGAGTACCAGCCCGTCGTTCACGTCCGGAATGTGCGGGATCAGGGAGTTTCCGGTGGCGGTCCAGAGGATCTGCGAGCCCCGGCAGATGCCGAGGACGGGCAGGCCGCGGTCGAGCGCCAGGCGCGTGAGGCGTAACTCGAAGGCGTCACGGCGCGGGTGGTACGTGTAGTCCGGCTGCAATGTGGTTCCGCTGCAATATGCGGGAGCGATGTCCTCACCGCCGGTGAGCAGCAGACCGTCCACCGCCTCCGTGAATTCCTCGCAGAATTCAGGGCCGAGGGTCGGGATGGCGATCGGCAATCCGCCGGCGCGAACCACCTGGTCTATGTACCCACGATGAATACTGTGACTGTCGATCGCGTGGCGAAATCTTGATGTCACCCCTATTCGGGGCCGCCCGGACGAGGATGTCACCATTGCCCAACCCCCGATTGGAGTGCACGACGTCATGACGTGAGGAATCCTTCCCGTCTGCGAGGCCCCTACCGGGACGGCGCCAATGACGCTTCGCAAGACGAACCGGACGGAACGCTAGTCGACCCCCGGACTCCGGCGCAAGATCGAAGACCGTCAATATGCCTGCCCTGCAAGGCCTGGACAGAAGGGTCTGCGGCGGCCTGGGCCGCATACACAAAGATCACCGCACCCATCCCCGCCTGGCCTGTCTCGCGGAATTGGGCGCGGCCTCCCGGCTCCGGGTAGTTGGTCATGCCACGAACCGATTCGTGCAGGGAATCCCGCAACCACTCTTCCCCCTGCACGAACTCCCACACCCCCTTCTTCTGTTTTCAGTCAACCGGCCTCCGATTTTCGGCCAGATCGCCTCTGGTTGATCGCCAGGAATTCACAACGGTGACAGGCTCCGACGAGAACGCTGCGACAGCCAACGATCTCGCGTCTCCACACCCGACCACGCCGCTGCGCACTCCTGCACGCCACTCCGGCCGGCATTGCGACGACGCGACACCACCACGGGAGAGACACCGAAATGGGCCAGCGATCCGCCCGCACCCCCAAGGACCTCTTAGCCGCCAAGCTCATCGACGAGAGCGACCTTCCGGCCATCGCCGACGTCGCCCAGCGCTACGCGGTGAGCATCACCCCCGCCATCCAGGACCGCATCTTCGAACCCGACGACGCCGTGGGCCGCCAGTTCGTCCCCACCCACCTCGAACTGATCACCACGCCCGAGGAGAACGACGACCCCATCGGGGACGACCCGTTCACACCCGTGAAGGGCATCACCCACCGCTATCCGGACCGCGTGCTCTTCAAGCCCGTCCACGTCTGCCCCGTCTACTGCCGGTTCTGCTTCCGCCGCGAGGTCGTCGGCCCCGGCGACCAGATGCTCAAGGACCAGAGCCTGGAAGCGGCCCTGGACTACATCCGGGCGCACCCCCGGATATGGGAGGTGATCTTCACCGGCGGCGACCCCCTGATCGTCGCGCCGACGAAACTGCGGCCCATGCTGGAGGCGCTGGACGCCATCGAGCACGTGAAGGTGATCCGTTTCCACACCCGGGTGCCCGTGGTGGACCCGCGCCGCGTCACCAATGACCTGGTCGACGCGCTGCGCCTGTCGACCCCCGTCTGGGTCGTCGTCCACACCAATCACAGCCAGGAGATCGGCGACGACGCCCGCACCGCGCTCGCCCGACTGGTCGACGGCGGTATCCCCCTCGTGAGCCAGACCGTGCTGCTGAAGGGCGTGAACGACACCCCCGAGGCCCTCGAAGACCTCTTCCGCACGCTGATCACCCACCGGGTCAAGCCGTACTACCTACACCACGGCGACCTCGCCAAGGGCACCGGGCACTTCCGCACCACCATCGCCGAGGGGCAGGAGCTCATGAGGAGCCTGCGCGGCCGGGTCTCCGGCATGTGCCAGCCCACGTACGTCCTGGACATCCCCGGCGGCCACGGCAAGGTCCCGATCGGACCGGTCTACCTGTCGGACGACGCCGGGCGGGTCACGGACCCGTGGGGCAAGGAGCACGCCTACCCCCCGAAGCCTGCAACCGCAGCCGCCGACGCCGGCGCCCGCACCGACGCCGGCTCCGACGCGTAAGGCCGGGAAGGAGCCGCACACCGATGACCAGTCGAACGAACCGCACCATCCTCTCGAACCTCAACAGCGAAACCATGGTCGAGAACCCCACCGACCGCTACCTGCGGGCCATGGCCGTCCCCACCCCCCGCATGCTGTGGGAGGCCGAGCCCGGCGACTGCGTCGTCACACTCGCCCCGTGCCCCGCGCGCTTCCGGGAGTACGTCGCCCGCACCCTCGACCTCGACGTGCAGCAGGTCGACATCGTCGCGCCACCGGAGACGGCCCTCGTCCATCCCCTGGCCATGGCGGAGGCGCTGCGCGCCGGCGACCTGCTGACCGCCCGACCGGTCCTCGACCCGTTCGCCCTCGACCGCCCGGTGCTGGACTTCGCCCGGCGGTCGGGCGTACGGCTCCACCCGTACGGCGCCCTGCCCGACGACGACCTTCTGGACGTCGTCCGGCACGTCAACACCAAGGCGGGCATCCGGGAGACGGCGGTGGCGCTGGGCCTTCCGGTCGCGGCCGGCGGATTCGCCGCGACCCGCGCCGAACTGGTGGACCGGGTGGTCGCCTTCCTCGACGAGCACCCGGCCGCCATCGTCAAGGCGAACCGGTCCTCGACCGGCTTCGGCAACATCGTGATCGAGGCGGGGCCGCATTCCGCGCGGGAGCAGCGGGTCGCCGCGACGCTCGCCGACGAGACCGACCGCGCATCCGGCTGGATTTACGAGGAGTTCCTGCCGCTGACCGCGTCCCCGAGCTACGAGATGACGATCGAGGAGGCCGGGGTCGCCGACTACTACAGCTGCGACCAGCGGACGGTGAACAACGGCTGGACCGGCATGGTCACGCCGGCGGCGGACGGCCCGTCGTCGTCGGCCATGCGCAAGGCGGCCCGGACGATCGGCGAGTGGCTCCACACCCGCGGCTACCGCGGAATCTTCGACGTCGACTGCGGTACGCACGCGGGCGGTTACGTCGTGACCGAGGCCAATGTGCGGACGACCGGCGGGACTTACCTGGAGAAGCTGGCGCGCCGGCTGCGGCCGGGGACGGCCGCCGTGCACTGGCGTGCCGACGGCCGGCTCGGCGACGAGACCGGTGGCCCGGACTTCGCGGAGGCCGTGCGCCGGATCGACGCGGAGGGGCTGGGCGACCCGGCCGGCCCTGTCCGCGCCGTCCTCACCACGGACACCCGCGACATCGACGGCAAGTGGCGCTACCTGGTGGTCGGAGACGGCGCCGACTCCGTGGCCGAGGCAGAACAGACGATCGAGAGGGTTCTCGAACTCCCATGAGCACAGTGATCACCCGAGGACAGCGCGGCCTACTGCCCTTGCTCATCGCCTCCATCCTGTGGGGCGTCTGGACCACCGGTGAGAAGTTCGGCCTCGGGGGCATGTCCGTCGTCACCCTGCTCGCCGTGACGCTGGCGTCCGCGACAGCGCTGCTGTGGGCGATCCTGCTGTACCAGGGGTACGAGCGCCCCACGCGCGAGCAGCTCAAGCTGCTCGCCGTGCTGGGGCTGTTCGAGCCGATGCTCGGCTACGGGGCGATCGGCCTGGGCCTGGCGTACATCAACGCCGCCGATGCGGCCCTGCTGGACGGGACCGAGGCCGTCTTCATCGTCGCGCTGGCAGCGTTCCTGAACCGCAGGATGCCGACCGGCAGGGCCATCGCCGGCGTCGTCCTCGCGGCGGTGGGCGTGGCCCTGCTGGGCGGCCCCCAGGCCGACCTCGGGCTCTCGCTCGGCTCCCTGCTCGTTCTTACCGGCTCGCTGGCCGCCGCCATCGCCACCATGATCGCGGGCCGGGCGGTCGTCGACATGGACCCCATCGTCGTCACGGCCTATCAGTTCGCCTTCGGCCTCCTCTTCACCGTCCCCCTGCTGGCCTGGCAGTGGGCCACGGGCGACAGCGCACTCACCCCGTCGGTACACCTGGGCCACTGGCTGGTGGTGATCGTGGTCTGCGGCTTCGGCCTGGGCATCGCCTATCTGCTGTACAACCGCGCCATCACTCAGGTCTCGGTGAGCGCGGCGGGCATCATCCTCAACATCATCCCGGTCTTCGGCGTGGCCGCCGCCATCACGTTCCTCGGCGAGGCGATCACCCTCTGGCAGTTCATCGGAGCCTCCCTGATCATCGGCGGCATCTTCCTCTTCACGGAGGCAGACCTGGACGAATGACGCGGGAAGCGGCACCGGCCGGTCTGCCGGTGTCATCACTCTCCGGTGGCGTACAGGTGCTGGTCAATCTGTCGTAGAAGGGCCTGCACGGTCGGTGGTCGGCCCGGGCTCCTGCGTGTGTGTGAGGGCGTTGGACCGGGCGCTCAGAGGGGGATGTTCAGGCGGCGAATGAGAGTGAGGGCCTCGTCCGTGCGGCCCGTGCCGCAGGTGCGGAGGAGATGGGCCAGGGCCGGGTGGTGGGGTTCCAGGAGGGTGGCGGCGGAGAGGAGGTCCACCGCGCCGGCCGTGGCCGTGAGGACGTCGCGTAGGGAGCGGACGAAGCGGAGTTCGGCGTCCTGGGGCGAGCGGGGGGCGGTTGGGGGGACCGGGCTGCCCAGTGAGTCCTGGCCCGGGGTGCTGGTGCTGCGGATGTTCTCCAGGAGGCGGGGCACTGCTTCGGGGGGCACCACGCCGCCGCGCACCTCGTGGGCGAGGTGGAGGAGTGAGGAGAGGCGGGCGGCGGCGTCCGGGTTGGCGATGCGGGCGCGCTGGGCGCGCATCACCAGGCTGAGCATGGCCGGCGAGATGCCCAGGATCTCGGCCAGTGCCGACTGGGTCACGTCGAAGAGGGTGCACAGGTCGCGGCAGAGTTCGCCCAGTGGGGCTCCGTACCACTGTCGTTGGAGCTCCAGGTTGCGTGCGGTGGGCGAGCCTTCCATGGGGTCATGGTAGGTGAGTGTTGACACTTGTCAAAGAAGTTTTCATGTGTCAATCTCGCTGTCGGTTTTTCCGATCCTTGCTGATGGAGAGTCAACATGCCTCGTACGCACGCGACTTCGCTTGTGGTGGCGGCTACCGCTGCTGTCGGTCTGATGCTCACCGGCTGTCAGGCCAGCAGCGGCAACGCCGCTGGTAACGGGTCGGCTGGATCGGCGCAGCCGCCCGCGCAGTCCTCCGCCGCCCCGTCGGCGCCCGCCCAGCCGAAGTCGCAGGCCCCGGCCTCGGACGCCGCGGGCGGCGTCAGCAAGCCCACCGATCTGCCTGCCGGGCTGCCGCTGCCGAGCGGGAAGCTGGTTCAGGTCGCCGGGGCCACTGGCGCGTACGTCCTGACGTACCGCACCGACGACCCCGCGGCGGTCCTCAAGCAGTACCGGACGGCCCTGGAAGGCTCCGGGTACACGGTGGTCGATGTAGCCGGCGTGTTCACCGCCACCTCCGACAAGGGCGCGGTGCAGGTCACGACCGGTGCCGACACCGTGGTGATCACGCTCGCCGACGCCTGACGGTCGGTCGGCGTACGCTTCCCGCATGCAGGCAGGGGGGATGCTCGCCGATCGGTACCGGCTGCTGGCGCCGGTGGCCCGGGGGGCTCAGGGCGTTGTGTGGCGGGCCGTGGACGTGCGTGCCGGGACCGAGGTCGCCGTGAAGGTGTACGGCGGCGCCGACGTCGAGTCGTTGCTGCGGATCGTGTGCGAGCAGTCCGTGCGCATCGGGCATCCGCACGTCCTCGCCCCGCTCGACTGGTTCGTGCGTGAGGGGGAGTCGTGGTCGGTGCTGCCGTTGGTGCGCGGCGGCACGCTGGCCGGGTTGCTTGCCGACTACGGTGAACTGCCGCCCGCTGTCGGACTGTTGGTTGCCGAGCAGTTGATGGATGCCCTGGCGGCCGTCCATGCGGCCGGGCTGGTGCATCGTGATGTGAAGCCGTCGAACATCCTGCTGGCGGCGACCGGCGCGGGTCGCCCGCACGCGCTGCTGACCGATTTCGGGGTCGCCCGGGTGCTTCCGCATCTGCAACTGACCTCGCCGGCACTGGTGGTGGGGACGGCGGACTATCTGGCCCCCGAGGTCCGGGCCGGGGCGGACAGCTCCCCCGCCCAGGACGTCTACGCCGCCGGGCTGGTCCTCCGTGACCTCGGTGCATCCCCGGCGCTGGTGGCCGCGATGGTGGCGGAGCGGCCGGAGGAACGGCCCTCTGCCGTGGCGGCCCGCGAGGAGATCGCCGCGGCCCGGCGGGCCCTGGGGCCCGAGCAGTGGCCGGTGATCTGGGCGGACGAACCGTTCCTCATCCCTGATCAGCTGGCCGAGTCGGTGGCCCAGGTCCCGGTCTCGACCTGTCCTCCGGTCCCGGTCCCGGTCCCCGCCACGGTCCCACCCCCAACCCCGGCCCTGCCGCCGGTCCCCGCCCCGCCGCTGGCCCCCGCCCCCTCCGGCAGGAGGGCGTACGAGGCCCGGGCCGCCCTGCTGGTCGCCGCTGCTGCGGCGGCCGTGGTGGCGTGCCTCGCGGCGCTGGTGATCGGCGACGACGGTGAGGACGACGACGACTCCGACGAGGGCCGTCCCGGCCTCCACACCCCGTCTGCAACGGCCCCCGGCGACCTCGTCCTCGGCCCACCGAACCCGGCCGGCCCGACCGCCTTCACCCCCTGCCCGGCGGAGCGGCACCTGACGGTCGAGTTCAGCCCCGAGGGCTACTTCCTCCGCTGCGCGCACGTACCCGGCACCACGCGCTACGAGTGGACCCCGAAGAAGCGCGGCTGAAGTCGGCCGCCGACTCCGAATCGGGGCTGCACCACGACTGTTTCCGCTACTACGGCCCCGAGACCGCCCGCTACCTGCGGTTCAGACCGTGTCGGACCGGGATCCGGTGGACCGTCGAGGCGGGCAGGCCCAGGATCGGGCCGATGCGGGCCAGTCCGGCCTCGCCCTCGGCCCGCCGGCGGCGGACCCGCTTGTGGGCGGTGGGCCGCGATGTGCCCATCCCGGCCGCCACATGCGCGACAGGACGACCGGCCAGGACACGTTCGACCAGGATCCGCCTGCCGTGAACGGTCAGCTGGGCATTACGGCGGGACACGAAGACCTCCGTGCGTGGTGCAGCTCAGACACCTCCACCACACCGGAGGTCTTCGCCGTGATCAAGACCTGCCGGCGTTAACACCGCTCGTGGTCAATACGCCTGGGTGTACTGCCGGCGATCGAGATCGACAGCCCGTCGGTCAGCCATCGATGGGCTACCGTCATGTTCAGGACGCGCCCGGCCGTCGCAGTGCCAACCAGGGCCCAGTACCGCTCCAGGCGGGGGTCGAAGCCGGATGACCGCGACACCAGTCCGTGCAGGTATGCGCGGAAGGCGGGGGTGTCCGACTCCCGCCGGGCCCGTGCGTGGGCGGACACGAACGCGTCCACCGCGGCCCCGGCGCCGGGCGGCAGCCCTTGGGCCAGGGCGGCTGCCGTCAGGGCGGCGGCCTCGTCGATCTCCGCGTAGAAGGCCGGTCCGTCCCTCATCTCTTCGTCGTGGTCCTGGGTCCAGCGGGTGAAACTGGGCGTGGAGATGAGCAGGTGCAGCTCGGCGTAGGCCAGGGCCGTAGCGGGGACGGGGTCCTGCGGCGGGGCCGGGGCCAGCATTGCGATCATGATGTCGAGCCGGTGCTTGGGCATGGCCGCGGACAGCTCGCGGTACCAGTGATCGGTGAGCGTGCGATGCGCCTCCGGGAGCCGCTGCACGCGGGAGAGTATCTCCAGACGCCGGAGCCGTTCCTCGCCCGGGCAGTCGTCCAGGGACTTGAGCGTGGCTTCGCGCCACCGCAGTTCGGTCAGTCGTTCCTGCACCGCTTCGAGCTCGGTTGCCACCAGCTCGCCGAGCGTGCACTCGCCCGTGACCACCTGCGTGATGGTCGCGATCGGGGTGTCCAGCGCCCGCAGGCGTCTGATGAGCCGGATCCGCTCCCACGCCTCGGGGCCGTAGCGCCGATGGCCGCCGGTGCTCCGGGCGGCCACGGGCAGCAGACCGCTGTCGGAGTAGTAGCGGAGCGTCTTGACGGGAACACCCGTTCCGGCCGCGAGCTCACCGATGCTCCATGTGTCTTGCGTCACAGTCCCTTGAACCTCCAGTGCGCGGGAGGTTCTAGCGTATTGATCACTGACGGCGTCGGTCCGCACCGTTCTCGCAGCTCAGACCTCGTTCCGGCCTGACCGGACCGGTGCGGGCGCGTGCGGCCCGGTACGGCCCGTCCCAGCCGTCCCCGACCCAAGAACGGTGGGTACGTATGTCCCCGACCATGACAGCACCGCGTCCATGCCGAAGAGCCGGACTCCGCGTGGTGCTCTTCCCCTTGCTGTGCGCGGTGGCACTGCTCGCGGCCACCGCCGTACCCGCGGCCCACGCACGCCCCGGTTCCGCTGACCCCGCCAGGCAGGGCGGTACCGTCGTGCGGACCGACCAGGGCCTGGTACGGGGTGTGGCGCACGGCTCGTACACCACCTTCGACGGCATTCCCTACGCCGCGCCGCCGACGGGACCGCTGCGCTGGCGTGCCCCCGTGCCCGCCGCCACATGGCAGGGTGTCCGGGACGCGACGAGCCCGGCTCAACGCTGTGTGCAGATGCCGACACCCGGTGCGGGCGGGGTCGTCGGCTCTGAGGACTGCCTCTACCTCAACGTCACGGTGCCGGCGACGAAGCCGGCCGGGAAGAAGCGGCCCGTGCTGGTGTGGATGCACGGCGGTGCGTTCCTGGGCGGTTCCGGCAGTGACTACAGCGCCGAACGACTGGCGGTCCGGGGTGACACCGTCGTCGTCACGGTCAACTACCGGTTGGGGATCTTCGGCTACTTCGGCCACTCCGGATTGGGCGCCGCCCCGCCGTTCGGCCTGGCGGACCAGCAGGCCGCCCTGCACTGGGTGCGGGCGAACGCCGCGCGTTTCGGCGGCGATCCGGGCAGTGTCACGCTGTTCGGTGAGTCCGCGGGCGCCCTCAGCATCTGTGCACACCTCACCTCGCCGACGGCCGCCGGACTCTTCCAGCGGGCCGTCCTCCAGAGCGGTTCCTGCCTCACGTCCTTCCCGCGCGGCGCGCTCGGGCCCGGGACACCGGCGTACGAGCCGTTCGCCCCACAGGCCGACGTCCAGGCGGCCGGAGCGGAAGCCGCCCGGCAACTGGGCTGCACGGCGGGCGGCGGGGACGAGGTGCTGGCGTGCCTGCGCGGGCAGAGCGCGGATCGTCTCGCCACCGCGCAGCTGATGCAGTCCTTCAACCGGCCCGCCTTCGGCAACGGGCTGCTGCCCGTGGCACCGGACCAGGCGTTGGCGTCGGGACGCTTCCACCGCGTGCCGGTCATCCTGGGCACCAACCACGACGAGATGCGGATGTTCGTCGGCCTGTCGCTCGCCGCGTTCCCGATCCGCACCGAGAGCGACTACCGCGCCCGTCTGACGGACGCCTTCGGGCCGGCGGCCCCGGCCGTCGAGGCGCGGTATCCGGCAGCACGCCACCCCTCCCCCGCACTGGCCTGGGCCGCGGTGCTGACCGATCGGTCCTTCACGTGCACCACGCTGGCAGCCGGCCGGGCCATCGCGGCGCATGCCCCCGGCCTCCCCCTCTACGGCTACGAGTTCAACGATTCCGACGCACCCGTCCTCGCCGGTCTGCCGGCGAACCCGGGCTTCCCCTACGGTGCGGCCCACGGCTTCGAGATGCCGTTCCTGTTCCCGTCCTTTCCCACCGAGCGACCGCTGACCGACAGCCAGCGCGCCCTGTCGGACCGGATGGTCGGCTACTGGACGAGCTTCGCGCGCACCGGCAACCCGAACACCGCCGGTGCCCCGCTCTGGCCCGCCCTCCGCCCTTCGTCACCTCCCGCGCCGTCGGTGCAGTCGTTGGTTCCGGGACCAGGCGGGATCCGCCCCGTCGACGCGTACTCCGCGCACGAATGCTCCTTCTGGGACCGCCTGCCCCAGTGAGCCCCAGACGGGCGCCGAGGCCGCGGGCCGACGGGAGCAAGCCAGGGGACGCGAAGCCGTACGGACCAGGCGGGCGGGGCAACGGGCTCTTCCGACCGCCTCCCTCCCGCGGGCGGCAGAGTCGGCCCCGCGTCGCTGCCAGGGGGGGCGGCGAGGGAGTGATCAGCCAGAGCGAGGCCCCTGCCGCACCGGCAGGGGCCTACGCTGTTGGTGGGCCGACCAGATTCACTGACCGCGCCTGCCGTTCCTCGGGTAGCCCGGCGCCCTGTATCCACCGTATGCACGTTCGGTTAGGCTGACCTTGCCTGGCGTGCGGACCCGGGCGTGCAGAGTCGGGTCCCGGTGCCGCAGGTGGGAACCCAGAGGACGGAACGGGCAGAGGCAGGGCGCAGGTGAGAGACGGTGATCGGGCTTGTGCGCGTCGTTCGCCCGCTCGGGCGGGACGCCCATGCGGGTGACGGGGGACGCGGGTTCCGGCCCGGTGCCCGGGACGAGGCGTCGTGAATAAGATCGTGCTCACGGCCGGAGCCCTGTACGTGATCGTCCTGCTCCGCGCCGGAGGGACGTTCGCCGTCGGGTGGCTCGCCGGCGCCGGTGCCCGGCGCAGCAGGTTCGCCGGGCGGATCTCCTCGGCGAAGTTCGGGCGCGCCGAGCGGGCGATCCAGCGGTGGGGCGCGCCGGTGGTGGCCGTCTCGTTCCTCACCGTCGGTTTCCAGACCGCCGCCAACTTCCTCGCGGGCAGCATGCGCATGCCGTTGCCGCGCTACCTCCCCGCCCTGTTCGTGGGCGGAGCGGCCTGGGCGCTGATCTACGCGACCGCGGGGCTCGGCGTGCTCGAAGTGCTGGGAAGGCTCTTCGCCGAGCGGACGGCCCTCGGGGTGTCCGCCGTGGCCGTCCTCCTCCTCGCGGTGTGCGGGGTGGTGGTGTACCGCAGAAGAAGGGCGGCCCAGTCCTCCGGCGACACCGTGGCCGAGGAATCGTGAGCCCGCCCCGCGGGGGCAGGTGCCGCGGCGGGCGAGACGTACGCACGGCCCCAGCTCCCCTCGGACGGGAGCCGTAGGGCGAGGTCGTGCGCTCATGGACCGCCCCCCGAGGCAGTGCGGGGGCGGCCGGCGGCCACTTCGACGAAGCGGATCACGGCGTCGCAGCGGGGGGTTTCAGGCGAGCCACGGAGCGGCAACCCCACATCGGCCCAGTTTTGGCAGGCGGCCTGCAGGGCGTCGGCGACCAGCTCGGTTCGCAGGTGGTCGGCAGTGGCCCAGCCGACGACGCGACGGGAGGCGATGTCACTGCACAGCAGCAGCCTCGGCCGTCGAGGATGCCGTGGCAGCAGGCATGAAGGTCAGCGATGGAGGAAACGTTTCCTTCGACTTCTCCAAGGTCGACGGGGCCGAAGCCCAGGCGATCAGACACGATCCGGATCTCCCCGAGGCGGAACGCTCCTGGGCCCGCCGCATCCACGACGCCGTCGCCGTCTTCGACGAGGCGGACCAGGGCGTCAAGCTCGCCCTGACCAACGCGGTGACAGACGCCGACTTCCGCGACGGCACCTTCAACGGCTTCAACGGAAGCCGCCCGTACCCCTTCCCTCCGGGAGGCGATCAAGGCCGAGAGCATGCCCAAGGACCGGGCGAAGATCGGCGACTGGTGGCGCAGCCTGGACCCGGTGACGCGGGGCATCCTCCTGTAGGAGCGCGGGGACGAGCTCCGCAAGGCGGGCATCTACACGCCGGCGTACCAGTGGAGAGCGCCGGACGCGGGCGCGGGTCCGTTCGGCGTGGAGGAGCCGGGCCTGCACGACATGTATCTGCTCGACAAAGCAGAGATGATCACGGCCAGCGGTGACTTCATCGGGAACACCGTGGCTTCGCGCAACCTGGCCCACTACCTGGACGGCAGCGGCACGCTGCTGGAACTCGACATCGACCGGGCCTTGAGCGAGGACCCCGCGATGCGGGCCGATGTCCAACGGGACATCCAGAAGAATCAGGATGAGTGGAAGCGGGAGGCTCTGGCCGCCTTCGAGGAGGCCGGTTGGTGCGCCCGTCTCGATTCCCGTGGAGTACCGGGCGCCCGGACCTCCTCTCGAGACGGGCCCGAACTTCAAGAACCGGGACTGGTATCTGGGTGTCGGCGTCATCAGCGGGTGGTTTCCGGCGAGGTGTCCGTCGTTCCGGGCGCGGACGGAAAGCCGAAGATCAGCATGGACTATCAGGTCAACATCTACGACCGGTACAACTGGGACGGCAGCAAGTCGACCCCGATCGGGCCGGTGGATGTCAAGGACTCGGAGATGGCGCGGCTCCACACCGTCGGCTGGATGCCGGAGCCGAAGGACAACCGGTCTGTGGCGCCGCAGTGGCTGGAAGGGGGGGGCAAGGAAGCGGCCGCGTCCCTGCGCGTGCAGATTCCGGTGGACGCCCAGGACGTGAAAGGGGCGGGAGTGGACGGCTGGGATGCCGACAGCTACCTGCTGTCCTTCACCGTGCCGCACGCCGAGGCCGAGGCGATCGCCGCCGATCTTCGCCTGGACCAGCCGCTGAAGTATCACCCTCCGCTGCCGCCGAGGGAGTACCCGTCCCCGGTGTCGTTCGAGCACCTGGGTCTGCCCAGTCCCGACACCGTACCGAGCGCGCGCACGGGCAGCGTCTGCCCGCCGTGCATCGGGGACACGCGCAGGTCGATGCTCCAGAGCATCGGCATCACCCTCCAGGACCTGGGAGGCGGGATCACCCGCGTCTACCTCGGGGGGCAGTGAGCGAGCTCGGCCGGTCGTCGGCCTGATGGCGAAGGCCTCGATCTGGTGGAGCGGACCGTATGGCGCGTGTACTGCGACACCGTCCAGTTGCAGGTGCCGTGCGGTCGGCGGGCAGGCAGCGGCCCCGGGCGGGGTAGGTGATCCGCTGCGGCGCTCGCGATCGGTGGTCTCGTCTTCGTCGGCAGCATCAGGCGCGCGCCGAAGCCACCACGGGCAACGAGGTCACAGCCCAGGGGCTGTGACCTCGTCACTGGCACTGCTGTTGCGGTTCTAGCCGTTGACGACCTTGTCGTAGCGCAGGGCGACGTAGCCGGAGGCCGCGTGGCCGGCGATGCGGCCGTCCGAACCGCCGTTGAGGTAGTCCTGGCCGCGCATCATGTCGTCGGACGGGTTGGACTCGTGAATGTACGAGAACTTGCCGGCGGCCTTGTCGATCCACCTCTCGAAGAGCACCACGTGGCCGTCCTGGGTGTTCAGCGCGTCGCCGGGCTGGAGGTCGGACTTGGAGATGGTGGTGCTGACGTTCGGGAGGCTGTAGGTCGTGTAGCTGCTGTTGGCGTGCCACGCCATGGAGATGAAGCCGGAGCAGTCGGTGCGGTAGGTGTGGTCACCGTCGGGGTCGGTGGCGTAAGCGCTCTGGCTGTAGGGGATGTCGCGGTTCAGCCAGTTCACGGCGCGGCTCATGATCTCGCTGCGGGCGATCTGCCCGCCCTGGCTGGAGGGCGTGGGGGTGGGGGGCGCCGGCGGCTGGTAGGTGCAGTCGTTGGCGAAGGCGGAGAGCAGGCTCTGGGTCCAGCCGCTCGCGTCGACCGGGTCGTCGGAGTGGTAGGCGATGTCGCTGCCCTTGCCGTCGGTGGGGTCTGCGTCGTGGTACCAGTACATGCCGCCGTTCGTGCGGCCGTAGTAGAGGCCGCCGCCGGGCGAGACGAGGCTGTCGACCGCCGACCAGCCGTCGCTCTTGAGGTCCGAGCGCTCCCAGTCCCCGACACCGTTGATCTGGTAGGAGACGAGCTTGCCCTCGGCGGTGGTGGCGATGAGGACGTCGTCGCCCGCCGCGGCGAGGGTCTTGAGGACGAAGCCCTCGTCGATCACCACGTGCTTGGCGATGTGCGCCGGTCCGGAGGGCTTGGCCTGGGAGACGTTGTAGCGGTGGAGCTGGCCGGCGACCGTGCCGTAGAGGTGGCCGGCGCCGTCGTAGGTCATCTTGTCGAAGGTCCAGCCGCTCTCCCAGATCCTGGTGACTCCGGCCAGGGCCAGGGCGTTGTCGTTGGTCTGGATGTCGACGCGGTACAGCTCGCCGGCGGTCGAGGTCACGAGGACGGTGTTGAAGTTCAGGGTGGCCATCGCCTTGGGTGTGAAGCCGAGGTTCGTGCCGATCAGCGTCTTGACCCGGTCGCCGGTGTTGGGGGATATCGCCGTGTAGGTGAGGCGTCCGTCTGGGAGGGTGCCGTAGATGGACACGTTGCCGCCGCAGATGGCGGCGGCCTGGGCCGGCGTCGCCGAGCTGAGGGTGACCAGGCCGAGGGACGTGGCGGCCAGGGCGAGGGTGGCGGTGAAGCGGAGCTTGCGGGACGACGAGAGCATGGGTTCTCCGTTTTCGGGCAGCCCTGACGTACTCGCGTCGGGCTGAGGGAAGGAGGGGAAGGGAGGGAAGAGGGGAGGGGAGGTGAGGGGAGGGGAAGCCTGGGCGTGGGCGGCGGCTCAGTACCAGTTGTTGTTCAGGAAGTGGTTCCAGGCGCCGCAGGGCGTGCCGTACCGGCCGTCGATGTAGGACAGGCCCCACTTGATCTGGGTGATGGGGTTCGTGCGCCAGTCGTCGCCGAAGGCGTCCATCTTGGAGCCGGGCAGGGCCTGGGGGATGCCGTAGGCGGTGGAGTTCGGGTTGTCCGCCCAGTAGCGCCAGCCGCTCTCCTTGTCCCACAGCTGCTCCAGGCAGTTCCACTGGGTGGAGCTGTTCCAGGCGCCGCCGTCGTGCTTGTTCATCAGGTCGCGGCCGGCCGCCTTCACCGCGGCGATGTCCCTGCCGTCGAGCGGATCGGCGGTGGTGGTGCAGCTGAACGTCTCCGGCTGGGCGGAGAGCAGCTTCTGCGTCCAGCCACCGGTGTTGACGGGTGTGTCGTTGTGATAGGCGATGTCGCTGCCGGTGCCGTCGGCCGGGTTGGCGTCCTTGTACCAGTACATGGCGCCCGTGGTTTCGATCCGGCCGTAGTAGAGGCCGCCGCCGGGCGAGACGATCTGGTCGAAGGCGGACCAGCCCGAGGACTTGAGGTCGTCCCGGTCCCACGAGCCATCGCTGTTGATCTTGTAGGAGTAGAGCGCGCCGGTCGAGGTGGTGGCGAGCAGCCGGTCATCGCCGGCCGCGGTGAGGGTCTTCAGGACGAAACCGCTGCCCATCTCCTTGCGCTGGCCGATGTGTGCCGAGCCGGTCGGCTTGGGCTGTGAGACCAGGTACTGGAGGAGGACGCCCCCGGCCGTGCCGTACAAGTGGCCGTGTCCGTCGTAGGTGAGCTTGTCGTGGGTCCAGCCGCTGTCGAAGAGCTTGACGGGCGGACGCTCCAGGACGAGGGACGTGTTGTTGGTGAGCACGTCGAGGCGGTAGAGCGCGCCGGTGGTCGACGTGACGAGGATGGTGTTGAAGTTGAGGGTGGCCATCGCTCTCGGCTCGAAGCCCAGGTCCACTCCGACCAACACCTTCTTCAACTCGCCCGTGGCGGGCGTGATGGTGCTGAAGGTGAGGCGGCCGTCCGGGAGGATGCCGTAGATCGAGGCGGATCCGCTGCAGGTCGTCGCCGCCTGTGCCGCAGGGGCGGCGGCAACCGATGCGGCGGTGAGGAGTCCGGCTCCGAGGGCACTGGACAGGACGGCGACTGCGGTCTTGCGGGCAGCCTGACTGAGGGTGGTGGTCACTGCGTTCCCCCTAGGAACGTTCGCTTGCGGGGCCGTGGACGGCATCGGTCGCCGGCGGTGGGCGGGAGGGGGTGGGAGGGGGTGGATCGTGGGCGCGGGTGGTGGGGGCGTTGCTCGGCCTGCGTTCCCGTGTGGGGTGCGTGGTACGTGTTGAGCTGCCGTCAGCGACCTGGTGTGGGCGTGCTGTAGCCGTGGGCGCGCAGAGGCGTCCGGGCAAGGTCGAGGATGGCGTGGGCCTGGTCGAGAGCGGCGGCTTCCGAGGCGGCACGCAGGAAGAGGTAGACGTCCACGCCGTCGTCCGAGGCCTTGGTCCGCACGTGCTCGAGTCCGTGCGCCGCGGGTGCGTGGGCCCAGATGAGATCGGAGAGGAGCGCGAGCACGGTGTCGCGGTTGGGGCCGTGGCGCGGGCCCTCAAGGGAAGCCCGGATGACGCGCACGCCTGTCAGTCCCAGTTGATGCTGTCGGTCGAGGACTTCGGTGCCGTGTCCCAGTTGATGCTGGGGTCGGCGGAGGCGCTGATGCGGTGGTTCGCGGCGGAGGCAGCCATCGAGGAGGTGGCGACCGCGCCGATGCCGGCGCCGGCGCAGAGGACGGTGGAGACGGCGGCGGCAGCGGCGAAGCGGGCGGTGCGGGCGGTGCGGGCGGTGCGGAACATGGTTCCCCCAGGATCGAGAGTCGGGAAGCGAGGCGTTCGGTGCTGCGTGCTGCGCGCTGTTCCGGACCGTCCTTGCGGCTCTGGCCTGAGTCGGGGACTTCCGCCCCGCCGTTCCGGTGATCACAATGCTGCTGTCCCTGTTGCCTGCGGGGAAGGGGTTCCAACTGTCACCAAGTGGTCTGGCACCTTGGTGACAGACCCCGTTTACGATCACGGACACGGCGCTCGTGGCGGGGGCCGGAGTACAGCTGGGGGGCTGGGGGCATGCTGCAAGCACTGGGGCTCGGGGCGGATGTGGAAGCCGTGTACCGGGGGATGCTCGCCGACCCGTCGGGAGGGATCGCCGAACTGAGCGCCCGCCTCGGCCTCACGCAGGCGCAGGTCCGCGAGAGCCTGGACCGGCTCGTCGACCTCGACCTGCTCAGACCGTCACGGGACAGCCCCGGTGCACTCCGGGCGGTGCGGCCCGAACTGGGCCTGGAACTGCTGCTTCGCCGCCAGGAGGAGGAACTCGTCCGACAGCAGCAGGAGTTGGCCCGCAGCAAGGCGGCTGCGGCTCAGGTGGTCTCCGAGTTCGCGGAGCTCCGTCCGAACACCGAGGTCGACGGCGCGGAACGGCTGGTGGGGATGGACGCCATCCAGAACCGACTTGAGCAGCTCGCCCACGGGCTGGTCCGGGAATGCCTGGCGATCTTGCCGGGCAGCGCACTGTCGGAGGCCAGCTTGGAGGCTTCCCGCCCGCTGGACCAACGCGCGCTGGCCCGCGGCATCGAGATGCGCTCGGTGTACCAGGACAGCGCCCGCAACGATCCGGCAACGCTGGCCTATGCCAGGTGGCTGACCGAACAGGGCGGCCAGGTGCGCACCAGCCCGCTGCTTCCGCCGCGCCTCCTGGTGTTCGACCGCACTGTCGCAGTCGTTCCCATCGACCCTGACAACTCCCGCCTGGGCGCTCTGTGCACCAGCGCGCCCGGGATCGTCGCCTCCCTGATCACCCTCTTCGAAAAGACGTGGAACTCCGCGGTCCCTCTCGGGGCGGACCGCCCCCGCACCACCGACACGCACCCCACAGCAGCCGAACTCGAACTGTTGAAACTCCTGGCCTCGGGCATGACCGACGAGGCGGCGAGCAAACGTCTCGGAGTATCGCTGCGCACCGTCAGACGGCAAATGGCCGCGCTGATGGAACGCCTCCACGCCACCAGCCGCTTCGAGGCCGGCCTCAAGGCGGCACGGCAGGGCTGGCTCTGATCGTCGCGCGGTCGGCGCATGAAACAAGGGCCTCTTGGCAGCTCGGGGTTGCGATCCCAACCGAGTATTACCAGGAGGCCCTGTTGTTACGGGCGTCGTTGCCGGTGCTGGCGTGGCCGGAGGGCCGGGGCGGCCGTCTCGAGGGCTATTGCCACCGTGTGATGCCGGACGCGGTCCGCTACGTGGTCGGAAAACGGTGTCGACCGGCTGCGGACCGCGTGCGGGTGAAGGAGGACCGCGACGTGGACCCGACGGCGGCGGTCGTGGATTCGCAGTCGGTGCGGGCCGCGGCGAACGTCCCGCGCTCGACGTCCGGGTGGGACGGCGGGAAGAAGGTGGGTGGGCGCAAACGGGCACCTGGTTTCACGGCCCGGCAGGCCACGCACAGCGGGTTTCGCCGTGGTGTGGGTCAGGTGTGGAGGAGGCTGTTGGTGCCGTCGTGGTGGTCGGCGTCGGTGTCGTCGAACCAGTAGTCGCCGGCGGCGAGGTAGCGGAAGGAGTGGGTGGTGTGCGCGGGGAAGGTGACGGTGGCCTCGCGTGTGCCGTCGCCACGAGGCTGGAGGGGGTGGGCGGCGGGGTTCCAGTGGTTGAAGTCCCCGACGACGCTGACGGGCCCGACCGGGGTGTGCTCGGGCAAGACGAAGGTGATCCGGACGCGGCTCTTGAGCCGCTTGCGTTCGAGCACCGGGGAACTCCAGCCGTGGAACGTGTGGGGGCTGGTACATCGTCGGCCCCGCCGCCAACGCAGCGCTGTCGTACGCGCCCGATCGGCAAGTGGCCGTCACCCGGCAGGTGGCCGCACTGTCGGCCATCTGGCCGCCGGCGCCAGGCGCAGTGACCGGCGGCCGTCCCTTGGCGCCACCACGCGCCGCAAGGGGCTGGCGAAGCAGGCGCGGCTGCGGATGCGGTGGCGGGGCGGGGTTCGACCGCTGGCGCTTCGCCGGGCCGTCCGCGCACAGCACAGCCGTTCTGTGCTCTGGAACTCACACCCGGTCGGTCGGCACCGGCCGAGGCCCCGGCGACCGCTGCGGCCGGCACTGAACGCGCCCGATGCCTCCTGCAGCAACCACCCGCGCTCGGCCGGGCGTTTCGCCTTCGACCGTGCTCCCTCGACCTTCGCCGCCACCGTAGCCTCGATCCCGCGGGCCGCCGCGATGCCCTCGGTCCGCATCGGCTCGTGGCCCGGCCGGTCCTGAAGCACGTACAGGCTCGCTGCTGGACGGGCAGGAACGGTGCAGGCCCTCGCCCGGGGAGGGCGAGGGCCTGCAAGGGTTTCGTCGACCGGCGTTACGTCGTGTAGTAGCCGGCGACGTCTGCGATGAGGTCCACCGAACCGGCGTTGTTGTAGAAGTTCACCTTCCCGTTCACGACCGGGACGATGACGAGGTTCGGGACAGTCTGACCCGCGACGAAGTTCAGGTTCGACGCACTCGTGCGCGTCGTACCGTCCGGATAGACCGACACATGGCTCGCCGTAGTCGGTTCCGTCGCCGTGACGTTCAAGACCACGGCCGTGACACCGGTTGCAGGGATACCGGCCGTGCCGGTGACCGGCAGCGTCACCGTTCCGCCCTGGCCCACCTTCGCCTTCGGCACACCCAAACCGATACGGCTGTCCATCAACCGGGTCGGCGCGACCGGCTTGTACGTGGAACCCGAACCGTCCGTCGTGTAGTAGCCCGCCACATCAGCGATCAGATCCACCGAACCGGCGTTGTTGTAGAAGCTCACCTTCCCGTTCACGACCGGGACGACGACAAGATTCGGGACGGTCTGACCCGCGACGAAGTTCAGGTTCGACGCACTCGTGCGCGTCGTACCGTCCGGATAGACCGACACATGGCTCGCCGTAGTGGGTTCCGTCGCCGTGACGTTCAAGACCACGGCCGTGACACCGGTCCCAGGGATACCCGCGGTGCCCGTGACCGGCAGCGTCACCGTTCCGCCCTGGCCCACCTTCGCCTTCGGCACACCCAAACCGATACGGCTGTCCATCAACCGCGTCGGCGCGACCGGCTTGTACGTGCCCTGGCCGGAGGTCGCGGGCGGCGCCACCGTCAGCGTGCCGCGCGGGTACTGGACGCCGAGCGCGCTGACGCTGATGTTCCAGTTGCCGGCGGGGGCCGTGCGCAGGTCGACGGTCGCCTTCAGCGTGCGGGCGTCGTCGGAGACCGAGACGGTCGTGGCCGTCAGCGGTGCCGGGCCGCCGGTCAGCCGGACGGTGGTGTCCATGCCCAGCGCCGTTCCCGTCACGGTGAGGGTGGCGACCGTTCCGCTCTGCGCGGTGTTCGGCGTGACCGTGCCGACGGACACGTTCTCGGAGCCGCAGGGGGCGGTGGTGCAGACGAGCTGGGCGCGGTACGCCGTACGGGCGGCGGCGTCCGGGAGCGCGAGGACGAACAGGCTCTGGCCGGCGGCCTGGCAGTTGTACGGGGACGAGTGGCCCGTACACAGGTTGCGCCCGGAGTCGGAATAGAGCTCGGGCTCCGGGATGTGCGCCCCGCCGTCCGTGGTGGTGATGTCCACCTTGAACTGGTCGTCGGAGGTGCTCGGCAGGGCGGCGCACACGCCGGTGCGGTCCTCGGTGAGCGTGCCGGTCAGCGGGCCGTACCCGTACGCGACCGAGCCGGCCCGAGTGCATTCGGGCGCGGGCCCGGCGGCCGTGGCGATCCGCCAGGCGTCGAGGCGGTAGGAGGCGGGCAGGGACCAGTTCTGCGGGACCTGGGTGACGACCTGGTAGCCGGTGGAGCCGCTGGGCGTGCACTCCCAGGTCTTCTGGTAGCAGGCGATGCGGCCGCTGTCGTCCATGACCAGCGTGTGCGTGGAGTCGTGGGTGTCCCGGACGTCGACCCGCAGCCGGTCGGTGGCGGCGGCCGTGGTGATGCGGTGGCAGCGCAGGGTGCCGTTCTGGCCGGACGTGCCGGTCGTGGCCGGGGCGCCGACCGCCGTCGCGGCGGAGGTGGTGCATCCGCGGGCCGTGGCGGTGACGTCCCGGCGGTCCAGGGTGTGGCTGCGCGGGGCGTCCTGGCCCTGCAGGAGGAGCGTGTACGCCTTGCCGGCGGTGAAGGCGCAGCTGGTGAGGCCGTCCGTGCGGAGCTGCTGGCCCGCGGCGGGGTGGTCGTAGCAGGAGGGCCCGTTGCCGTCGGTGTCGACCACGCGGAGCGTGTACTGCGGGAACAGCTCCGAGTCCTCCGGGAGGCCGTAGCGGATCCGGAGGAGCTCGGCCGTGGAGTGGGCGTCGGCCGGGATGGTCAGGCAGTGGGAGAAGACGCCGTTGCCGGTCTCGAGCCGCACGGCCGCCGCGTCGTCGGCGAAGCTTCCGGCGGGCAGGACCTGGCAGTCCTTCTGGAGGATGTCCGTTCGGACGAAGTGGACGCCGTACGGGCCGGTCTCCTCGGCGTCACCGGCGCGGACCAGCGCACGGAACGGTGCCGTTCCGGTCAGGGCGCACTCGCCGCGGCTGAGGTCGCCGGCGGTGCACTGTGCGGTGCCGTTCCGGTCGACGAGCTCGACCTGGACGGTGACGCCCGCGCCGCCGAGCGAGGTGAGGGCGGCGATCCGAGCGCCCTGCGGGCTCGGCAGCTCCAGGCAGTGCGTCTGTCCGGCGGTGGTGAACGTACCTGCGTACCGCCCCTCGGGGGCGCTGACGCAGTCCTCGGCGGCCGGCGCGGCCTGAGCGGCGCTCACGGGCAGGAGCAGTGCGGCGAGGAAAGCCAGCAGGCAGGTCAATACGGTGGAAATCGGGCGTCTTGTGGACACCCATGGCGTTGGCATGAGCCCCCCAGGGTGATGTGCGTCGAGCGATGGTCGCACACCGGTACGACGGGCTCGGAGGCGTGGTGGAGGCCAGTCCATGTCGTGCGGATCACGGGTGCTTGGTGCCGTTCTGTATGGCATCGGGCAGCACGGCGGCGGTTTCCGCAAGGCATCGCGCCCCCAGGTCAAGCTGCACCGGTCCCGCTGAGCGCAGCACCGACACGGTCAACTCTGCTGCCTCGCTTCCCTCAAGGGTGGGCCGCCGGTGGCAGGTCCGGGCGCGCCGCGGTGGGAGAGCTCGCCCGGCTGTTTCGCGGTGGCCGTCGGCTGCCGACCTGATGTCGCCGAGCAGCCGGTCAAGGCGACCGCCGCCGGCGTGCTGACCGCGGCCTTCACCGCCACGCCGGTCCTGCCGGCCTCGGACAGCCCGACCGAGCGCATCTCCCCGCTGACGAACGCGGTGGGCGCGGTCCTGAACGTCACCGCGACCGACACCACCGGCCCGGGCTTCCTGACGGCGTACGCCTTCGGCGGCACCCTCCCCGGCGCCAGCAGCCTCAACACGCTCCCCGGCACCACCGTCCCCAACCACGTGACCACCCCGGTCGGATCAGGCAGGGTCAGCGTCTTCAACAGCTGGGGCGGCAGCAATCACGTCATCGCCGACCTCCTCGGCTACTTCACCCAGCCGTAGACCCGCCGGCCACACGCAGCACACCCCGCCGCCCCGGCCCCCGCACGTCGTGTGCGGGGGCCGGGGCGGCGGTGCGTGGCCGGCCACCGGGCGGCCAGGCCGGCAGCACCTCGGGCGCGTGCGGCGGCTCGGCGCTGCAACGCGGGCGGGGCTGGCCGTCACTGCGGTCCTGGCGCTGGCCGGATGCAGCGCCGACGGGGAAGGGGCGCCCAAGCCGACGGTGCCGGGCTCGTCGGCGGCGTCCGGGGCTGCGAAGGGCCTTCCACCACCACACCCTTCAACCCGGCCAAACCAGACGACCGGATCAGAGCCGCCTCGGCCGCCGCCACCCGGCATGGGCCCGGGTGGAACCGGAACAGCTGCAGCGGCCGAGGCCTGGTGTGCCGGTCAGAAGGCGCGCGGTCCGTTGTCGGTGGCCCGCAGATCCACGTCCTCGTCTGGAGTTCACAGTCCGGCAGCAGAACGGCGTGCGCCTCGCCCCAGCCAGTAGCTTGTATCTGCCATGTGGCCTTTCCACAGCCGCCTCTGGGCGTCGGCCTGGTGGTGGCGCCAGGAGGAAGGCCGAAACATGCCTCTCACGAGGCGCAACCATCAGCGAGACTGCCTCCGACTGTCTCCTTCATGAGCAGGGGTGATCATGCGCATTGCACGTTTGGCATTCTCCGCCGGTAGTGCCGCAACAGGTCTGGCCCTGACACTGCTCGCCGCAGCTCCGGCGAGTGCCTCCGCGAACTGGACCGTCTACACGAAGCCGTCCGTGCCCAAAGGAGGGTACGGCAGCGCAAACGCGTACCTGAGCGGTGAGTTCTTTTTCCTCAGGGTCTGCGACAAGGGGCCAACGGATGGTTACCGCGCCGTTGGCAGCTTGTCCAAAGACGGAACTTCGTGGAAAGTGACGCGTCACGCCGCGGGCGGCACCGGTTCCTGTGTCGGTGGCGCCGAAGACGGCTGGACCAGCGGCTTCCTACCCCAGCCGTTCCGCGGTAACTACACGCTGAGGGTCTGCCTGCGAGACGGCGCGGGTGGTACGGACTTCAACTGCAACGACACGAGGTTCTACTACGACGGCTCGGCCTGACAGGCCCTGTGTCGGCTCACCGAACGTGCGAGGAACCGTCGCCGTGGCGCAGGTCTACGCATCGGCCCGTCGTCAGGCCAGCCAGCCAGCGAGCCGGCCGGTGCCCTATGCACCCACCGTGCCTTGCACGAAGCGCCTAAGGTGCGCACGCACGGCGTCGGGCTGCTCCAACCAGGGCTCGTGCCCAGCGCCCTCGATCCGCGTCAGAGGAAGATCGAGCCGCAGCGCGAGTGATTCAAGAGCCGACACAGGGCGCGGATCGTCGGCCCCACCGAGGAGCTCCGCTCGCGCGGGCAGGCACGCGTGCAGCCGGGTAGCGGGGTGGCGTGGGCAAGCCCGCCGTCCAGGGGCGGCTTGCCCGGGCTGCTCTTGGGCTTGCCCGGAGCTACCGGCGGGTCCCGATTCCGTGTCTGACCCGGCCCCGTCCCGCCCCAGGCGCAGCCACACCGCGCCCGCGGCCCCGCGTGGGTGCTGGGTGCGGGCGAAGCAGGGCCGGGCGGCGCACTCATTTCGTGGGGGTGGACTCTGCATCGACGTCGGCAAAGAACGCGTCAGCTATGACGCGGTTGCGCTCGACGTCGGCAAGCGGCTCGCCGAGGATGCGGCCGGCAAGCTCGGTGGCCAACTCGAGTACCCCCTCGCGAAGCTCGGCCTCGGCAATGACCCGGTCCGCCTCGAGCTGCGCAGAGGAAGCAGCGACCAGTTCGTCGCGCACCTTCTGGCCCTCTGCACGAACGGCGGCGAGCAGCGCCGCACCCTCCTCTTGCGCCGCCTGCCGGATCCGCGAGGCTTCGTGGCGGGCGGCGCTCAACTCAGCCTGGTACTCGGCACGAACGCGCTGCGCCTCGAGCTGTACTTCCTCAGCCCGTTTCAGCGTGCCCTCGGTGGCGGCCTCTCGCTCCGCAAGGGTCCGCCCAATCCGGGGCAGCAGGACCTTTGCCATGATTGCGAAGACCGACAGGAAGCAGAGCAGGCCGAGTATGAGCTCTATGAGATTCGGCTTCAGGGGTCCCATGATCTGATCGTAGGGACGGCTTGGGCGTTTGCTGGGCGAAGAGGAATCCATGACCGGAAATCTTCAGCTCAACGCCGGATTTGAGTTGTCGTCGGATCCGCTCTGCCGGATCCAGATGCCGGCGAACTCCCGGTCCGCAGCTACAGGGAAGGCGCCGGCCGCCTTCCGGCGAGGCGTTCAGGCCCTCCCGCAGTACATCGCCCGCGAAGGCCAGCACCGCGTCCCCCGCGGCCAGGCAGAGGAGATCACGACGACAGCCGCGCCGGTGGCGGCTCGCACGCCTGACCGGCCCGTCCGCCGGGGCGGCGGGCTCTTGCCGGCCGGTCGAGGCATTGGCACGATGCGCCGGTGATCACCGAGAACGCGCCCGGGCCCGGGCAGGACCCCTTCACCGAGCACCGACGCCTGCTGTTCGCCACCGCCTACCGGATGACCGGCACGGTCACCGACGCGGAGGACATCGTCCAGGACGCCTGGCTGACCTGGCACAAGGCGGACCGCTCCGACGTGCGCAACCCGCGGGCCTACCTCGTCCGCACCGTGACGAACCTGGCCCTGAACCGGCTCACCTCGGCGCGCGCCACCCGGGAGCAGTACGTCGGCCCTTGGTTGCCGGAACCTCTCCTGACCTCGCCCGACGTCGCCGAGGAGAGCGAGATGGCCGAGAGCGTCTCGACCGCGATGCTGGTCGTCCTGGAGACCCTGGCTCCTGTGGAACGCGCCGTGTTCGTCCTGCGCGAGGTGTTCGGCTACTCGTACGCCGAGATCGGCGGCTTCATCGACCGCCCCGAGGCGACGGTCCGGCAGATCGGCCACCGGGCCCGCAACCACGTCCGGTCCCGCCGGCCCCGCTTCGACACCGACAGCGCGCAGCGGGAGGAGGTCACCGCCCGGTTCATGACCGCCTGCGCCGGCGGCGACCTGAATTCCGTCATGGAGCTCCTCGCCCCCGACGTCACCGCCTGGTCGGACGGCGGCGGCAAGGTCACCGCCGCCATCCGCCCGCTGCACGGTCCCGCCAACGTCGCCCGCTGGCTGCTGGGCGTCATGGCCAAGCCCAGGATGGCCACCGCCACCGTCGCCACCGCCGTCGTCAACGGCGAGCTCGGCATCCTCTGCCTGATGGGCGGCGCCCCCATCGGCGCGCTCACCTTCGACCTGGAGGACGGCCGACTGCGAAACCTGCGGTTCCAGTTCAACCCGGACAAGCTGAGCGGGCTGCGAACACCGTGACGCGGATCACCCCGGCCGGGGCGGGTGGGGTGTCACGTACGTGGCGGCCCCGTTGTCGTCTGGTCGTACCCGTGAGGCCGTGAGGCCCGTCCCAGGAGGTTGACGATGAGAGTCCTGCTCGCCGGAGCGACCGGTGCCATCGGCCGTCCGCTGACCCGCGCCCTGATCCGCGGCGGGCACGAGGTGCTGGCACTCGCGCGGACGGACGGCTCCGCCGCGGCCGTGCGCGCCCTCGGCGCCGAGCCCGTACGCGCCGACGTGCTGGACCGGGACGGCCTGCTGCGCGCCGTGGACGGTCTGGCGGCGGACGCGGTGATCCACCAGCTGACCGCGCTCAAGGCGCCCAAGCGGAGGCTGACCGCGGATGACCCCAGCAACGTGCTGCGCGGGCGCGGCACGACGAACCTGCTGGAGGCGGCCGGTGCCCTCGGGGCGGGCCGGTTCCTCACCCAGTCCCTCGTCCTCGGCTACGGCTACCGGGACCATGGCGACCGGTTCCTCACCGAGGAGGACCCGTTCGGCGTCCTCGGCGACTCCGTCGCCGACCACGTGGTCACCGGCCTCCTGGAGGCCGAGGGGCGACTCTTCGCCGCGGGTCACGTGGCGGGGACCGCACTGCGGTACGGGGTCTTTTACGGTCCGGGGACCTGGTTCGACCCCACCCCGGGGAGCCGGGCCATGCCCGTCCCGCTGGGCGGGGGCGGCGTGGTGCCGTGGGTCCATGTCGAGGACGCCGCCGAGGCCACCGTCGCGGCCTTGGAGCACGGACGGGCGGGCGAGGCGTACAACATCGTCGACGACCGGCCGTCCCACTGGGGCGAGCTCGCCGCGGCGCGCGGCGGCCGCCGGATCCTGCTTCCCGGGTGGGCGCTGCGGCTGATGGTCCCGTACCTCGGCGAGCTCATGCTGAAGACCCGGCTGCGGGTCTCCCACGCGAAGGCGACCCGCGAACTCGGCTGGATCCCCCGGTACCCGGACCACCGGGCGGGCATGCGCGCCGCCTGAACCGCCCACCCACTCACCCTCCTGATTTTTTGATCTTTCCAGGGCAACCCGTCGGGCCCGGCGTCGGTCGTACAGGGGTCGGGGGTGCTGGAACGCCTGACCCATATGACACGAGGGGGACCATCTTGATGAGGTCGAACCACACGCGCATCACGGCCGCGCGGCAGATCGGGGCGGCACTGGCTGCCGGCGCGCTGGTACTGGGCGCCGCGGCCGTTGCCCAGGCAGCGCCGTCGCCGAGCCCGGCGATCCCGGACACCGCGGCCGGGAAGCAGAACCAGAAGGGGCCCAAGGGCTCCCCGGACCAGTACAGCGGCCTCGCGACCTCCGAGGAACTCCTCGACACCACGGTCGAGAACGGCCAGAAGCAGAGCCTCCGCCTCGGCTTCACGGTCATCGGCGACAAGCCCGTCGAGGGGGCGGAGCTGGGCGTCCACCTGCCGCCCGGCCTGGAGCTGAATCCTCAGGAGCGGCCGTCGAACTGCGAACACTTCAAAGTCGACCCGGTGCGGGACTACCGCGACGAATACCTGTTCTGCAGCTTCACCGGCACCTTCGAGCCGGGCAAGTACTACCGGATCGACACGGGGCTGAACGTCACCGCGGCCCCGGAGCTGTGGCGTGACCTCTTCTACGTCAGCTGGACCCCGGGCGGCAGGCCGATCTACAAGCCGGGGCAGGGCGGGGTCAAGGGAACCGCCGCCGCCGTCAAGGTCGTGCCGTCCGAGCCGTTCAAGGCCTGGCATGGCTGGGGCCGCGAGGTGAGGGTCGAGAACCCCGCCAATCAGCCCGACTTCACCGTCGACGGGGCCACCGGCAGCGGCCCGGCCGGCGGCCAGGTGCTGCTCAACCCGGGCTGGCAGATCAAGGGCACCGGTTCGGTCGCTGACACGGCCGCCGACGGCAAGGTGGTGGAGACCGAGTTCGTGCTGCCGCCGGGCATCAGCTTCGTCGGCGGCCGCCCGGGTCCGGAGGGGCGCCGGGTGTTCGGCGGGACCGGCGGCTCGGTGAAGGGGGTCTTCAAGATCGAGCCGTGGGTCAAGCCGGGCACCTACCTGGGCGAGTACCGGTACAAGGCCGACCGCGGTCCCGGCCAGCTCAAGATCGCCGACATCGACCGGGACCTCAGCAACAACGCGGCCAAGCTCACCATCACCGTGACCCCGGCCGACAAGACGCAGCCCAGCCCGTCGACGTCCGCCTCCGCCTCGGCCACGCCGTCGCCCTCGGCCTCCGCGAGCACCACCCCGAACACCGGCACCACCCCGGGCCCGTACGGCGGTACGGGCGGCAACCTGGCCAACACCGGATCCACCGCACTGACCGCGGGCGGGCTCGCCGTCGCGGCCGTGACGCTCGGCGGAGCGCTGTACGCCGTAGCCCGGCGCCGTCGTTCCGCCTGAACCGGCGACGCCGTGATCAGCGTTAGCGGGCGCGATAGCCGTTAGCGGGATCCTGGGGGGCGGTTCAGCGCCCCCCACAGGACAACTCCGCCTACCGGGGGCGGACCACGGTGGGCATCCGCCGGCCCGGACCCCGTTCCCGAGCCTGGCCGCCACCCGCCCCTGCAAGCACGGGCGGGAGCGGCCCGGCAAGCTCCACCTCTACCGCGGTGACGGCGAGGGCGGTTTCAAGACCGGCAGCACCCGGATCGGCACCGGCTGGACCGGCTACAACCCCGCTGGCGTAGTCACTCCGCACCACGCACCGAGCCCGGTCATGGCGGCTGTGCGGGCGGAGATGCAGGCCCTGATCGACAAACTGGAGCATTGGCCGTGACCGGCATCGAATTCCTGACCTCCTTCATCACGACCGGACGCCTGCACGGCATCGGCATCGGCATCGGTTCCACCCTCGGCGAAGTCGACCGGGCCCTGCAGCACCCCTGCGTCGATGTCGTCGGCGAGGGCGGCGCCTCGCTGCGCCGCGACTACGGATTCGTCGAGTTCTACTTCAACCCCGGGGAGGAGTGGGTGATGTCCGGCGGGTCGATCGAGCTGCACCGCCTCGCGAACGCCCCCGAGCTGGCGGCGCGGTGGAGCCGGAGCACCGGCGTCGAGTTCGCCCCGTACACCGCCTGGGCGGATGTACGGGAGGCGCTCTCCGGCGTCCCTCCGGTCCTGGAGTTCACCGTCACCGACCAGGGTGGCTTCCTGGAGTACCGGGCGGAGGCGTCCTGTGTCTCCGTCCTCGTCGTGGACGACGAGGAGGAGGAAAGGGGCTACCACGCGGGGCACGGGGACGTGTGGAGCGTCAGCCTGTGGGCGCCCGTACGGGCGAACTGACGCCAGCGCCCACGCGACGTGAAGGTGCCCCGGGCCGGGGCACCGCTGGCTCAGACCGGCAAACCAGACACAGCCCCCGGCGTGGCCGCCTGTCGCGAGCGCGAGCGCCGGCTACCGGCGGAGGCCAGCGATGATGGGGCCATGACGACGCCGATCACCAGCATGGATCTCACCGGTTTCACCGAACGGGAACCGGGGGTGTGGACCGACGCGCGCGGGCTCGTGCTCTCGGTCCACTTCTTCGGCCTGGAGCCGGACCTGCCCGCGCCCCTGGAGGCCGCCGACCGGCTCCAGCACGGCCTCGCCCGGTCCGTTTCGGCAGCCGGGGCGGGCCTCATCGAGGCCGTCATCGGGGAGGTGGACACGCTTCCCGCGGTCCGCCAGCTGGTCAAGGTCCCGCGGCCGCACGGCCGCGGCCAGGTCTTCCTGGCCTCCTGGACCGTGCCGAGAGCGGAGTGCAGCACGGTCGTGAAGATCCAGGCCGGCGAGGGCCCGGTCACCGGCATACGGGAGGCGACGGTCCTCGCCGAGGTGGGCCCGGAGCGGTACTTCACGCCCCACCCGTACGGCCCGGACATCACCGGCGGACTGCCGTACCACGTCGGCGACCACGAGGAGTGGGACGCACGCTTCCCCGACCACCCGCTGACACTGGTCCGCGCCGAGCTGAACCGGATCGCGCCCGACGTGACCCTCCACGCATCGTTCAAGGACCTTCCCCCGTTCGGCCACCCCGGCCTCGCGCAGCCGCGCCCCACTCCCCCGACCAGCGGCCGGGCGCGCTCCACCTCCCGTCGCTGGTTCCGCCGCGGCCGCGGACAAGCCTGAGCCGTGAGGACTCGCGCCCAGGTGGCAGGCCACCACCCCACCCGCGAGTCGGCGCTGCGCGAGCGCCGTGGCGGGGACCGGCGGCGGGCCATCGGCGCGGGGCCCGAACGACGGCTGGTGTTCATCGACCGGCTCCTGGTCACGCTGGTCCACCTGTGGCTGGGGCTGCCGCACGGTGTGCTGGCGGAGCTGTACGGGTGGACCGCGCCACTGTCTCCCCCTCGATTCGTGAGGTTCGCCCGCTGCTCGCGGCCCGCGGTTTCGCATCTTCTGGAACGGCTCCCACCGGCCGGGAGCGGGCCGGCACCGTGGGTGTCGCCGACCCCCCTCGCGGCGGCTGCCTACGGGGCGACGCGCGTCAGGCCTCGACTGACAGCGAGCCCGTCAGTCCTCGACTGGCAGCGGGACGTGGCCTGCCGCCTTCTGCACCGCGGCCTCCAGCTCGCCGCGGTCCAGACCCATCGTCTCCGCGTAGTAGGTCAGGTAGTCCTGCAGCGGCTCCCAGACCTCACGCCAGTCTTCCCACGCGTCCCGCCAGGCCACCTGCTGCTCGTCGGTCTTCTCCTGAACGTCGCTGAGTTCCTCCTGAAGGCGTTTCACCTGGGCATGCGCTGCGTCGTTCGCTTCCTGCAGCTCGACCAGTTCGTCCATATAGTCAGATAGTTCGATTTCCATTCCGGAATCTTAAGCGGCAAGTCCCGCCTGGCCAGCAGCGCCGCAAACCGCTGGGCCGCTGGGCCGCTGGCATCCGCACCGCTTCACGACGCTGCCGTCCCACGGAAGTCGGCCCGCCCCGCCCCATCCGCATACCTCGCACACCACGGAATACAGCCACCGATCCACGTCATCAGGACTTCACGGAGATTCACCCCGACAAGCCGAAGTCAGTAGCGATCCGCCGGACACTCCTCAGGTCGCGGGCGTGGGGTTCTGGGGTGGGTCGGCTCGCCACTCGGATGCGATGCCTCGCATCAGCGGCGGGTACACGAGCAGGTGCCGGAACGGCGCGATCGCGGCCATGTAAGCCTTCCCGAACAGGCCGTTCGGCTTCACCAGCACGGCCATCTGGCCGCGGTAGCCGCCAGCTCCGTCTGGGACCCAGCTCATGTGCATCACCCCGTGCATGGTCCGGTTGCTCATCTCCGACGCCCACTCGTTGTCCGTCAGGTAGATCGAGCGGAAGGGCAGGCGGTTGAACTCGGGTCCGAACGGACCCTCACGCAGATCGGCCGGCAGCCGGTCGCGCAGCGTCGGCACCCGAGCGCCGACTCCGGAGTCGGGGTTGTCCCAGCCGAGTAGCTTCCCGAGTTTCCAGCGGATCGCGAAGAGCGTGCGGGCGACCCAGGACGGGTTGTCCGACGTGTCGCCCATGGTTGTCTGCCGCACCAGGTGCGGGAAGTCGTCGGGGCCTCCGGGCGTCGGCAGCGCCCACACGTCATAGAGGCGGAAGTCGGGCGTGATCTCGTGGACACGCCAGGGCCTGGAGGTGTGCGCGGAGTTCGGGAGTTTCATTTCGTGGACCTCCATCTGCAGATTTTCGATTTTATTGCGCCGCAAGATGACCTCGACGGACCCGCCCGCCGTCGCGGGCGCTGATGCAACGCCGTACGGAACCTAGACCTTGGCAGGTACCTCCCAAGCGGTGACGGCCAGTTCGTCGCCCACGGCCAGTTCGCCGGCCTGCAGCACCGAATATTTCGCGCCGAAGGCCACACCCCCTTCTGATGCGCCCCGGTAGGAGGCGAGTGTGCGCAGAGGTTCCGGCCCGGTCCTGCTGCCGGTCATCTGATCGACAAGGGTGACGGCGCAGCGGATGGCGAGCTTGGCAAACCCCAGTTCGGCGCTGCCGATCACGGTCCGCCGGGCTTGGTCCTCCAGGTGCGGCTCATCCCATCCGTCCACCACGACATTGGGGCGGAAGCGGCTCATCGGCACTGCCGTGCCGCCCGCTGCAGCGATCCGCTCATTGAGGGCGTTGAGGGTGGCCCGGGAGATGATGGGGACGGGACTGCTGTCGGCGTAGCCGGATGTTCCAGAGGTGAGGCCCTCGGTGGCCAACCCTCCCGCGGCCAGCAGAAACACCCCACTGCACACCGACGCTACCCGGCGAGCCGTGGCTCCGGCGGCGGCGATCCAGCCCACCAGTACCCGGTGCGACCGGGCCCTGTCGACCCCGCTGCCGCCCATCACCACCAGGGTGTCGATCCCGTCGGGGTCCAGATCACCGATGCCGTGGTCGGCGTGTATCCGCAAGCCGCCGTCCGACCGCACCAGCCCCCGCGCAGGGCCCACGATCTCGCAGACGTAACCGGGACGGAGCCGACCCGCCTGCTGGAATACCTCGAGCGGTCCGGCGAGGTCGAGTGACTGGAACCTCTCGAAGACCACGAACACGATGCGCTGTCGATCCACCACTTCAGCCTGCGGCCCTCATCCAAGCGACGTCAACGACACCCATCCCACACTTCGTGCCATCACCCGCCGACCCGGTGCGCCGGCTGCTGTCCTGCCCTGTCTCCAAGGATCCGATGCCCGTCCCACGTGGAACGGCGAGACGTGCGGGAGCCTTCGCTGCCGCTCGACCAGCGACGAGGGCGCCGACGCCGGTGGTACGAGACGGTGACAGCGGCGAGCAACGGTCCCCAAAGGACCAGCGGCTGGTAGATGATGCCCACCACAAGGCGTCCGGTGGCGGTCATGTCGGTGTGCGGGTGGGTCCACCACCAGGGCATGGTGGCCCACATGAAGGTCAGGGCCACTGCGCCGAGGGCTGCCGGGACCGTGGCAGCCAGGGGGTGTACGGGGCGGCCGCCGATCAGCGACCTCGTGCAGCTGCACCGGACCGGGAGCGGCTTCCCGCTCGACCACGACGACCCCCGCCCTGGCGGAGGCCGTCCACCGGATGCGGGACGCGGGCGTGTGGGCCCGCGTCGAGGACTGCCTCGGCGCGGCGCGAGAGCGCCTCGGTGCCGCCGCACCCGGTGCCGCGACCGCCTCGAACGTGCACGTCGTCCTGGGGCTCGGCGACCCCGACGACGAGCACCTCACGGTCCGCAGCGCCGGCTACCTCGGCACGGGCGGCATTCCGGGCGCCATTCACCTCATGGTGTGGCCCACCGAGACCAGCCTGGCGAAGATCGGCCACGCCGCCGCGCACGAGCTCCACCACAACGTGCGGTACGCCAACGTGGTCTGGGACCCCGCGGCGGTGACCGTCGGCGAGCAGGTGGTGGCCGAGGGGCTGGCGGAGGCCTTCGTCCGGGAACTGGCGGGCGAGGAGGCCATGGGACCGTGGGCGACGGCCCTGTCGGGTGCCGAGCTGGACGAGGCGTACGAGAAGGTCACGGCAGGCATCGACGTGGCCGGGATGCACCGGCTGCCCCCGTACGTGTACGGCGACGCGACGGCCCGGCTCATGGGGGCCGAGCCCGTCGGGCTGCCGGACTTCGCCGGGTACGCGGTCGGGCTGCGGATCGTGGACGCCCATTTGGCGGCCACGGGCCTGACGGCCGCCGAGAGCGTCGCGCTGCCGGCCCGCGAGATCCTCGCCAACGCCGGTGTTCCCACAACAGCGTGACGGGCCGTGAGGGGGCGGCGTGGCGGGCTGCCGGGTACAGACCTCGCGACTGTCGGTCAGCCGACACAAGCTAGGAGCACGAACGCTTCTTCCCCGTGTGGCTGCGCTAAGCGGCCTCGGGGAAGTGGGTCACGCCCCCGCGCCGCCCACTTCCCCGAGGCCGCTTAGTTCGCTCTACCTGATTGTGCCGTTGGGAATCTGCGTGATCGTCTTCGGTTGTAGGCGCGCGACATGCACGCAGCCGTCCGGTGTGCGGTGGTCGGCCGTGTCGGCCGCCTATGCCAGCAGCGCGGCCGTGCACCGCTCGACGAGGTCCTCGGCGTGCGGCGGCAGCGGGGTGCCCGCGCGCAGGTGGCGGCGGACCACGGCCAGCGGCATGTCGACCAGGGCCAGGACGACGGTGTCCCGGCCCTGGTCGTCGGTGACCCCCAGGGCTGCGGCGAGGTCGCGCAGGGAGGCGAAGACCTGCGCGTTGCCGGAGTCTGCGCGGCGGATGTGTTCCTCGGACCATTCCGCGCGGCCGAAGTCGGCGGCGCCGTAGAGGAGGACGGCGGCTTCCGCGGGGTGTGCGCGGCTCCAGCCCACCACGTGGCGGGCGGCCGCGCGTGCCGCCCGCCGCGGGTCGCCCTCGCCCTTCAGGGCGGCGTGGTAGCCGTCCTGGAAGCGCTCGACGGTGCGCAGCCACACCTCCGCCAGGAGTGCCGTACGTCCGGCGAAGCGGTGGTAGACCGAGCCGCTGGGAGCGCCCACGGCCTGGGCGACCGCCGACATGGTCACGGCGGCGGGTCCGCCGACGGCAGCGAGGCGGACGGCGGCGTCGAGGAGCCGGCCGGTGTCGAAACGGGGTGGTCGCGCCATGAATCAGAGACTACCCTCCAATTAATTGGAGAATGGTCTCCAATACTGAGGGGAGGACCCGATGGGCGTCTACAACGTGCACGAGCGTCTGCTGGCCGCCGAGGAGAGTGAAGTGAGCGCTCTGGTCGACAGCCTGGCGAGCGGAGACGGCGACCGGTTGTGGCCCGGCCGCGACTGGTCTCCCATGGAGTTCGACCGCCCCCTGGGTGTCGGCGCGGTGGGCGGCCACGGTCCGGTGCGCTACACCGTCTCCGGATACGTGCCCGGGCGTTGGATCCGCTTCGAGTTCACCGGGCCGAAGGGCTTCCACGGCTTCCACGAACTGGCCGTGCTGCCGGCCGGCCCGGAGCACACCCGGCTGCACCACACCATCTCCATGCGCACCAGGGGACTGGCCCGGATCACCTGGCCGCTGGCCTTCCGCCCGATGCACGACGCCTGTCTGGAGGACGCCTTGGACCGTGCCGAACTCGCCTGTACGGGACGGGTCGCGCGCCCCGCCCGCTGGTCGCCGTACGTCCGGTTCCTCCACGCCCTGGCGGCCCGCGCCGTACCGGGGCGCCGCCCGGCGGACACCGGCCCCGTGGGCGTTTGAGGGCCAGGGCCCAGTCTGCGACGCCGTCAGAGGACCGGGGTGCCTCCGGAGCCCGACCGGGGGATCCAAACGGCCGCGGCCACACCCGACCCGGCTGACGCCCTTTGTGATCCAACGCTGCGGCACAGCTGCCTGAGGGGCGGGCGCGCTTCGTGGCCCGCCCGGTCCTCGTCCCGGCCTGCCCCGCGGAGCACTGGTCGACAGGCCTCGGACTGCCTGCTCTCGTTGCGGCGACCTGGGCTGCGCCGTACGCCGAAGCCGTATGGCGGCGGGGCGGGTTGACACTCCGTCGGCGGTACCCGCCGGTCCGGTCCACTCGTCAAACCCGGTGAACGCCGGCGCGGCTGCGGCGCCGACGTCGTCGACGGCCCTCACCCCTTGGGGTGATTCCGGCGCCAACCCGCGCACAGGCCGCCGTTCTGCAACGCGTGGGCGCCGGTGGAGTTCTCCAGGAAGGACACCGGCCGCTGGAAGACCGCCCGGCACTTCCGACACCGCCTTCGACGGCGTACCGGCGGGCGGCCGGCAGCGCCCGGCGGGCTGACGCGCCACCGCCGAGGTGCCACGATGACCCCTGCTCCACGTACGCGCCGGGGCATGCGCCGTCGCAGCGGCACCCACTCCCCGGCGGCCCTCCACACAAGGGAAGGACGTCACAGATGAGCATTACCCCCCTCACATCTCCTATAGGCGGCGACGGGTCTTCTTTAGGCGGCGACCGGGGAATGGGCCGGGACGAACGTCGGGTACAGCTCTACTACTGCCGCAAGACGCAGGACATCCTCCACAAATACGGCCCCGGGCCGCGCGTGCACTTCCACGTCGGTCTGTTCGCATCGGGGGAACACCCCCGCACCACCGTCCCGCAGGACACGCTCAAGCAGCGCCTCATCGACGCCCAGGAGGCGATCGTCGACCACGCCGCCCGCTCCTGGGGCGCGTACGAGAAGCCGCCCCGCCGAATCCTCGACATAGGCTGCGGCCTCGGAGGGGCCGCCCTGTACTGGGCGCAGCAGCACGGGGCCGAGGTCACCGGCCTGACCATCGTGGCGGAGCACGTACCGGTCGTCGAACTCCTCGCCCGGCAGGCGGGGGTCGGCCGGCGGGTCACGCCGGTCCTGCAGGACGTGCACGGCCTGGACGAGCGCCGACGGTACGACGCTGCCTACGCCCTGGAGAGCAGCGGCTACACCGACCGGGCACGGCTCTTCGAGGTCGTCGCCCGGGCGCTGAAGGCCGGCGGATGGTTCGGGATCCAGGAGCACTTCGTCTGCCGGCCGGAGTGGCTCGACTTCGTCGACGGCTATTACCGGACCCGGCTGGGGCCGCTGGAGGAGTACCTCGCGGCGGCCCGGGAGGCAGGCTTCGAGCTGGTGGGGAACGAGGACGTCACCGACCCGGTGGCGGAGTTCTGGGTGCAGTCGATGGCGTGGAACACGGCCGAACTCGACCGGCTGGAAGCGGGCGGGGGGCCCGCCGCCTGGAGCCCGGAGCGGCTGCGCGAGTCGACGGTGGCCCACAGCAAGCTCTTCCGGCTCTGGCGCGACCACGCGATGGAGACACGGCTGCTCCTCTTCCAACGGGGAGCCGGGCGGTGACCCGGCCGCCGCGCCCCTCGCGCCTCGGGGACCGGCTGCCCGCCTTCTACTGCCCGCTGGAGCGTGATCTCCTGCACCCCGAGGCGAAGCAGTTGGAGGCCCGGGCGGTGGAGTGGCTGGATGCGTTCGGCATCTATCCGGATCCGGTCGAACGGGCGTGGGGTCTGGCCACTCACAGCGCCGACTTCTCCTGCCGCATCGTACCGGAGGGGGACCCGGAGACCCTGCTGCTGTTCATCGAGTGGAACTACTGGGCCAATGCCGTCGACGACTGGCAGGACTCGGGCAGCGGCGGGGCGGGCACGGCCGCCGTCACCGAGCACGGCCTGCGGCTGCTGCGGACCATCGAGGACCCCGACGCGGCTCTGCTGCCGGACGCTCCCATGACCCGCGCGTTGGACGACCTGGTCCGCCGCAGCCACGCTCGGCTGAGCCCCTTCCAGTTGCACAGGTTCGTCGGGGGCACCCGCGACTGGCTGCTGGGGGCGGCTTGGCAGTCCGCCCAGGCCGAGGCCGGAACCATGCCGTCGCTGAACGACTTCGCGGCCATGGGCTCGCTGGCGAACGGCACGCGGTTCTCACTGACCTGGTCGGACGCCGCCCGGGACGTCCGCCTGCCGGCGGACGTGCTCTGTTCACCCGCCCTGTCGGCGCTGACCGATGCGGCGGGTTTCATCGTCAGCGCCGACAACGACCTGTTCTCGTACGACAAGGACGACCACCTCGATCCGCCGGAGGTGAACCTGGTCAACGTCATCGCCCACGAGGAGGACTGCTCCCCCGCCGAGGCCGTGCCGCGCGCGGTGGCCCTGCGGGACCGGGTGATGGACCTCTTCGTCGCTCTGCGGGACCGGTTGGCACCGGGTGCGGACCCGCACCTGGCCCGCCATCTGGAAGGACTGGGCCGGTACGTGGCGGGCAGCATCGCGTGGCAGAGCCGCGCGCCCCGGTACGCCAGTCCCCGCAACCGGTACGCACTGCCGTTGGACGAGGCGCGGTTCGCCCTGCGGTACGCCGACGGGCCGAGCGGTGCCGGGACGGAACCGCCGCTGCCGGCCCTCGCCCGCTGGTGGCGGCACCTGGACCCCTGAAACGGGCAGGGCCCCGGCCACAGGTGTGGCCGGGGCCCTGCCGCAACGGCCGTCCCTCAGCGGGATCCCAGCAGGCGGCGCCACCAGGCCGACAGTCTCCCCCGCCCGGCCCGGACGGGGCGGCGGGGTGCCGGAACCGGGGCTGCGGCCGACACCGGCGGGTACACCGCCGGACGGCCGGACGGCTCCTCCGGGTGCGGGGTGCGGGGAGGGCGCGGGGTGAACCGTACGGGCAGGGACAGCAGGTGGCGCGACATCAGCGTCCCCCGCCACCGCAACTCGCCCTCCGGAACGGCGAGTTCGATGTCGGGCAGTCGGTCCAGCAGCACTTCGATGCCGGTGTCGGCGATGGCGCGGCCGATGTCCTGGCCCGGGCATTCGTGCGGCCCGCTGCTGAACGCCAGGTGCGAGCGATTGCCCCGCACGGAGGTCTCGGGGTCGGGGCGGATGCTCGGATCCGCGTTGGCGGCAGCCAGGCCGAGCAGGAGCATGTCGCCGGCTTTGATCTGGCGGCCGCCCAGCACCGTGTCCCCGGTGGCCCAGCGTCCGATCACCGCGTTGATCGGCGGATCGTCCCACAGGACCTGCTCGATGGCGTCGGGCAGGGTCATGTGGCCGCCGGAGAGGCTGGCCCGGAACCGCTGGTCGGTCAGCACCGTGCGGAGCGTGTTGGCGATCAGGTTGGCGGTGGTCTCGTATGCCGCGATCAGGACGACGCGCAGGTGCATGAGCACCTCGGTGTCACTGAGGTCCGCCGGGTGGGCCAGCAGCCAGGTGGCGAGGTCGCGGCCCGGGTGGATCTTCCTCTCCCGTACCAGCTGCTCCAGCGTCTCGGTGACGTAGCGGTCGCTCTGCAGGGCCGTCTCGGTCCCCTGCAGCATGTCGCGGGCCGCGTTCACCAGGCGGGGTCCGTGCTCGTCGGGTGCCCCGACGAGCTGGGTCATCACCAGCATGGGGAGCTGGTCGGAGAAAGCGGATACCAGGTCGGCCTGGCCGACTCCGGCGATCTGGTCGACGAGCTGGTTCGCGAAGCGGGTCACGTAGCGGCGGATGCCCCGCTTGTCGAAGCGTTCCAGACCCTGCACCACGGCCGAGCGCAGCCGCTCGTGGGTCGGGCCGTCGGTGAAGTTGCACACCGGTACCCAGGTGACCATGGGGCCCAGCGGGGTGTCGGGGGGTACGCGGCCTTCGAGCATGTCACGCCAGCCGCGCGGGTCGCGGGCGAACCGGGATGCGGTGCGCGCCACGTCCAGGTTCTCCCGGTGCCCGAGGACCAGCCATGCGGGGAGGTCGCCGCTGACCAGCACGGGGGCCACCGGCCCGTACTCGGCCCGCAGTTTCTCGTACAGTCCCATGGGGTCGGCTTCCGCCTCCGGCCCGTGCAGCCGGTACAGGCTGCCGGGCAGGTCACCGGCGGCATGGGCCGGGCACTGGGGCGGCGGGGTGGGGTGGGTGTTCACATTGCCTCCGGGGTTGCTGCCTGGGCGTGCAGGTAGCGCATGAGGGTCAACAGGACGTCGCGGGACGAGTCCCGCCGGCGTGCGTCGCAGTCGAGGACGGGGACGTGAGGGGGCAGATCGAGGGCTTGGCGGATCTCGTCGAGTGAATGCCGGGGGGCGTCGGGGAAGGAGTTGACGGCCACGACGAACGGCAGGCCCCATTCCTCCAGTCGACCGATCACGTCGAAGCTGTTCGCCAGTCGCCTGGTGTCCAGGAGCACGACGGCTCCGAGCGCTCCCTCGAACAGGCCGCGCCACAGGAACCAGAACCGCTCCTGACCGGGCGTTCCGAACAGGTAGAGGACGAGTTCGTCGTTGATGCCGATGCGGCCGAAGTCCATGGCCACGGTCGTGGTGGTCTTGCCGGCGATGCCGCTGGTGTCGTCGATGCCGATGCCGGCTCGGGTCATGGTCTCTTCGGTCGTCAGGGGTTTGATGTCGCTGACCGCACCGACCATCGTCGTCTTTCCGACCCCGAACCCACCGACGATGACGACCTTGACAGCGGCCTTCACCGTCTGCTTGAGCGGGTCCACGCTCCGCGCCGAGGCGGACGGGTCAGAGCTTCTGAAGTCCATTGATCACAGCCTCGAGCAGAGCCGGGTCGGGGAGCTGAGCGGCGGGGACGGGTGGGCGTACGCGAACGCGCTTGGCGGCCAGCAGGTCCCCCACCAGCACGGTCACCGCGCTCACGGGGAGACCGGCGTACGCCGAGAGCTCCGCCAGTGACAGGGGTGCCTGGCACAGCCGCAGGATCGCGGCGTGCTCGGGCTGCAGTTCGGGCCGGGGGGGTGCGGTGGCGACGACGAGGGTCACGAGGTCGAGGTGCGCCTCGAGGGACGGTTCGCTGCGCCCCCCGGTGATGACGTAGAGCCGTTCCGGGCCGCCGTCCTCCCAGTCAGCGGATGGTCCACTCACGTGACCTGCCCGTCATGACGGGGCGGACTGCCCAGGTGTTCTCCCATCCGCTTGACCAGGTTGCGCATCTGCGCGCCCATGAGCCCCGCATCGACGCCCTCGTCGGCGAGGACGGCCAGGTAGGAGCCGTCACCGGCGGCCATGAGGTAGAAGAACCCGCCGTCCATTTCGATCACGACCATCCGCATGCGGCCCTCGGAGTACGGGAACTCCGCGGCGACTGCCGTGGCAAGGCTCTGCAGACCCGCGCAGGCCGCTGCCAGCCGGTCGGCCGTGTCCGTGTCGGCGCCGTACTGGGCCACGCACAGGCCGTCCGCGGAGAGCACGATCACGTGCCGCGTCTGCGGAACTCCGGCGGCCAGGTCGTTGAGCATCCAGTCCAGGCTGCTTCGCTGTGTCATCACGATTGCATACGTCCCTTCGTCACTGAGCCCGAGTCCGCCGCGTCCCCGCCCTGGCCGGCCTGGCCGGTCTGGCCCGACAGGCCGCTGTGGAACGCCTCCAGCCACATACCGGGGCCAGCGCCCGGGGCGGTCTGCGAACCGGTGGCCGGCGGCGCCTCGGGGGCGGTGACGCGGTCCTTGCGGCGGCGCTGCGGCAGTCCGCCGGCGGTTCGTCCGCCGGCAGTTCGTCCGGAGACGGGCGGGGCCGTGACGGGCGCAGCCGGACCCGGCCGGGGCGCCGAGCCGGGTTCGGGCACGGGAGCACGGCGCGGCACGGCGTGTTCGGTGGGGTACTCGCGGGCGGCAGGCGTGGCCCGCGGACCCGAGGAGGAGCCGATGCCGTGGGCGACGCCGGTGGCGGCCGAGGCCGTGGTGACCAGGTGCTGCGGTACGACGACCACGGCTCGCACGCCACCGTACGCGGAGGAACGCAGGGACACCTGAAAGCCGTACGCCTGCGCCAGACGGCCGACGACGGCCAGGCCGAGCCGGGGTGTCTCGCCCAGGTCGTTGAGGTCGATGCCCGTCTGCGCCCGCGCGAGCATGTTCTCGGCCCGCTTGCGGGCCTCCTCGCTCATGTTGACTCCGCCGTCCTCGATCTCCACGGCGACGCCCGACTGCACCTCCACGGCCGTCAGGTGAACGCGCGTGTGCGGCGGCGAGTAGCGGGTGGCGTTGTCCAAGAGCTCTGCGAGGACGTGGATCAGGGGCTCCACCACGGGGCCGATGATGGCGACCTCGGCGACGGAGTGCAGTTCCACCCGCTGGTAGTCCATGATCCGGGACATCGCGCCGCGCAGGACGCTGTACAGCGTGACGGCCCGGCTCCACTGGCGGCCGGGCCGGGCCCCGCCGAGGACCGAGATGGAGTCGGCAAGGCGGCCGATCAGGGCAGCTCCGTGGTCCAGGCGCAGCAGGTCGCCGAAGACGTCGGGGTTCCGGCCGTGCCGGTCCTCCATCTCCCGCATTTCGTACGCCTGCTGGTGGACGAGGGCCTGCACGCGGCGGGCGAGGTTGACGAAGGCCCGCTGGGCGGAGTCGCGCAGACTTTCCTCGTTGTCGACGGCTTCGACGGCGGCGGCCACCACGGCCTGGAGCGCGGATCTGAACCGGGGGGTGAGGGCGGGATCGTCGTCCCACTGGGTGACGTGACCGTCGCGTCCGCCCAGTGAGCTCAGTACCTCTTCGGGCAACTCGCCCCGGCGCAGGCGTTGGATCGCCTCGGTCATCACCGCCTCGGCCAGGTGCACGGCCGCGGCCTCCTGCCGGGAGGTGACGTGCCGGAGGGCGGCGACCTCGACGTGCCGCGCCGCGAGCGCACGACCGCGTCGCAGCGCCTCGCCGACGGCCCCGGCGGTGCAGGTCGCCGCCCCGGCGATCCAGACGGTGAGGAGGCCGTCCGGTGAGGCCGCGAGGGCCCCGGTCAGGCAGACGCCGGCAAGTCCGGAGATCGCGAGCAGCGTCCAACGTGTACCCGGCGCAGAGCGGGGAGCTCCAGGTGGATAGGTTTCTTGCGCCATCAGTCCTCGAACCATCGAAAGAGCGGATCTTATGACAGGTGGCGGGAGCATAACGGCGTCGAACTGCAGTGACTGGCGCTTTCGCGGGAGCACCACACCGTGGGGTCAGAAATTCGAACGCATTTCTGGAAGAATTCGAGCAGCCGTGGGCGTGATCAGTAATGGACGGGCAGGGGGTATCGCCGCCCGCTTCCTCCGAAGCACGCACCGTACGGATCCGAAACCCAGTGGCCGGCCGGCTGTCGGCCGCCGGCGGCGACGCGAGCGCTTCCGCGAAGACACCGCCCCGCCCCCGATCCGCAGCCCGGGACGTACACGGACATCAAGCTCACGTCGGGCTACCACCTGAAGTTCGCCGACGTCCCCTACTCCTGCGGCTTCGGAAGCTGCGAATTCGCACCTTCGGCGCCAAACTCGCACGGCTCGACAGCAGCTCCGACGGCTCTCTCCGGGCTTGTCGCCAGGAGACCCGCTTCGCCACCCGCATCCCCACCGAGGCATTTTCGAAGGGAGTTCGCATGTGCGTAAAAACAAACAACGGGACCATCGCGGTGATCCCCTACAAGGGCAGCTCGCCGAAGGGCGACCCCAGCACGTACACCACCCTGGACGTCACGGTCTGGACGGGAGCGGACCGCAAGGACTGACAGGAACGCGCACGACACAGTGGTGGGCCTCCCTGAATACTGTCCCATCGGGAGAAGGAGGAGGGGAGGTCATGGCACTCGCCAGAAAGGGCTCGCGGCGCATAGGCGTCGACGGCGTCACCTACAGATGGACGGTCCGTGGACGGGCGACCTACGCCCGCGCTCTGGCCTGGCGACCACTCGCCTACGCGGTCGAACACGACGAGACGCCGGGCACCACATTGGTGGTCACCACGAATCAGCCCCACCCGAGCAACTGGCTTGGTCTCCCCGCTCGCGCCGTCCTTCCCGCCGCGGTGGCCGCCGCGGTCCGCATGGCCCGAGCCAGAGGCTGGACACCCGAGAAGCCCGGCCCGCCCTTCCACCTCGACCAGTCCGAAGGGTTCACGCCTGCCAACTGAGCGGCAATGGAGCGAGCTGCATCAGGTGCCACCCACCGCCGCCCTGCCACCGTGGCCCCGCTGCCCGGTGGGCGTGGCTCCTGGACGGACGTACCCGCGGACGCGCTGCAACCGTCCATGCCGAGGATGCCGGCTGGCCGCCGAGCGGGCGCGGCCGCTGACCACCATGCAGGCGCTGGACGCCCTGGCGCGGGCCGGGACTTCGTATTCCGAGCAGGTACTGAAGGGACCGAACTTCGGAACTGCTTCGATCTGTTGGTCGGGGTGAACCGGCGGAGAGCACCAGCACCCCCGGCCCGTTCGCGCGCCAAGTCGGGTGTCGGTCGGCACGCCTTACTCGGCGTCGTAGCGGACCGGAAGTGAGGTCAGCCCGCGGGCGCGCAGTGACCGGCGCCAGTGGGGAGCGGGGCCTGCGGGTTCGAGGGTGGGGTAGCGCTCCAGGAGGGCGGCGAGGGCGATCTCGGTTTCGGCGCGGGCCAGGGGGGCGCCGAGGCAGTAGTGGATGCCGTGGCCGAGCGCGACGTGGCCGGCGGTGTCGCGGTCGAAGTCGAGGACGTCGGGGCGGGAGAAGCGTGCCGGGTCGCGGTTGGCCGCGGACAGGGACAGCAGGACGGTCTCCCCTGCCGGGATCGTGACGCCTGCGATGGTGACGTCCTCGGTCGGGAAGCGGCGGATGGCGAGGAGGGCGGGGCCTTCGTACCGTGCGAGTTCCTCGACGGCGGCCGGGAGCCGGGAGGGGTCCTTGCGGAGCAGGTCCAGGTGCTCGGGGTGCGCAAGGAGGGTGTGGATGGCGTTGCCGATGAGCTGGACGGTGTTCTCGTATCCGGCGAAGAGGATGAGGAAGGCGAGGGACATCAGCTCGTCTTCGCTGAGGCGGTCCCCGTCGCCGTCCCGGACCGCGATCAGGTCGGACAGCAGGTCGTCGGCGGGCCGGCTCCGCTTGTGCGCCATGAGTTCGGTGAAGAATCCGAGCATCGCCACCACCGCTTCCTTCGCGTCCTGCGGCCGGTTCGGGTCCGGGACGACGAGGGCGTCGGTCCAGGTGCGGAAGTCGAGGCGGCGGTCTTCGGGAATGCCGAGCAGGTCGCAGATGACGGTGATCGGCAGGGGGGCTGCGTAGGCGGCCACCAGATCCGCGGTTCCGGCCGGGCCGAGAGCGTCGAGAAGGCGGTCCGCCGTTGCGCGGATGGGCGTGCGGAGCTGTTCGGTTCGGCGCGGGGTGAAGGCGCGGCCGACGAGCTTGCGGATGCGGGTGTGGTCCGGCGGGTCCATGTTGAGCAGGTTCGCGTCGAGGGCGGGGGGCAGGGCGAAGCCGCGGTAGCTGCCCTCGGCGGCGTTGGTCTTGTCCAGGGACAGTCGGGGGTCGGCGAGGGCGGCCCGTACGTCGTCGTAGCGCGTGATGAGCCATGCCGGTGTGCCGTCGGTGCCCGTGATGCGGCACACGGGTGCGGTGTGCCGCAGCCGCTCGTAGACGGAGTACGGGTGTTCCAGCAGTTCGCCCTGAAGATCCATGAGGCAACCCTAGGACGTGCACGGGATCGTCCTCGAGGCTGGGCTCCGCACGGGCGAACGTCCGGATTCCGTGGGGTCGTCGGGCAGTGAGAGCACGCCCACCGGCCATCCCCTTGCCTTTCGTGCTCGCGCCTCCCCTGTGATCGTCTGCGCAGGCCCTGGTGGTGATCGGCTGGACGCCGATGGCTCCGGCCTCCGGGCGGTGGTCAGGCCGTTCGGCGAGGGCGCGCAGAACGTCGCGGGCGTCGCCGGCTCGCAGATGCCTCCGGAGCGGCCTGCGGGGAGGAGAACCCGCCCGGAACGACTGCGGGAGCCTGCGCGGTGGCAGGCGCAGGGATGGCCGCGGCCGGGGCCGGGCGCTGTGCCCGGCCGAGGACGGAGGTGTGCGGGATGAGGGGAGCGCAGGCCTGGCACACCTCGGCCAGCGTCCAGACCTGTCCCACGGCCGGGTTGTGGACCAGAACCAGGAGTGTGGAGCCGCTGCACAGGGCGCGGGTGTCGTGCAGTGCGCACTGGGTGGCCCGGCAGGCGCAGGCCGCATGGGGGCGGACAACGGCCAGGCGGGCGTGGGCCTTGGCGTGCTCCGCGGCGAAGCGCTTCAGGGCCGCGGTGTCCTTGGAGCGGGGCGGCATGCGGCAGGCTTCGGTGCTGCAGGTGACGGTGGCGCTGTGGTCGGAGTGGCCGGTGAGGCGGACCGTCCAGGTCCGGCCGGGCACGCGTGATCCGGGCGTAGGGGTCAAGTTCAGGTCCGATCATCATGATTCAGGTAGGTGAGTCGCACCGCCGCGGTGCTGGTCGCGGCGAGGGTGGACTTCGCGGGGCCGTCCGGCCCGGTCAGAATCTCCGAACAGCACTGGGCTGGGGCGAAACGGTCATCGGACAGCCTCAGGGCGTGGGGTCTTTGTCGCATGTGCCCGCAGGCTCTGTCAATGCCGCGCACTTGCTCGTCCGGGCGGCATCGTCCGACCGGCCGCACCGAGGCTCCGGCTTGAGCCGAGGGCGGATGCCGGCCGGAACCCCTCGAGCGAGTCGGCTGCGCAGCCTGGGGCGGGCGGTTCGGGTGCGGGCCGACGGGATTCGAACCCGCGGGGCCGACAGCCAGGTCCGGCGATCGGCCACTAGTCCCGGGCACCAGGGACCTCCGGTGTCCGGGATCGCAATGGACCGCTCTGCCACAGCCCCGCACCCTGCGGGACCGCGCGGTCCCGCTGCTGCGGAGTCTAGTGCGGTGACCGGCCGGTGATGGACGGGGGGTTGGTGGTGGGCGGTGTTCGGGCTCAGGTCGCGGGCCGGCGGACGGCCAGGGCCGCGAGGTTGGAGGCCTCGGCCTTGGCGGAGAAGGTGATGACCTCTGCGGGCGCGGCTGCGGCGTCGGGGTCGAAGCCCTTGTGGCCGCTGCCGAACCGGCTGCCGAACCGGCTGCGGGAGCGGGCGCCGCTCACCGTCGTCTGACGCTGAGTACGGGTGGCGGGTTTCCCACCCTAAAGGATCTTGGTTCGGCCCGATGTTCGTAGGATGGGACGAACTCCCCGCGGGGAGGGGGGACCTGCCCAGGGACACGCGCCGGAGGACAGCACGCAGTGCGAGACGTGAAGGGCCGACTGCTCGGGCGGTACCGGGAATCGGAGGCGCTGGACCGCCTGCTGCGTGAGGTGCGCGACGGCCACAGAAGGGTGCTGGTACTGCGCGGCCAGGCGGGCATCGGCAAAATCGGCGCTGCTCGACCATGTGGCGGCACGGGCGGGGCAGATGCGCATCGTGCGTACGGAGGGGGCCGAAGCCGAGTCCGACTTCGCGTACTCGGGCCTGCAACGCCTGTGCGCTCCGCTGCTGTCGCATCTCGGCGGGCTGCCGCACGTGCAGCAGGACGCGCTGCGGATCGCTTTCGGCCTGAGTGCCGGCCCGCCGCCGGAGCTGCTGCTGCTCGGAATGGCGGTCCTCGGCCTGTTCGCCGAGGCCGCGGCCGAGTCCCCGCTGGTGTGCCTGGTCGACGACGCGCAGTGGCTGGATCTGATGTCCCTTCGGATCCTGGCGTTCGCCGGCCGCCGGCTGGACGCCGAGTCGGTGGCGCTGATCTTCGCCGAACGAGCCGATGAGGTTGACGAAGCCGACGGGGCCCTTTCCGGTCTGCCGGACCTTCCCGTGCGGGGGTTGGCCGATGCCGACGCCCGGGCCCTGCTCGACGATGCGCTGCCCGGGCCGATCGACGCGCGCGTGCGGGACCGGATCGTCGCCGAGACCGGCGGCAATCCGCTCGCGCTGCTCGAACTGCCCCGAGGGCTGTCGCCGACGGAGCTGGCGTTCGGCTTCGGCGGGCCCGGAGCCGCTCCGCTGGCAACCCGGGTCGAGGAGGGTTTCCGCCGGCGTGTCGACGCGCTGCCCGCGGACACCCGCACATTGTTGCTGCTCGCGGCCGTCGAGCCGGTCGGCGACGAGCTGCTGCTGTGGCGTGCCCTGCGCATGCTCGGCATCGGGCCCGACGCCGCGGCCCCGGCCGAGACCGCCGGGCTGCTCACGTGGGGTGCCCCGGTCCGATTCCGGCATCCGCTGGTCCGCTCGGCCGTCTGGCGGACCGCCGACGGCGCCGCGCTGCGCGCGGTGCACGGCGCGCTCGCCGAGGCCACCGACGCCGAACGCGACCCCGACCGGCGCGCCTGGCACCAGGCGCACTCGACGGTCGGGCCCAACGAGCGGGTGGCCGCCTCGCTGGAGCGTTCGGCCGACCGGGCCCTGGCGCGAGGCGGCAGGGCGGCGGCCGCCGCGTTCCTGGAACGCGCCGCGGCTCTCAGCCCCGACCCGAAGGAACGGGCACGGCGGGCGCTGGCGGCCGCGGGGGCCCATCTCGACGCGGCCGCGCCGGCCCGCGTGCCCGACCTGCTCGCCGCCGCCGAGCTGGGGCCACTGGACCAGCTGCAGCAGGCCGACGCGGCCCGGCTGCGGGCCAGGGCCTCGTACATGACCAACCCCGGGCTCGGCGCGGTACAGCCCCTGCTCGCGGCGGCGGGCAGGTTCAGGGAGCTCGACCCGGCCGCCGCGCGGGAGACCTGCCTCTCGGCGTTCGGCGCGGCCATGTGGGCCGGCCGGCTAGACGAGGGCGGGCTGGGGCGGGCCGCCGAGGCCGCCCGCGACCTCCCGCCCGGGGACGACACGGCGGGGGCCTTCCTGCGCGCACTGGTCACGTGGACCGTCGACGGGCCCGTCGCGGCCTTCCCGCTGCTGGCGCGTGCACTGCGCTGCTTCAGCGACGATGACGGTCTGGCCGGCCTGTGGCCGGCCGCGAACGCGGCCGTGGAGCTGGGCGACCTCCAGGCGTGGCTGGACATCACGGACCGGGCCGTCCGCTTCGCCCGGACGACGGGCGCACTGTCGATCCTCTCGACGGCGTTGCCCTACCAGGCCGCCTCGCTGTGCTACACGGGGCGTTTGTCGGAGGCCTGGGATCTGCTGGCCGGGGCCGCGGCCGCCGAGGAAGCCACGGGCTTGGCGACGCGCGCGGCCACGACGGCCCTGATCGGCGCGTACCAGGGGCGGCAGCGTTCGGCTCTGGAACTGGTCGAGGCCACGGAGCGGGATGGCGAGCAGCGCGGCCTGGGCCGGCTGATCGGCATGGCGGCGTGTGCGCGGGCGGTGCTCCACAACGGCCTGGGCAACTATCCGTTGGCGAAGGAAGCCGCGCTCCGCGGCCTGGAGTATCAGGACCTCGTCGTACACCACTGGACGGCCGGCGAGCTGGTCGAGGCCGCGACCCGGGCGGGCGATGCGGCCGTGGCGGCACAGGCCCGCGAACGGCTGGCCGCGTGGAGCCGGGCCGGCACGCCCTGGGCACTCGGCGCACACGCGGTCGCCGACGCGCTCGCCGGAGCACCCGAGCGGGCCGAAGACCGTTACCGCGAGGCGATCGACCACTTCGGCCGGGGCGGGCTCGGCGTGTACGAGGCCCGGAGCCGGCTGCTGTTCGGAGAATGGCTGCGCCGCCGGAACAGGCGGGCCGAAGCCCGCCTCGAGCTGCGGGCGGCGCACGAGGCGTCCGCGACGATGGGCATGGAGGCGTTCGCGGAACGGGCCCGGCGGGAACTGCTCGCCACGGGCGAGACCGTCCGCAGGCGGACCGTCGGCGCGCCGGTCCTGACACCGCAGGAGACCCGGATCGCCCGGCTCGTGGTCGGCGGACATTCGAACGCGGAGATCGGCGCGCAGCTGTTCCTCAGCCCCCGCACGGTCGAGTGGCACCTGCGCAAGATGTTCGCCAAGCTGGGGGTCTCATCCCGCCGGGAGCTCGACGGCGTCCTCCCCGGCCGATGACCGCCGAACCCGCCGAACCCGTCGAACGCCTACGGAAGCACGGCGTGATGCGGCAGCCCGCCCGTCACAGGCCCAGATCCACTGCCAGGCAGGAGAAGCGCACCCCAGGCTCTCGGGGTCGTGGACATCGACCGCCCGGGTCGGGGGCGGCGCCGGTCTCTCCTCGACCGACAGGAAGCTGGTGGTGCCGTGGCCGCGCAGGTACGGCACGATCACCCGGTAGCCGGCGGCGGCCAGAAGCGGGGCCACATCGACGTAGCTGTGGATGTCGTACGGCCAGCCGTGCAGGCAGATGACCACGGGGCCGTGCCGGGGGCCGGCCTCGGCGTAGCCGACGTCGAGCACGCCGGCGCGGGCCTGCTTGAGGTCGGTGAACGCGGTGTGCGTGCCCGGGGCGATGGCCGGGATGACCGGGGCGGGGCGGCCGGGCCGCTCCGGTCTGCCGGAGGCGGCCCCGACAGCCGCGGGCGCGGCGCCGAGGGACACGGCCGTGGCGCCCGCGCCGAGACCGACCGCCTTGGTGAACGTACGCCTGCTGATCACGTCTGGTCCTCCTAGAAACCTGCTGACGCTCCACTGTCGTTCCGGCCCCCGTCGGAGCGCATCTGTCACATGACGCCGAGACACGCGGAACGTCAGCCGGTCCGCATGCAGTCATCCGACTGTTGTCGCCGCGCCGGCGGCCAACGACGCTTGAAGGGCTGCCATGGGGGCGGCGGTGGTTCGTCGTACGCAATCGGAAGGCCTGGCCGTGATGCGAACTCCCGTGGTCCTCATCCACGGTGCGTGGTTTCACGGTTCGTGCCGGAGGGCCTGGTGGAACGGTTCACCTCGCGGGACCTCCTCGGTCCGGGTCAGGGCGTCGCGGAGCCCCGCCCTGGTGGTGATGCCCAGCTTGGGGAAGACGCGGTACAGGTGCGAACCGACGGTGCGCGGCGACAGGTGCATCCGCTTGCCGATCTCCTTGTTGGTCAGGCCGCCGGCTGCCAGATCGGCGATCCGGCGTTCCTGCCAGGTCAACGGAGCCTGCTTCGGCGTCGGTGCACGCGGTGGGGCCTGGGCGGCACGCAGTTCGGCCCGGGCCCGCTCGGCCCAGCCGGCTGCGCCGAGCCGCTCGAACGCCTCGGCCGCCGGGACGAGGAACTTCCCTGCCGCCGCCCGGCCTTGGACATGGCGCACCCGTATGCCGTGTGCCAGCCGGATCCGGGCCAGCTCGAACGGGAAGCGGGCGGCGTCGGGGTGCGATTCGGCGCGCGCGAACATCTCGGCCGCCTCCGGCTCGCCGTCAGCGGTCATCGCCAGGGCGCCATGGGTGACCAGCGCCAGGCGGGGTGACACCTCCGGCAGTCCGGCGTCGCGCGCGGCGAGGGCGTGGGCCCGGGCCTGCTCGGCGCGTCCGGTGTGCCGGGCGGCCTCGACGAGGTCGAGCAGGGTGCGCGGGGCCTGATACGTGTAGGGCTTGAAGGTGCCCGGCGGCGTGATGCCGATGGCGTACAGGTACGCGGCCTCGTAGTCGCCGGCGCTCAGCGCGGCGGCCGCGCCGGCGGCGTCGGCGATCTGGGTGAGGAACCCCAGTCCGCGTGGTCGCGCCCAGGCGTCCACCTCGGCCTGCAGGTCCCGCGCCCGCCCGGCCTGCCCGCGCACCGCCGCGAGCTGGGCCAGGTACGCGCGGCTCTGGGCGGCGAACAGTTGGTGTCCGTGCCCGGCCGCCAGGTCCAGGACACGCTGTCCGGTGCCCTCGGCCTCGTCCCATTCGCCGACCGCCATCTGGTCGAGCATGATCAGGTGCAGCATGACCATGCCGCTGGCCACGGCCCCGGTCTCCAGCTCGCGGTCCACGACGCGCCGCAGATGGGGGCGGTACCGGCTCAGGAGGTCGAGGTGGTACGCGGCCACGGCCAGGCGCGTGACCTCCCAGGGCTCCTGGCCCGGCAGGTTCGCGGTGGCCCGTTCGACCGCCCCGGCGCATCCGGTGCCGTGCCGGATCACGTCGCTCCAGGCGGCGCTGTAGATCCGGGTGCGTGCGGTGACGAGGTCGCCCAGGGAGGCGAGGAGCCCGTGGGTGCGTTCCCAGGTCGCGCGTTCCCCGGCGTACTGACTGATCGCCAGCAGGAGGGTCACCAGCCGGGTGAGGACTTCGTCGGGCCCGGTGGTCCCGCTCTCCCGCAGCTGCTCGACCGCGGCCATGACCTGCCCGTGGGTGGAGCGGACGTCTCCGTCCTGGTAGAACGCCTGGTAGGCGGAGGCCAGGACCGCGGCCGGCGACTCTGCCTCCCCGGGGTTGAGGCCGGACAGGACGAGCCGCTGCGCCTGGCCGAGAGGCAGGACAGGGAACCAACGAGGCTCCTGTGCCAATGGGTTGTGACTTCGAACACCTCCCTCAACGGCGCGGGAGCCTCGTGCGTTGCGGGCCCTGCCGCCGTCGCCCGATCAGTGGCCACGCGGAAAAAGCCCGGTACCGCCAGAGGTTCCGCGGCCAGGGCGAACCGCAGGTGGTGCACGGTGGCCAGGACCCGTTCGGGGGAAGGAGAGCCGGGGCGGGCGGCCGCGCTGGGGGATACCGCCACCGCTGCGCCGATGTGGTCCGTGTGTGCGCGCCGATCGGTGCGACCCCGCTCGCGCTCCCGCCCCACGCCGGGGATTTGTGCGCGGTGTGTGCGCCGCTTGAGCGGCGCGACGGATGATGGGGGCGGCCCGGGCCCACCGAGGGGACGGAAGAGAGCGTGGAAGGCGGGTAACGAGCGTGGACAGCGAGTGGCTTCGCAGATTTGCTCCTCCCGGAGGGGGCTCCGCGTCGCCCGGCCGAGCCACGCTGGTGTGTTTCCCCCACGCGGGCGGCGCGGCCAGCGCCTTCGTCCCGCTGTCCCGCGCGCTCGGCCCCGGCGTGGAGGTGCTGGCCGTCCAGTACCCCGGCCGTCAGGACCGCAGGCACGAGCCGCCGATCGACGACATCACGAGGCTCGCCGACGCGCTGGCCACGGAGATACGGCGCGAACTGCCGGGGCCATACGCCTTCTTCGGGCACAGCATGGGTGCCGTCCTCGCCTACGAGACCGCCCGGGAGCTGCGGGAGCGGGGGGACGGCGGGCCGACGCGGCTGTTCCTGTCCGGCCGGCGTGCCCCGACCCTCGACCCCAGCCCGCACGACCGGCTGTTCACCGACGCCGACGTGCTGGCGGCGGTGCGGCGGCTCGGCGGGACGGCTCCGGCGGTGCTGGACGATCCGGAGCTCCGGGAGATGGCCATGCCCGCGCTGCGCGCCGACTACCGGGCCGTCGGGCGGTACGCGTGGCGGCCCGGCCCGCCGCTGGACATACCGCTCAGCGTCTACGTCGGCGACAGCGACCCGGTGGTGACGGTGGAACAGGCTTCCGCCTGGTGTGACTTCACCACCGCGAGCAGCACGGTGAAGGTCTTCCCCGGCGGGCACTTCTACCTCGACCGGCACCTGCCGGCCATCGCCGGGGCGGTGACCGGTGCCCTGACCGGCTCCCTGCGGTGAGCCGCCGGTAGGCCAGGGCGTCCGGCCGCGAGCCGCCGGACCGTGTGAAGGGCGAGGGGGCTCCGGTCGCCGTCGTCCTTCGTCGCGTTGCCCCGGGGCCGGCTCCGTCGCCCCCGCTCCTGGTCGACGCGGTCCCGGCGCGGCCGGGCCCCGTCCGCCGGCCCGTTTCGGACGACGGCGCCGTCGTCGTCGCCCCTCCCCGGGGCCTTTCCCGCCGTCCCCCGCCCCGCCCGGCCGGAGAACGGCGACGGCGGACGCCCGGGAGCGCAGGCGATCGTATACACCGGCCGGAGGATCCCGTCGGCGGTGACCGTTCCGACAAGCGGTTTCCTCGACGCTGTCGGCAGATTCCGCGGCGTACGCGCGGCCGTGGGAGCCTCGGCCTCAGGCCGTTCCGTCGTCTTGGCCGAGATTTGTGCAAGCCTCAACCAAGATCTCGCATTCTGATCAATGGATCTTGGCGGCCAGGTGGCGCAGCGGAAGCACAGGGCACCTCCCGCCGAGACAGCGGGACTGGTACGGACTGGTACGGGTTGCGAAAGTGGGGGGATTCGATGCAGTTTCGGTTACTCGGTCCGATGGAAGTGCTGGACGACGGCAGGCCGGTGGGGCTCGGCGGCGCGAAGCAGCGTGCCACGCTCGGCTTCCTCCTGCTCCATCCGAACAAGGTGGTGCCGACGAGCCGGCTCCTGAATGCCCTGTGGGGGGCGGAGGACGCCCCGGTGACGGCGCGCAAGATCCTGCAGAACGCGGTCTACGGACTGCGCGGGGCGCTGTCCTCCGCCTGCGGGACGAGCGGTCAGGCGGCCGCCCTGCTGACCCAGCCACCCGGCTACATGATGCGGGTCGACCCTGGCCACGTGGATCTCCACCGCTTCCACGACCTGGTCGGCCGGGGCCGGGACCGGCTGGCCGCGGGAGCCCCGGAATCCGCGGTCACCGTGCTGCGCGACGCGCTGGCGCTGTGGCGCGGGCCCGCCCTCGCCGACCTGGTGGAGAAGGGCGTCGAGTGGCCCGAGCTGGCGGCGGTCGAGGCCGCCCGCCTCGACGCGATGGAGGACTACGCCGAGGCGCAGCTGGCCTGCGGGAGGCACCACGAGATCCTCACGGAGCTGGAGGCGATGGTGCGGGCCGAACCGCTCCGGGAGCGCGCCTGCGGTCAGCTGATGGTCGCCTTGTACCGGTGCGGCCGACAGGCGGACGCGCTCGCCGTCTACAGCCGCGTACGGGCCGTCCTCGTCGAGAACCTGGGGCTGGAACCGGGGCACGGTCTCCAGGCTCTGCAGCAGCGGATCCTCACCCAGGACCCCACGCTCGTCCTGTGCAGCTCGCCGGCCCCGCTCATCCTCGACCGGCCGGCGAACGGCGACGCCGGCACGCGGGCCGCCCCCGCCGCCGTACCCGTCGCCGCCCGGGCGGGGCGCCCCGCGGGCGGCGGCCCGGACGCGCACACGCGGCGCAAGCCCGGCACCGAGCGCCGCCAGGTCTGTGCCGTCTCCGTGCGGACCCGTATCGCGCCTTCCCTCGGCAGCGGCGGCGACCAGGAGCTCGACGACCTCCTCGACGGTGCCGAACTGCTGGTCAGGGAGCAGATCGAGCGCTTCGGCGGTACGGTGACGGCCTCCATCGGCTCCGTGCTCGTGGGCCTGTTCGGGCTCGACGACCCGCACGAGGACGACGCGCACCGGGCCGTGCTCGCGGCCCTCGCGATCCGTGACGTCCTCGTCGTCGCGGCCGAGGCGGGGCCCGGGACGGAGCGCTCGACGGTGCAGGCCACCGTCACCACGGGCGAGGTGCTGCTGCGCCGGCGCGGCCGGAACGCGGTGCCGGCCGTCGTCGGCGAGTTCCTCGACGAGGCCCAGGAACTGCTGTGCGGGGTGCCGGCGGGCGAGGTGCGGGTCGACGACGCCGTCCGGCTCGCGAGCGAGCACGCCGTCCGCTATCAGCGTTCCGACACACCGGGACCGTACTGGTCCGCCATGGGTGCGAAGGCGGACACGGGTCCCGACGGCACCGGGCTCGGCGAGCTCTCCGTCGAACTGGACGTGCTGCGCGGCCTGGTGAAGCGCACCCGGCAGCGGGCCGTGCCCCACCTGGTCACGGTGATCGGCGAGGCCGGCACCGGGAAGAGCCGGCTGCTGCACGAGCTGAGCCGCTCGGTCGCCGAACCGCACGACGGGCCGCTCGTCCTGGCAGCGTGCGCCACGCAGGACCCCGATCGCTCCCCGCTGACGCTCCCCGGCCTGCTCCTCGCCTCCTACTGCGGCATCGGGCCCGAGGACGACCCGGCCGCCGCGTACGCGGCCCTGCGGCGCGAGGTCCACGCCCTGTACTTCTCCGACCCGGCGGCCGGCGAACGCCTCGCCCGCCTGCGGGCCCTTCTCGCGCCCGCCGGCTCCCCCGCCCTCGGCGAGGTGTGCCGCCCGGCCGAAGTCCTGGAGGCCTGGCGGGACTTCCTCCGGCTCGCCGTGCAGCGCCGCCCCCTCGTGCTGTGCCTCGACGACCTGCACCTCGCCCCGGACATGACCCTGGACGCGGTCGAGGACCTGGTCGAGTCCACGGGCGAGGGACCGCTGTTCGTGATCTCCTGCGCCCGGCCGGAGCTCCTGACCCGCCGTCCCTCCTGGGCCGGCGGCAAGAGCCACGCCCTGACGGTCACCCTGGACCGGCCCGAGCGGATCACCAACGAGCAGCTGGTGGAGTTCCTGCTGTCGGCGGTGCGCAACGAGGGACTGCAGCGGCTGAGCGGCACCTGCGGCTGAACGGCCGTGCGCCGCGGTGGGGGGGGGGGGGGGGGGGGGGGGGGGGGGGGGGGGGGGGGGGGGGGGGGGGGGGGGGGGGGGGGGGGGGGGGGGGGGGGGGGGGGGGG
>NZ_JBWKDK010000017.1:0-151162 GCF_056436005.1 Streptomyces sp. NPDC043854
ACTCCAGCGGCATGAAGTACGGCCAGCTGGCGCGGTGCGTTCAGCCGTAGGGCATGGCACCAGCCCTCCCATAGCAGTTACGGGACAGCCCTTAGACCTCAGTTGGCAGGCCGGCCAGTGCTCCGACGACTGCCAGCAACCACCACAGTGCACCCCCGTTGATGTCACCTGTGGATGTCAGACGTGGAGAGCTGACCAGCTCACTTCTTCTTCCGCAGCTTCCGCATCTTCGCTTCGGCGTCCTTCTTCTTCCGCTGCGCCACTCCGTAGCTGGACCAGCTCCCCTGATGCAACTGACACCGAGAGCTGTTCATGATCGCGGGCTTGCTACAAGGCCGCCCCTTGGCCGTCTGCGCCCCGCACCTGGGTTGAGTCACCTGTCACCTGCTCCCTACCTCGCTGTCACCAGACCCCGGGATGCTCTCTCACAAGCCAGCCACCAGGAAGGCGCAACCCAAGCGGACGGAAGCACGGCCGGCACACGGCTCCGGAGGCTGTACGTGCTACACGAGTACCAGCAGGCCACGGCCTCACATGTGGTTCCTCCAGCTTCATCCGTCCACGAGTGGGTCGCGATTCTTCACGGGCGAAGAGTGGCAGACCGCTTCGTAGGAACGGCAGGGGAAACCATTCCTGTCGGTCTGGTCACAGCTGCACGTTAGAATTACCTAGCGTAGATAGGGACTCCGCATTTCAGCGCGCCACAGGCAGCTGGGATCTGAAGGACTCGGCAGCAAATTTACGCCATGCCGCTCGATGCGCTGCTCTCATAGAAGAAAAGCGCTCCTCGGCCCTTCCCTCGCGAAATGCAAACCAACCCGATATACCATACTCATCTTCTCGGACCTCACGAATGAGCTTCCCAAGAGACTTAGCATCCGCCTTCGCTTCAAGCAAAGCATCCACCGCCTCGTAATACCGGGCGACTACACGCCGACGCCCTTCGACAACAGCCTCGTGATTGATGCAGGAAAACACATCTACGGTAGCCTCACCTTTCGGGTCGAAATCATCCTCCAGGAATCGAGCCGAAAGGTACCCATTCGCAGTGTCCAGGATTAGATAGGCCCACGGGTCTTCCTGCGTCGGGTCTATGAGCAGCGGGCGCCCTTGCGCATCAACCGGGAACCTCGCCGACTTCCTCCGGTTGCACTCTGGGCAGATCATGATGAAATTCTTCCAGGTGAGAGCTAGGCTGAAGTCCACTGCAATAGGGGTGAAGTGGTCAACATCCGCAGACCTAGAATCACAACAATAAGCGCAGCGTTGACGGAGCCCGTTCATCGCCGTCAGCGCATCGACAACAGTGCGACTCTTGACCGACTTTCGATATCGATCCCATTCCTTGCGGGCAGATTCTTTATCGAGTAGCTTCTTTCGTCGAATCGCAAGTTCACGGCGCGCTTGAATGTCGATCTGTACGCGATGAATCCGCCTCATGCCCAGCCATCACTCCGACTCGGCAAAGAGGGAGAGCTGCTCCAGCTCATTCGACTCTTGCAGGGTAATCTTTCCCGCAATCTGCTTTGCCCGCAGCCTGGAGTGTCTAAGATTGGCGGCTACGGCCTTCGGTGATCGCGTGTGGCTCATCCCAAAAGCCGGAGTGAGAAGGATCTGATCTGGCTTACCTGCAACGATCCGCATGAAATCGGACTCTTCAAGCTGGAACGGCGGGCCGTCCCCCGGCTGAGGCATATGGTAAATGCGGCCGCGATCAGCAGCTTGACATACAAGCGGGCTGTGAGTGGTGACTATGATATGAACTGCACGAGTGGGAAATGCCTCTTGAGCCAGAATCCGATCTCGCGTTGCCATGCAGGATGGAGATGTGAGTCAACTTCGTCGATGATCACAACGCCAGGTCGATCGATGTAAATCGTGCCGTCCTCGGAACGTTTGGTTAGCTCAGCTGTACCGTAGACATCCACCATGTGGCGAAACAGGTGCGGGTGCGCGTCGACGAGCGCGGTCACCTGGGCCGGGTCGGGTCGAGCTGGGCCGCGAAAAAAGCCGAGGCCGTCCGAAGGACCTCGTTCGCCCGCTTGAGCTGGGCATTCTCCTTCCGCAGGGCGGCAAGCTCCTCCCGCTCGGCGGTGGTGAGCATGTCACCGCGTTCGCCGGCGTCTGCCTCGGCCTGACGGATCCAGTTGCGCAGGGCCTCGTGGTGCACACCGAGCTCCTCGGCCATGCGGCGGATCACGGGCTTCGGCTCGGCGGTCCGGTACATCCGCACCGCACGCTCACGCAACTCCAGCGGATACTTTCTCGGCGCAGGCATCGTCTGGGCTCCTCTCATGAAACCCATCTGACCCTCTGTCACCCATCCCCGCATCTCGGGGGAACCTCACCTTCACCATGAACCGGCCCGCACCCGCAGTGCTGGCCCCCGTCATCCCGGAGCCTGAGCGCCCCCGCCGGAGGCATTGCTTTGACGTTCGCCTGGGCTCGTCCGCCAGCCCGCGTGTCGGTGGGGGTCTGGGTGGGTCGGGCGCGGCCTGACTGTTGGGCCTCGGGCTGATGAGTGGCCGTTGGGTGGCTGGGGCTCGCGCTCGGCCTGGCGCTCGGGGCGGAGCGCGGGGGGAACCGAGGAGTTGAGGGGCTCAGTCGCCGTGGGTGAGTTCCCCCCATCGGACCCGCGCCGTCCAGGCGCGCGGCCGGCGGCCGGGGTGGAGCGGGGCGCAGACAGGAGCGCAGGCCCGGGCGACGGGCGCGCTCGCCGCGCCGAGCGCGGCGGGTGCCTTGATGAAGTAGAGAAAGTCTTACCGCAAGGCCCTCTTGCCGCGCCCATGGCTGGCTGGTCCCATGTGGTTGGGGACAGTGCACTCGGGGGGCCCATGAGCGATCTCACTGTGAGCCGGTGGAAGCGGCATGGCAAGGATCGGCTGTACGTGAACCTGCCGGATGGCACCGCGGTCGCGTGGGCGGACATGGCTACGAAGACCATCACGATCAAGGTTCTGCAGTATCGGGATGAAGCGGTGGCCCTGTTGCGAGCCCACCTCGGGGACTCGGCGACTGTTCGGACAGCGTCGTCGGGCTCGGCGCCGTCTCGGAGTGCTGGCTCGGCGGAGCCGCGGCGTTCCGATCAGGTTGTCAGCCCGCAACGCGGCCGACCGCTGAAGCTGCCACAACTGACCGTGGCCGATGATCTTGCTCAGAACCGCCCGGGCGCGGTGCTTATTCAGACCATCGCCGCACGCGGCCCGTCGCTCCTCCAGCGGACTTGGTCCAAGGTGCTGAGGCGTTCGTCGGAGTGGGACTCCTGGTACGCCGGCCTTGAAGGTGAGCGCCGTGTTGGTCGGGAGTTACAGCGACTGACCACCCTCGGGTGGAAGGTTCTGCACGGTGTGGACAAGAGCAGCGGCGGCGACATCGACCACTTGCTGATCGGTCCCGGCGGGGTTTTCACCGTCAACACCAAGAATCATCCCGGCGCTTCCATCTGGGTCGGCGACGAGATGGCAAAAGTCAATGGCGGCCCGCCGGTTCCGTACGCGGCCTCCAGTAAGGCTGAGGCGGCATACGTCCGAGGGGTGCTGGAGCGGCACTGCGGGTTTGCCGTGCCAGTGGAACCGGTGCTCGTCTTCGCCGGAGCGGTCTCCATTCGTCGAGCCACCACACAACACACCGTGCGGATATATCTGGAACGGGAAGTCGCAGCGCTCGGCCCGCTTTCGGGCAGGCTCACGCAGCAGCAGGTGGAACAGGTCTACGCGGTAGCCCGCCATCGGCGTGCCTGGCTGCGGTCTTGACCATTCGCGTCAGGCGGCCTTCTCCTGCGGCCGTTCGCCGTACTCCAGGTGGACCCGGTGCGCTCGTTGATCGCTTCTGGCGGCAGGAATGCGTAGCTCTTCAGTCGGCTGCCTGCAGCTTGAGCCGGGCCAAGGCCTCTGGGGCGAGTTGTCCATCGTCGAAGAGGTACAGGACCTTGTCGCCTTTCGCCGGCGCTGGGAGCCCAGTCCACGACCAGCAAGCGACCGAGCGGCGGCGTGATGCCAAGCTCCTCCCCGACCTCTCGCCTGGCAGCGCTGAGCGGGGACTCCCCCGGTCTCGACGTAGCCGCCTGGGATGTCCCAGTACTGCTTGTAGGTCGGCTCCACCATGAGGATGCGGTCCCAGCGGGAGGCGATCAAGCACATGGATCGGCTGCTCAGGAGGCGACCCCGGTCGTAGTTGACCTTGGACGTTGATGTCAGATGTGGATGTCAAAGGCCCCCAACCATGATCGGTTGGGGGCCTTTTGACTGGTGGGCGCGGACGGTTTCGAACCGCCGACATCTGCTTTGTAAGAACCCGTAAATTCGAAGCTCATGTTCCCGAGGGCTTCCGAGGCTTTCCGAGAGTTGAATTCACGCCCCGGAAGGGCGCTCTCCGAGAGTTTCCGAGGGATTCCGAGCGGGGTTTGTGGCATCGATGTGGCATCTTCCCTCACGACACCGCCCGCAGACGCCGGCCGGTGACCAGCGCAGACCGCACCTCCTCGACCAGCTCGGGCCCGGCGTGCTGGTACAGCCACGTGACCCGGCCGCCACGCTCGTGCCCCATGATGACCTGGACGTCCTTCTCCGGGACGCCAGCGTCTTTCAGGCGTGTGGCGAAGGTGTGCCGGAGGTCGTGCACGCGCGGCCAGTACTCGTTGCGGCCGGTCTCCGGGTTCTTGACGATGCGGGCCAGCCCGGCCGCCTTGATGGCGGGGAGCCAGTGGCGCCTGAAGTTCGGCCGCGTCAGCACCGCGTCCAGGTCTACCGCGGCCCCGTCCTTGCCCTTCCTCGTCCGCCCTGCCAGCGGCCCCCGGAAGATCAGCTCCTCCGGGTGCATGCCGTCCTCGATTGAAGACTCGGTGGTCGCGGGCCGATGCTTCTCCATCATCGTCTTGACGGCCTCGACGGCGGCCGGGGTCAAGGGCACCGTCCGGAAGCCCGCTCGCGACTTCGGCGCCATCTTGCGCCGGATCTTGCCCTTGTCGTCGATGAGAACTTCCTTCACCTTCACCGTGCAACGCTGAAGGTCGACATTGCAGGCCCTGAGGCCGGTGTACTCGCCCCACCGCATCCCGGTCTCTTGGGCGAACACCATGAGGGGATGGTAGTACGCCGCGAGGTGCTGGCGGATCAGTTCGCACTGCGCGGCCGTGGGTGGGATCAAGTCGTCCGGGTGCTTGGCAGGTGCCGGCGCGACCTCAATGTCCAGGCAGGGATTCATGCTGATCCGACGGTCGCGGAGCGCGGCCACCATCATGTGGCGGAGCAGCTCCAGCACCTTCTTCTGCGTGGCGTGGCCCTTGACCTCGTTGGTGATCCAGTCCTGAACTTGGATCCATGTGATCGAGTTCAGCTTGCGCTGGCCCCACTTAGGTTGGACGTGAACCGTCCAGGCGCTTAGCTTGCGGTTCTTCGTGGTGATCGACTTGACCTTCACCGTCGGCCACCAGATCGCGTACCAGTCATCCACGGTGATCGCACCCCGCTTCGGGTCCTGGTAGGTGCCCTCGCGGATCTGCGTGCGCACCTTGTCCAGGTGGGCGATGGCCTCGCGCTGGGTGGGGAAGACGGGGCCGCACTGGCTTCCGTCGGGGTCCCGGTAGCGAGCTTGCCAGGATCCCGTGCAGTCTCGGCGCGCCTTGCGCTTGCCGTACTTCTCCGGGGGGTACTTCTCCAGGCACAGCTTGCAGCCGCACCCTTTCTCGCGAAGCTGCCGGGGGTTATTGGCGGCTCTACGCGCCACAGCCGACCTCCTGATTTCTACGGGCACATGCACTGCGGGCCGGAATGAGCACCGGCTCCCCGCAGAAACAGAATGCTCCGAAATGCGGCTGCGGCGTGGCGAGTTCGGTGAGAACGGCACGAACGGCGACGAGCACATTCTCCTGCGGCATCTCAGCCGGGAGCCGAATGATCCTGCTGGCCGAGTCGTAGGGTCTGAGCGGGTGATCGGCTGTGAACTGCACACGAATGCACATGGGCACCCCCTGAGGCGTCGTCCTGGGTCCCAGCCGCGGGGAGTGCCGTGGTCGGCGTACGCCGGTGGTCCAGTGCTCCGCCGCTCTGCGGGAGTCGTGGCCGCACGTGCATGGGTGCGGTGGGGCGCGGAACGCGGCCGTGACCTGCGAAAAGTATGGCGTGTCGTGAAGTCGATGTCCATGTCATGTGCCAATTTGGCGCACGGGGTGTGCCAAAAGAGGGGGCGTGCTAGATACTGGCCTGGACCACGACCGAGGAGGAGCTGCCCATGCCCGACCAGCACCAGCAGCCACGCACCCAGCTGTCCGACCTCGTGCGACAGGCCCGTAGGAAGCGCCGCCTCTCACAGCGGGCGATAGAGGAGCTGACCGCCGACCCAACCACGGGCGCGCCTGTGATCTCCCGGGGGTGGCTCGGGAGGCTCGAACGCAACCAGTCTCCCGCGCTGCCCGAGGAGCCGGAGCTACGCGCACTGGCGAGAGTTCTGGAGGTGCCCTATCAGGAGGTCACGGCGGCGGCCGGCGCGCAGTTCTGGGACCACCGCACAGTTTGGAGTCCGGACGGGACGGTTCGTGCGCACCTCAGGGCGGACGAGCAGTTGGACCCGGTCGTCGCCGAGCATCTCAATGCGGTCATGGAGAGGCTGGCGGCTCTGCGGTCTGACGCTCCGTGAGAAAGATTTCGGCCACAGAACGTAGCCTGTTTTCAGCCATCTGTGCATGATGGGGCCCCGGATGCCGATCGGCCGACCGACCGGCGCCGGGCCACTCATCATGCAAGGGGGCCTGATCATGCGCGACATCCAGCCCATCCGTTACCGAGTCACACAGTCTCGATATCTCCTGGTCGACTCCCTCCCCGGAGGTCGCCTCGTATGGATCGACGAGGAGCCGGGTAGGGCCGACGTTCACATCCTCCGTGGCGGCGCTACCGAGGCGTTCGTCGATTTCATGACCACCGAGCACGCTTATCTTCTCGGGGGCGGCGGGGCGTCCTGGTCGCAGTACTGGACGCCCGGTGAAGAGCGGGCCGAGGGCCCGATCCAGAATCTAGGTTTCGCGCGGGCCTGGTGGGAAATCGACGAAAGCCCCGCCGCTGTCGGGAGGTTGGCGGTTGCGGTGGACCTCGACGGGGCGTTCGTGTGGTTGATCCGCAAGGGTCACGTGCAGCCACCCGTGGTGACCCAGTTCAATCGTTACCTGCGGCGGCTCGTCGGTGACGGGCTCTGGCGGCAAGACTGGGACGACAGCACCCCTGTCGACGCTCCCATTGCGGAATAACGGCCGAGCACGGCAGCGAAACCCGAACGTCAGCGGGCACGCCTGCCGCAAAATGTAGGGTGCACCCTACATACATCCGTGGGTGATCGGGCCAGCGTGGGCGAGTGCCTCGCTCGACCCCGCTACCCGATCACCTGCTGGCCCGCCGGCGGCGCATCGGCGCCCAGATCCGAGCGGCCCGCCTGGACCGGCATCTGACGCAGGAACAGGTCGCGTTACGCGCCGAGATGGACCGGGCCAGCTACGTCCGGATCGAGCAGGGCCAGGCCTCTCCCCTCCTCGACTCCCTCATCCTGATCGCCGACGCGATCGGAGTCCCCCTCGCCGAGCTCGTACGCGAGTAGCCCCGGCCGGAAGGGGACCGGCCGGAACGTAGTCCGACCGGGGCTGGTGGTGTCCCCCTCGCGGGGCCGCAGGGCGGATAGGGCCGGCCGGTCTTAGCCGCTCACCTGCGGCGGGGTGATCCGCTGCACGAGGTGCTGGAGGCGGGTGTCGAAGTCCTTCGAGGCGTCAGGACTGATCGTGTCCAGCGCGACGAACGCGGTGACGATGACGTCGCACAGCTCCTTGCGGACGTCGTCCCACGTGTGGCTCGCCCCCTTCCTCGGGTTCGCGCCGAGGGCGCCGTGCAGGGCCTCGGCGACCTCCCCGTACTCCTCGCCGATCTTGAGTACGCGTAGGAGCCGAGGGTCCGCGCCCGGGACCTCTTCGGCCTCCTCGTCCAGCCACTTACGGATGTGGGAGATTCCGTCCCAGGTGGTCGCGTCCATCGTGGGGTGCTCCTTCTCGTGCAAGGTCAGAAGAGGGCCGGTTCGGCAGGGGCTGCCTCGAGCGGGTCGGTGACCGGCAGCACGCCGAGCGGCGTGAGGCTGAGGCGTACCGTCAGCGCCGAGTGATCGGTGAGGCGGCTCTCCATGGTGCGCGGCTCGTGCAGATAGGTGCATGCCCTCAGCTGCTCGGCCGCGCGCGGCGAGACGTGCGCGTGGTCGTATCGGTAGCCGTCACCGGTCCGGCCCACCCACGAGTAGTCCAGCATCCCGGGGTGGAGCCTGCGGAATGCATCCACGTACCCGGCGGCGTCGAACCAGCTGTAGAACGCGTACTCGAAGGCGGCGAAGAAGCGGTACCTCGGGACGTGCGTCGGCTCCAGGACGTTGAAGTCCCCCAGGATGATGCGCGCCGACCCGGGTCCCGTCGGCAGCTTGAGGCAACACTCCTCGAGGAACCGGCGCTTCCTCTCCGTCTTCGCCTCCGTGGCGTCCCGGGACGGCACGTACAGGCCGATGATGTCGAGAGGGCCCTTCTTGGTGGCGACGGTCACGCCCACCGCGCGGTGGGGTAGGTAGGTGACCCCAGTCGCCAGGGGCTGGGTCTCCAGTCGGCTGACGATCATCACGCCGCGCTCGCCCCGGCCGGGCCGGGGGAAGATCACGCGGTACCCGGCCGCGGTGAACCGCGTCTCCAGGAGGTCGCACCCGGCGCTGTCGGCGGTCTCCGTGAGGACGAGCACCGGCTCCGGCCGGGTTGCGAGGTAGGAGAGCTGACGCTCCGCCCGTTCCCGGCCGGGGTTGTTGAGGTTGAACGTCAGCACGCCCATGCTCGGGCTGGTCATGAACTCCCCTTCATCCAGGGTTCCCTGATCACGGCGACGATGGCGGCGGCGATCCCCTCCGCGCTGACGGTGGACGCGTCGAGCGTGAGGACCCGGACGCCGACGGCACTGAGGAACCTACCGGCCTCACGGAACAGCGCGCACTCTCGATCACTGCTGCCCGGCTCTCGCTCGTACCGGCTGTGCGCGCCCCGCTCCTTCAGGCGCCTCTCGATGACGTCCGCGCGGGCGTTGATGATGACTGCGAGGTCCGGCATGTCGGCGTGCCGGTTCAGGTCCCAGACGACGTCACGGCTGACGCCGTCGAGGACCTGGAGCACGAGCGAGGAGGCGATGTACCGGTCACACACGACTGTCTCGCCCCGTGCGAGCGCCGGCCGGACTTCCTCCTCGATGTGCATGTACCGGTCGGCGGCGATCAGGCACGCCATTGCCATCCCGCGGTACAGCTCGGTCCCGGAGCGTGCGAGCTGCCCGAGGGAGGTGTCGCTCGGTTCCCGAGTCTGGTGCATGGGGATGCCGGCCTCGCGCAGTTGTTCGGAGACCAGGGCGGTGACGGTCGACTTTCCGACGCCGCCGGGGCCGTCGAGCGTGACGAACAGGCCTGTCATGAGACACCCACTACGGGCAGGACGCGGGTCTGCCGCGGCACGACGGGGCACTGCTCGGTGTCGACGGCCCCGATGCGTTGCCCGGCGGAGATGACGGCTGCGGGGCAGCCCTTCCCGCACGACGCCGACATGGAGCAGGCTCCGCACGTCGGGTTCGCGCCGAGGTCCCACCGGTCGCTGAACTTGCCGTACTTGTCGAGGCGGTCCGCGATGTCGTTGTCCTGCCAGACGTTGCCGACGAGGAAGTCGGTGTCGGGGTGCTGGCTGACCTTCGTCCGGGCGGCGAACACCAGGTACGGGCAGATGGCGACGCCGCCGTCGGTGAAGACGTAGATGATGTTTCCGGCTTCGCACGGGGACAGCGGCTTGGCTTCGTCGTTGGGGAACCGGATGTTCACCAGCTCCATGCCGTCGGCCTCGAACGGGGCGGTCATGGCGGCGATGTGCCGCATGTGGTCCTCGGGCGAGCGGAGCTTCTGTTGAGACTTCTTCGACGCGCCGCGGCCCATCGGCCCGAGGGGGTTCATCAGCACGTACTTGGCGCCCTGCTCCTTGGCGAACTCCACCAGCTGCCGGTACTCTTCGTCCTCCGCGAGGCTGTTCGGCGTGCACAGTAGGCCCTGGAGGATGCCGGCCGTCGCGAACCGTCGGACGGTCTCGACGGTGACCTCGAACGAGCCGGGCAGGCCGCGGAAGACGCTGTGCGACTCCTCGGCGAACCCGTCCAGGCTCACGTTCATGTGGGCGTCCATGGCGGCCAGGGCGCGGATCTGCTCGTCCGTGACGAGGCTCGCGTTCGTGCACACGCCCACCGACATGCCGGCGTCGCGGAAGGCCCGGCAGACCTCGATCACGTCGGGGTGCATGAACGGCTCGCCGCCGGTGATCGTGATGCGCGTGACGCGGGCCTCCGCGAGCTGTGGGATCAGCTGAGACCTGATGGCGTCCAGCGGCATGTACTCGCCGCGCTTGGTGGCGTTGACAAAGCAGTGCGAGCACAGCATGTTGCAGGGCTCACAAATCTGCACGAGAGCTTTCCGGTAGGGGTGGTCGACCGTCGTCCGGAAGTAACAGGACGCTGCCTGTTCCCCGGTGATGATCGCGCGTCCGCTCACGGAGTCCTCCAGAGAGATGAGTGGAAAGAGGTTCGCGCTCGAGCCCGGTGCAGGGCAGGGGGCCAAAGGCGAGGTGGTCAGCTGGGCCGGATGGCGCAGCCGAAGTAGGCGTGCAGAACCTGGCGCGCAAGGTGGCTGCGGCAGCCGCAAGCGCAGGCAGAACCGCGAGTAGCTCGAGCGGATCGACCTCCTGGTCTGGCCACTGCCAGCACGCCGAGGGATCGTGCCGCACTGCCGTCGATACGCCGCACGGGTAGCAGTGGGCCGCTGTGGCGCCGCAGTACCCCGGCTCCAGCGGGGCGGCCCCGTGGCAGACGAGGCACTCCAGGTACGTCCGGATGCACTGCCCGCCGGGGTGCGCCGGCGACTCCTCGACATCCAGCTGCACCCGGGTCAGGTCGACCGCGTCGCCCCGCATACAGGCAAGATCGGCGTGGGGACCGGTCACCGGGTGTCCCACCACGGCGTGACGGCCACGGGGTCCCGCGGCCCGGCACGGCGGCACCCGTTCTCGTGCAGCACGGCACCGCCCTCGGGGCCGCCGAGCGGCAACGGCTCCGCTCCGCAGCTTGGGCATCCGGCCGGCTGAGCGGTGCGCCCGGTGGCCGGGTAGGTGGCCGGTCTTGTCACTCCGAGCCTCCCGGTCCGCAGGCCCACACGTCGGCGTCGAGTAGGTACCCGCCGTCATGGCCCGTGACGACGCCGCGGTAGACCCGGCCCGCCGCGAGGGGCCTGCCGCACGCGACACACGCGTAGCCGCGGGCCTGCTCGATGGTGAGGTCGTGGAAGGAACCGGGGAGCGGCGCCTCAGCGCAGGCCCCGGTCTGAGCTGTCACGGCGCCAGCCGCATCTGCGCGGCGGGGATGACGAACTCGCGAGCATCCGCACCGCGGATGTAGGCAGCGTCGTAGTGGTGGCCAAGTCGGTTCCCCTCGACGCAAACGTCCATCAGGGTTCCGCTCCTGCCACTGAGCAAGTCCTGCACGCCCAGCCCAAGCCAGGCATGCGGTACCGAGGTCCCCACGCGCTCCGGGGAGTCGGGGGTCTCGCGGACTTCCATGGCGGTGCTCCCTACCGTCTACAGCGAAAGGGCTCCCCGATGGGGGTCACCCGTGTGAGGCTTGCGGTAGTAGCCTTCCGCTCACGGATGGCCAGGCACAGGCGTGCCGCGTCCGCTCCCGTCCGCAGCCTTGCGGACACCGCGGACAGCGGGAGGTGCCTCTGTGAGTGAGTCGTTCGGCGATGCCTTACGTCGTCTGCGCGCAAGCCGCTCAGTGCGTGATGTGGCGAGCCTCGCCAAATGCGGCAAGAGCTACGTCAGCGACCTGGAGAACGGGCGACGTCAGCCGACGTCGGCGATCGCCGCTGCCCTCGACGAGGCCCTCGGCGCTGGCGGCGAGCTGATCGCCCTTGCAGAGGTACGCCCCGGCCAGTCGTTGCTGGAGCAGGCTGATGCCCTGCAACAAGGTCTTCACGAGACGTTGGTCGCCGGACCGATGACGGACGCCTCCTTAGAGGACTGGGAGTACACGGTCGCCCGACACGGGCGCGCGACCCGGTACCGAGCGGAGCGCGAGCTGCTTCCGGTGCTGCTCGCGGACTTCACAGACCTGCGAGTGGTTCTCACGCATCGGCAGGCTCCGGCGGCACGGCGGCGGCTCACGATCGCGGCAGCGCAGATGTCTGGGTTGATGGCTCTCACCCTGCTGAAGTTGGGCGACCCACGCTCTCGGACGTGGTGGCGCACTGGCCGGGCCGCCGCCGGTGCGGCGGAGGACAGGGCGACTATGTCGTGGATGTACGCGCAGGAGGCGTATCAGCTGTACTACGGCGGCGATGTCGAGGGCGCTGTCGAACTGGCGGTGCGGGCCCAGCAACTGGCCGGCGGTCTGCCATGCGTTGGCCCTGCGCTGGCAGCGCCGCTGGAGGCTCGGGCCCTGGCCTTACTCCAGGACCGGGGCGGCGCACAGGACGCCCTCGGACGCGCGGAGGTGGCGTTGGAACGGATGCCAGCCGAGGCGCGCATAGCGTCCGCCTTCGGCTACTCCGAGTCTCAGCTGCGGTTCCACGCCGGAAACGCGTGGACGCATCTCGGGGAGACAGGCCGGGCGGCGGAACAGCAGGCGCGCGCACTGGAGCTGTACCCGGCCCGGGACCACACGGACCGGGCGTTGATCGCTCTCGACCAGGCCATATGCGCGGCAGCCGACGGCGACCCCGCAGGTGCCGCGACGCTCGCAGCATCCACCATCGTGGATCTCCCCGTCGAGCACCGGTCCGCGCTGATCATCTACCGGGCGCGGGAGGTCGCGGCTAGGGTGCCCGAGGCGCAGTTGGTGCCGGAGGTGCGGGTGCTGCGCGAGGTCCTGGCGCTGCCCGCGGGCGAGAGGAGCAGCAGTGCTGATCGAGCAGGCGACGGAAGCGGACGTTGAGGCGATCTCCGAGATGCTCGGAGAGATCGAGGCGTTCTACGGCGGAGAGCACGTGCCTGGCGACCCGGCCCAGATTCGGATCGCGCTGTTCGGCGACCGGCCGGCGGCCACTGTGCTGCTCGCTCGCGATGGCGAGCAGGTGCTGGGGCTCGCGAGCTATACGTTTCTGTGGCCAGCCGCGGGCGCGGACACCAGCCTCTACCTCAAGGAGTTGTACGTTCGAGAATCTGCTCGGCGACGGGGCGTGGCTGGCGCGCTGATGCGTGAACTGCGGGCAGCGGCTGACGAGGCCGGGTGCTTGCGCGTGGAGTGGACGGCGGACCGGGATAACCCGGCCGCGCTGGCGTTCTACGACGCGCTCGGCGCGGTTCCGCGGGACGGGAAGATTTTCTACCGGATGGAGAGCTAGCCCGGACGCACGAAGACGCCCCCTCCCGCGGCCCGCAGGCCGGAGAGGGGGCGAGGTGTGTCTACCGAGCGACGAGCTGATACAGGGCGAGGCCGAGGCCGGCTAGGCCGGTCACTGCTGCGATGGACGGCAGCGGCCAGCGTCCGCGCTCCAGCGCGTCGAGCCGCGTCTCATGGTCCGCGAGCTGCCGGTCTGACTGATCGGAACGCTGCACGAGGAGCGCGAGGCTCCCGTCGACGCGGGCAAAGCCGGTCTCCATGGTGCCACGCAGCCGTTCCAGTTCCAGAGCCACAGACGCTCGCTCCTCCGGGGGCGTCACTCCCCGTCCGTGTCTGTCTGCAGCCAGCCCGGAAGGAGCTGCTGCACCCCCGGCAGGGCCATGACCCGGGCGAAGCCACCGGCCACAGCCAGGGTGCCGGCCACCCACGGCAGGGCCTCCGGGATCCCGGACGCGGCGACGATCGCGGGCAGGGTGACGGCCAGGCCAAGGCTGGTCTGCAGCACGGTGCGGGCGGTGCGCTTGCTGCTGTCCTTCATAGTGGTGGCGCCTTTCAGCTGGTCGGGTCAGGGGTGCCGGTGACGTCGACAGTGACGCGGACCACCGCGTCGGCGATGGCCTGCCGGACCGCGGCGACGACCGTGGCGGTGTCGACGTCGTCGTGCTGGCCGAGCAGCCCGGCGAGGGTCTGCACGGTCGCGGTGAGCCCCGCGATCTGAGCCTTCACCGCGGCGACCTCGCCGTAGATCACGTCGTGGCGGCGGTCGGCCCAGGCGAGGATGTCACCGGCCGACGTCTTCCGGCCGCTCGGGGTCTCCAGCTGGTAGGACCAGAGTTCGGCAGGGGTGGGCATGTCGTCTTCCTCCGTAGGGTTGGGCTGGCCGGACACGAGGTGCTTGGCGTACTCGATGACGAGGTCCATGCGGGTCGCCCCGGGGTCGCCGTGGTCGTTGCCGTCGGGTACGTGCATGTGGCCGCAGTGCCCGCGGAAGCTGTTCCACTCGTCGAGGGACATGCGGGCGCGGCTGTTGCCGTAGCTCTCCGGGTAGGGCAGCCACGGGCGGGGCGTCGACACGAGCGGTACACCGTGCTCGGTGTTCAACCAGGCGATGTACCTGGCGTACTCGCGCAGCAGCCAGTCGGGGGCGTCGGGCCAGTAGACGTAGTCGACGCCCGCGCGGCGGGTGCCCCAGCTCGTGCGGCGTGCCGGGTCGCAGGAGCCGACGAGCTCGACCTGGTGGCAGTTGTTGCGGTTGGTGCGGACCGCGGTGTTCGGGTTGTCGACGAGGGCGCGGGCGGACATGTCCGCGGGGAAGTGCGCGTACACCTTGATCCGCTTGTTCGGGATGTCCGGCAGGATCGTCACGTTGGGGGCAGATGCGCCGCCGTCGTAGTCGGGCAGCGACGTGCCCTCGGTGGTGTGGGTGACGACGCAGTTGATCTCCTGCATCAGCCCGGGGTATCGGGAGTCGTAGCGGTAGGCGGTCGAGGCGCCGGGGTAATACTGCGCGCCGGTGGACAACGGGGCCTCCAGGGCGTGGAAAAGCCCCGGGCCAGACGGCGCGGGGCGGGTGAGGTGGGGTGTCAGCTGGCAGCGGCCATGGGGTCGCCGATCGGTTCCGGGGTGCAGGTGCACTCGTTGCTCTGCTCACCGGCGGTGCACTCGGCCTGGTGCAGCAGGGTCGTCGCGTCCGTGCCGAGCGCGTGATCGGCGCACGCGTACACCGGCACAGTGTCGGTGGGGCCGCCCTCGCTGGGGCGGGCACGGCGCTGCCACTGCACGACGGGCGGGGCGCCGCAGGCGCAGGCGATCATGCGTGGATCCAGTCGACGTACATCATCGACGCTCCTTCGTTGACGTAGGCGGTGGACAGGGTGCCACCTGAGTTCTGGCCCCCGGCGATCTCGATGTAGTCGTTCACGGCGAGCTGCAGGATGTGGGTCGCCTCCGGGATGCCCATCAGCGTGCCGGCGCCGTAGAGCGACGCCCCGCCCTGGATGTAGTTCGCGTTCACATGAACGCGGGCGCCGCGGCTCCCGGTGCCGTTCGCGGCGAACGCGACACGGCCGGTGACCCGGTACCAGCCCGCGAGCTGGCAGGTGTAGCGGGAGGTGTTCACGCTGGTGGAGTGACCGTTGTAGGTGTCGGCCACCTCGGTGTCGAAGTTCAGCACCTGCCACGTGCCCGTCGCCACGTTCTGCGTGACGGTCTGCTTGAGGACCGCCAGCGGCGGGTTCAGCAGGAACGAGCACTGATCGCGGATCTCCTGATTGCACAGGGCCGCGGTGACGACCTCGCCGACGACCCACGTGCGGGGAGTGGCCATCAGCTCCTCCTCTCCGGTCCGTCAGCGGGCGGGCGCTGCTCGCCGTGGGGCTTGCCCGGCGGGTCCGGCCGGCGCGGCCGGTCCCATGAGTCGTCGTCTGCGTGCCACCAGTTCCGCTCGTGCGGCGCCTGGTCGAGGACCTGTGCCTCGGCCGCCGCCGGGTCGTCGGGGAACACGATGCGCGCCCAGCCATAGCCGCATTCGGGGCAGGCGAACCGCGCATCGTCCGGGGTGACCACCTGGGCGGAGCCGCACCGGCAGTCGGCCACCCACCGGCCGTGGTTGATCCGGGCGTAGATCCGCTCGCCCACGAGCATGCCCACCGGTGGGGCGACCCGGCGTTGCATCTGCTGCTCGTACCAGCGCCACACCCGCTCAGCGGGCGGGACTAGATTCCAGGCGTCCGGGCGCTGGCCTGGCCGCGGCGTGTAGAACGTCTCGGCCCGCCGCACGGGAATCTCTCGCACTGGATCTCCTCAGTAGCCGAGCCGGGTTGTGCTGCCGAGGACGCTGTACGTGCTGCTGTCGAGCACCCACACCGCGTCCGTCTGCGCCCGGGATGTGTGGAACTGGATGGTGTGGGTGTTCAGGCCGATCTCGTCGACGTAGCCCTCGATGAGCAGGGGCATCGTCGAGGCGGGTGCCGTGGTCGGCATGTTGTTGATCTCCAGGACCGAGGACACGTCCGCGTCGAGGAGCGCCCGGTATGTGGCCAGGGGCAGCGACTCGGCACGGACCGGGATCTCGCGGATCTCCGGCTCCGGGTTCGCGTACCGGGAGACCGTCCAGTACACGGTGTCGAGTACCTCGGCGTCGGTCATCCGCAGGATCGTGGCGTCCTTCGGATAGGGGCCGAACGCGGTCACCGATTCGCCGGCCACGACGCGCTGCGTCGCGCCACCCGGCCGCATCGCCTTGTACTGGTTGATGATCTTCTGGTCGTCGGACGGCAGGGACACACCGTCCGTCTCCAGGTTGGCGTAGTCCAGGCTGGCGACCGCGGTCGCGTTCTGCCGGACGGTCCGGCTCTGAAAGAGGATCGCGTGCCCGTCGCGGTGGGAGAGCAACTTGCCGTTCTCCGTGGTCTCGACGGTGCGCATCATCTCCAGGGCGCTCGCCCCACCGGCCCCCTGGGAAGCGACCGGAGAGAAGTCTCCGACAGGGTCGACCGCCGCTACCCCGGCGTAGCCGGCGAGCCGCAGCACGCGTTCGTCGGCGCCCTCCCCGGAGAAGCCTGTCGCGCCGGCGGCGTAGTGGGTGGCGAGTAGCGCGGGCGAGGTGACCGAGGTGTAGATGACGGCATGCGCGACGGCGCCGTCCCACAGATGGTCGGACCCGTAGCCGCCGATGGAGACGTAGCGCAGCGCCAGCTGGCTCAGCACGGTCACGGGAAGTGCGCTGCCGCCGTCGATGTACACGGCCTGGGTGAACTCGTCGTACACCATGTGGTGCCACGCCCCGTCCGCCAGGTTCGTGGCGTTGACCACCGTAACGAGTCGGGTGCCGTAGAAGTTGGTGTGCTCGATGACCAGGTAGCCCGAACTGTTGAGGCCGAAGACGATCTCGTAGCGGAAGTCGAGGGACCGGGCCGCCATGAAGTACCTGTTCGCGACGCTGGTCTGAAACCAGGCTTCGAACGTGATGCTGTACAGGCTGGTCTGCTCTTCCGCGTACAGCCCCATGTAGGCGTCCAGGCGGATGCCGTCCGAGGTCGACGCCGGCGAGAGACGGACCACGCTCTGCCCGGTGGCCGCCGGCCCGGCCGTCTCACCGAATGCGACGCTGCCGCCCGTGCCGACCTGGGCTTGGACGAGTGTGCCCGCCCCGGTGCCGGCGATGTCCCCGGCAGTCGTCGACGTCGACGGCTCGTTCAGCGGGAAGTACACCATCGGGTTGACGAGCTTGATCTCCTCCATGAGGAGCGGCTCAAGCGCGGGCAGCTTGGACAGCGGCTTGAAGAAGTCGCTCGCGGTCAGCCGCGTCTTCCCCTCCATCCCCGTCCAACCGGCATCCCACTGGTTGACCAGGCCGTAGAACCGCCAGTGGTACTCGGCGCCGGCGGAGTCGAACGACGTCGCCGAGGAGCCCGCTTCGAGCTGCACGTCGTCCAGCCACACGGTGTCCCCGGACGCCGGGGACGTCACGGTCGTGGTGAGCTGCATGGTGTGGCTGGTCGACGTCGCCGTGAACGTCCGTGTGATCTGCTGCCACGTGTTGGTGACCGAGGACGCGGTGCCCGCGGCCCCGTTGTCGATACGCCAGCACACGGACGGATCCCCGGTGGGTACCCACACCCAGCCAGACAGCGTGTACGTCGTGCCGATGTCCAGGCCGTACACGGTCTGCTCCATCACGCCGCCGGTGCCCGTGGTGTTCCACTGGATCCGCAGGGACCGGACGCCGGAGTGCGCCCTGGTGTTGTCGGTGTAGAAGTCCGTGACGAGTTCAGTGGCCTTGTCGAACCAGACCCCGAGGTCCCCGTCGACCTCGAACGCAGGCGTGTTGATCAGGTTCTTTCCGGAGGTGGTGACCATACCCACCTGGATGGGGCAGTTCGGCCGCACATAGGGGTAGTACGGGGAGGCCGACAGGCCGGCGGTGAACCGGCCGTCGACGTTGTCGAGGACCGCGCTCAGCGTGGCCGGCTGCGTCTGGGTCAGCTCATCCGAGGCGCCCCGCGTGATACGGACCCCGGAGGGCAGGTGCACCCACTGGCTGATGTCGGTCCACGTGACCGAGGTGGCCATCGGCGCAAAACCGAACGCCACCCGGACTACCGCCTTCGCCGTCACGACATCAGCACCCCCTCCGCCAGGCCATACGTGCGCTGCAGCTCGAGCAGCATCCGACGCAACTGCTGCGCGACCGCGAGCGGATCGAGCGCGCCCTGCACAGTGATCTGCGGGGCGAACATCACGCCGCCCCCGCCGCCGCGCGGCACCGCACCGATGGCCGCGGTAGGCGCGGCCGCCGCCACTGGCAGCCGGCGGCCGGAGTTCAGAGCATCCATGAACGGTACGCCAAGCCGGGCAACCGCTGCCGCCCGGACGACGTACTCGCCGTCCGACAGCCACGCCGGGATGCTGTCCGAGGTGCTGGTGCCCCGACCGCGGACGATGCCGCCTCCAGCGCGGGTCAGCACGCCGTTGATGATCCGCGAGCGGTTCAGACTGGAGTCGATGAGGTTCCTGGAGCTGATCGTGACGGTGATGTGCCTCGGGATCGCGGCGAGCTCGGACCGTGCACGAGCGGCCTTGGACTCCAGGTCCGCGATGTGCGCCAGCAGCTGCGACCGCTTCGACGGCGGCACCGAAGCCAACTGGCCCTTCGCCACCGTGATCTGCTGCTCCCAGTTCGCGATGTTCATCCTGAGCCGGTTCTCAGCCAGCCGCGGCGCCACCTGCTGCGAGAAGGAGCGTGTCCGCTGCTCCGCCGCGTTGAGGCCGCCGATGAACTGATCCTTGAACTGGCTGAACTGGCCGGCCGCGGTGCGGAGCTTTTCGCCGATGCCCGGGATCCAGCCGAACGCGGTGGCCGCCCCGACCACCAACACATTGAGGGATTCGAGCGCGCCGGTGGCCATCATCCGGAACATGCCGACCACGCCAGGCAGCGACTGAATCGCCAGCTCGCCCAACGTGAGCAGCGCGTTTCCAAACAGCCTCGCGTACTCCATGATCCCGAGCTTGTTCCGTTCGACTGCCTCGTGGAGCCGTTGGAACGGGCCGCGCACGCTCTCGATGCTGGTGCCCGCAGGCAGGAACGAGTCGAGCAGTGCTCGGCCCGCGGCCTTGGCCGCGGCGCCGAACGGCGCCAGGAGCAGCCACACGGACTGGATCCCGTGCGCGACGTCCCGGAACACAGGGCCCAGGACCCGGGCCGCCAGACCGAGACCGTCCAGCGCGACCTTGAGGACGTTGCCCGTCAGGATCATGGACTCGCCGAGGGCAGGGCCGAACGTGCGGGCCACCTCGCCCGAGAACCGGCCGAGCGCCGACAGGGTGGTGCTGAGCATGGTGAAGAGCCCAGACAGGAACCGGCCTGAACCCTCGACGCCGACCTGCAGTCCCTGGAACATGCCGGGGAGCCCCTTGCCCAGCAGGTCACGCAGGCCCCCGGACAGGGCGCGCAGGGTCGGCTCGCTGGCCGCGCCGAAGCTGAGGAAGCCGCGGGCCAGTCCGCCGAGTCCACTGGTGAGGTCCCGAACGAAAACGTTGCCGAGCGCCAGGACGCGGGTGAAGTCTTTCTGGAAGCCAGCGTCCTTCATGAGCCGACCGGCCCCGGCCGCCGCGTCCCCGAACCCCTTGCCCATCATGGTCATGGCGTCGCCGAGGATCTTGACCAGCGGCCCGGACTCCCGCAGCGCTGCGGTGAACCCCGGCAGCATCGCTTTCTGAATTGCCGGGCCGAGGTCGGAAAACGACTTCTTCGTTGCAACGAGCTCTTTGGTGAAAGCGCGCGCCTCAGGGCTCAGCCCCTTGAGCGCTTCGGCGTACTCCTTCTTCCCCTTGCCCGCAGCCTCGACAGCCTCGGCGACACCCGAGAACCCGAGCTTCATGGTGCCCGCGGCCAGCCCGACACCAGCGATCATCGGCACCACGGCGCCCAGCGCGGGCAGCAGGGACAGCGCGGCGATCGCCGCGACGGCCCCCATTGCTCCGCCCAGCCCGCCGCCGGCGCTGCCGAGCTGCGCGCCCGCGGTACCGGCCGACGAGCCCAGCCGGGTCAGCGCCGACCGGGCCCCGTCCGCACCGTCCCCAAGGCCCAGGAGCCGGGAGCCGCTGCGGTCCGACGCATCGCCGGTCGCCTGGACCTGCACCGCGGTCCCGGCTGCCTCGCGTGCCAGCAGGTCCGCGGCCTGCGCCGCGGTGACGAACCGGCCGCGCAGGTCCCGGATCCGGCCCCTGCTGTCGCGAGTGAACTGCTCGATCTGCGTGTTCGCGTCGTGTGCCGCGTCGCCCAGCTCGCGTACGGCCGGCGCGGCGTCGCTCGCCTCGCCGCCCATGTCGGCCGCGGCCTGACCCGCATCGCCAAGGTTGCGGCCGAGCTCCTGCAGCCCACCGCTGGCGTTGCGGGTGAAGGCCCTCAACTCGCCGCCGGACTCGTCCACCGCCCGGTTCAGGCGATTGTGGAAACGCTCGGCGGACTCCCAGATGCGGCGGAAGACAGGCGACAGGTTGTCGTCGCCGTCGAGGATGAACGACATCCGCTCAGCCACCGGACGCCCCCCTTGCTACGTCCGCCTGGTGGCGGTCGATCCAGTCGCACAGCACTTCGAACTCGTCGACCGTCAGGTCATCGACGTCGCGGGGCCCGAGGTGCAGCAGATAGGCGAAGAGGCCGATGTACTTCAGCCGTCGTTCGGCGAGGCCTCCGCCGTCTCTTTTGGGGGCGCAGCCGCCGCGGCCAGCGCGTCATCGACGAGGCCTGGATCGGCTGCGTAGAACCGCAACTCGGCGATGGCCGGCGCCCGCCGCTCCTCCGGGAGTTGCTGGATGTCCTCGGCGACCGCGGCGACCTCCCGCGCGTCGAACCGGCTGTACAGCTCGTCCACCATGGGGTCGAAGTCGGCCCAGCGCAGGGACGGCTGGTTCCTCTTGAGGAGCACCCACACGATCCCGCGGAGCGCGGTCGGGTCGTCGTCCCGCAGCCCGAGCTTGACGTCGGCCCACTTCATATCGGTGGTCCGCTCGATGATCTGCGCCTCCGACGTACGGACCGAGCGGGCGTCGAAGTGCTGCTCCTCGCCGTCGGTGGGCCGGTACACGATGATCAAGGCTTCTCCTCTATTCGAGCCGCTGGCGGACGTCGCGGAGGATCCGCTCGACCTCGCGCTCCATGCGCGGCTGGTGCCTGCGGACTGTCTGCTCCCACCACAGCGGGGTTGTCGTCTGGGTGGCCCACCTGCGGCGGTTGCCGAAGACGGGGTGGCGGATGCGGCCGCTGTTGAGCACGGTGGGCATGTTGCGCAGGTCCGGGGGCAGCCGCCCGCGGTCGATCCACACCCGGGCCCCGGGATTGGACCCGGCACGTACCGAGATGCGGATCGCTGCGGCGATCGTGGCGCGCAGCGGCCGGGTGGTGGGTGACGGGCCGCTGCGGCCGGCGCCGCCCTGGCTGCGGATCGGCAGACTGCGCACGGTGCGCTGGAGGTCGTCGCGCAGGGGCTCCGCGGCGCGCCGGATCCGCCGGTGCATGGACGCCCGGACCGGGGCGCCGGCCGTCGCATGCAACCGGCGGGACAGCTCCAGCAGCGCCCCAGTGCCCAGGATCCGAATGTCCCGGGTCACGGCTACACCGCGGTGTCAGTGGAGATGTAGCTGATCGTCGGCTGGTTCGTGCCGTCGTACAGCGCGGTGAAGGAGTAGGTCGGCTTGACGACCTCGAACCCGTCGATCGACGGCGGCGCGTCATCGATCTTGATCGCGGGCAGGGTGATCCGGAACGTCTCGTAGTACGTCGACGCGATCAGCGGGCCGACCCACTCCAGGACCAGGGACGTCGCCGCATCCGAGGTGTGCAGGTCATCGAGGGTGGTGGACACGTAGTCCATCTCGATGCTGCCGGTGATCTTGACAAGGTCGTTGGCGATCGGTTCCTTCTTCAGCCCCGACTGGCCAGCGTAGAAGCGGTCCGTGGCCATCGGCCGCTCCACCTTGACGGACACCTTGCGGACCCCGTCGTGCGCTGTCTCCGACGCGAACGTGCCGGTCTTGACCGTGAGCTGGCCGAAGTGGAACGGTGACCTGCTCGGGTAGCTGGCGGTGGCCAGCGTCTGCGTCTCGTCACACGTCTTGCCGTCGATCTCCCACGAGGCCATCAGCATGTCGCCGACCTCGCACGAGAACTCTGCGCCCGTGACCTTGCAGCCGACGAACGACTTGTCCGTCACGGTGCCGGTGGTCAGCGGCACGCCCTTCTGGATCGTCAGGCTCTTGCCGAAGCTGTCGGCGAGGGTGTGGGTCTGCAGGTAGGCGGCGGTGCCGCCCTGCTGTACCGGGGTGACGGTGGTGCCCATCAGGGCCTGGAGCAGCAGCCCCATGCCGGTGTTGGTGACCTCCATGTCGATCGACCCGGTCGCCTCGACCATGGTCAGGACCCGCCGGTTGGACAGCGGCAGCAGCCGGCCCGCGGCGATGCCCGCACTCTGAGCAGTGGTCTTCTTCAAGACCAAGCTCTCCTTGGTGATCTCCAGGAACCTGGTCGGTGCCACGTACGTGCCGTAGGTGGACTCGGCGACGATGCCGAGCTGGCCGCCGAGGCCGGAGCCGATAGCCATCAGTCGTCACTCCCCTTCGGGGACTTGGCCGCCGCCTTCCTCGGCGCGGACTCCTTCGGTTCCTCGACGCCCTCCCAGTTGGGGGGCTGGCAGACGTAGCCGTCGTACCTGTGGTCGGGCACCTCGACGACCTCGTCGGGCTGCACAGTGCGGCCGCCGAGCTCGGGCACGGCGACCGGCACGTCGCCGACGTAACGGACCTTGGCCATGGGCCTGTCTCCTTAGATGCGGGCCCGGCAGCGGACCGTGAATGCGACGCCCGCCAGGACGCCGTCCGACTGGAGCTGGTAGAGGTCCCCAGCGACCAAGTGCGCCCACAGCACGGCGCCGCCCAGGGTGGGCGCCTCCGGGGCGGCGTCGGTCGCGCGGAGCGCGTTCTCGACTTCGGCCAGGAGCTCGAATGCCCGCGCTCTGCGGGCAGCCATGTCGGTGCCGCCGGCGCGGGACTCGGCGTAGCACCCGATGTCGATGTCCTCGTCCCGGGTCCGAGCGCCAACCGACGCAAACATCTGGGTCAGGCCGACCGCGACGTCGGCGCCGGGCTGGTGGCCGATGAACAGCCAGTCCCCTCCTGACAGGTTGTTCGTCGGCGGCCCGTCCACGACGTGCACGCCGTGCAGGCCCGGTGCCGCGCGGAGTACGTCCAGCAGCCCGGCGACCGCGCCCGGTACGGCAGAGGTAGCCATCACGCCACCCCCGGCGGCAGCCGGTGCGGTTCCAGCAGCTGCAGCGCCCGGTTCGGGATGGCGTACCCGAAGCCAGCGACCGGCTCGGTGACCGAGAAGTCCTCACCGCCGCCGAGCCCGGCCAACGCCCGCGACGCGCCGTACTTGGTGCGCCACAGGTGCTGGAGGATGATCCGGGCCGCCGACGTCAGGTTCGACGGGATCAGGGTCCGGCCTGCGACGTAGGTGATCCGCAGCACGGGCCCGTACAGCAGCCCGCCGTCGAGACGCCGCAGGACCCCGTTGGAGTCGACGTGCAGATCGGCGCCAGCGTACGTCTCGCCGCCGGCGAGGACGCCCGCGGCGGACGTCACGGACAGCACCGGGGTCCGGCGCAGCGCAACCGCGTCCGTGCCCCACGACGAGACGGTGTGGTCCTCGACAACGGTCCGGCGGGCGCACGGCCCACACAGCCCCTCGACGAGCTCGGTCACGGACTCCAGCCAGGGGCGGATCTCCTCGTCGTGGCTGGTGTCGTCGGCCGCGAGCGACAGGTGTCGGCGGGCGTCGGCCATGGACAGGATGAGCGGCGGCTCGGCGGCCCGCACGTCGAAGACGTCGGTGTACGCCGCGGCCGGGGTGGTGAACACCCAGCGGACCGCGTGGCGGCCGGCGTGGACGGTGGTGTACTCGACGGTGTACTCACCCGTGCTGCTGGGCGGGTTCGTGACCGCTGGGGACGTGGTGGTCCCGTCGGGCAGGGTGATGGTGAGGGTGACGCTGGCCGCGTTGGTGAGCGTGCCGCCGGCGTCGCGGCAGTCGGCGCTCAGACGGACCGCGTCGCTGAGATCGAACGGCACCGCTGTTCCCCTACTTGGTCCGGCGCCCCGGCTTGGCCGCGGCGGTCGTCGCAGCGCCGCCGGGCTCCAGCGCGGCCGGCTCCGTCGGCGGGGTGAGCGTCCGCAGCTCCCCGGGCCCGGCGCTGGCTGTCTCGGCCTGCCGCGCCCGGCGGGCGGCAACGTGCGCGGTGACGTCCTCGAACAGGTGGCCGTGCGTCCTGAGGACGGGGTCCTGCTCGTCGACGAGCTGCCCGCCGGCGTAGACCCGCGGCGAGCCGTCCACCCACACGCTGAACGGCGTGGTGCAGCGCTTCACTGCCATGGTGGGGCTCCTAGCTGTGGGAGATCGGACGGCGGCGGGGGAAGGCGCGCACGATTGTCGCGCCGAACACGCCGCCGGTCGTGGCACCAGAGGTGACGACGGACGCGCGCAGGTATCGCTTCGACCCGATGTAGCCCAGCTCGTAGAGCACGTCGTCGTCGGACGAGGTCAGGGTGGGCGCCGAGCCTTGCAGGTCGGCCGCGGCCACGGCGGACCACGCCGAGTTGTCATCGGACTCCTGCAGAGTGACCGCGTGAGATCCGTCGGTCATCGTCCCGGTGTGGACGATGAGCATCGCCGACCGGCAGTTGTCCTTGTTCTCGTTGAGGTCCACGGTGGTCCCGTTGACCGTGCCATTGGTACGGGCCGCGACGGAGAGCGTCACCTTCGCCCGCGCCAGGCCGTACAGCGAGTTCCGCATGAGCGGATCCCCTTTCCGGGAGAGGGCCCCCGCCGTGGTGACGGGGGCCGGGCGGGGTCAGGTGACGTTGAGCATCCGGAACGCGCCGTCGTTCACGCTGTCGGCGCCGACGCGGTAGTAGGCGTACCAGCCGCGCTGGCCGGTCGGGCGCCGGTTGGAGCCGACCAGGTGCGGGATGAACTCCACGGTCATGCCGACCCGGTCGGCGATGACGTAGTTCGACCAGTCGCCGTACACGGCGAGGTAGTTCTCCGCAGCCGCGGTGACGGAGCCGTCCATGTCCTCGGCCTCCAGGGCCGGACGGCCCAGAAGCATCGCGGGCACGTCAGCTCCGATGCGCTCCCACATCTGCGCGCCGCCGCCGGTGTCGAACTGGCGGATCAGGTTGTAGATCGCCCGGTTGGCCATCCAGGACCCGTTCGCCCGGTACCGGGCCGGCAGCGCGTTGTCGATCTTGTAGATGTCCGCCGCGGCGAACGTATCCGTGGTCGTCGAGGTAACGATGCTGGACGTGCCCGTCAGCGCGGTGACGATGCCGGTCGGCTGGTTCGACCCGGTGCCGGTGGTGAACGCGGCGGACTCCAGAACGTCTCGGCCGAAGGCCAGCAGCTTGGCCACCTCCTGGGTGGCGTTGGCCTCGTCCTCCAAGGCCTCGATGGAGATGGGCACGAAGCCGCTGGCCTTGTGGATCGGCACGGTGGGCTGCGCGAACGTGGGGGTGTCGTCGGACACCTCGGTGCCTTCGGTGTCCCAGCTCCAGGACACTGCGCCGCTGCTCACTCCGTTCCAGACGTCGCCGGTGGCGACGACCTGCCGGGCGACTTCGCGGACCTGGTTCCGGCTGCCGTTCGCGGTGATGATGACGGTCGGGTCGAGCTGGAACGGCACCAGGTAGCCGCCGGCGCTGTCGGTCAGCGACATGGCGCGTTCCAGGGCTCGCTGCTCTTCCTGAGAGATCAGGTGCCCGCGGCCGCGCGCGACCTTCGACCAGGCCCGCAGGTACTCCGGGCTGGACGTCGCCAGGCACAGCCGGGCGATTCGAGAGTCGCCGTCGTCGAACTGCTCGATGATGCTCGTGCCGGCGGACCGAACGCGGTCGTTGGCGCCGGACATCTTCTCGATGGCGGACAGTGCGCGGGCCCGCAGCTCGTGCGCGACCTCTTCCTTGGACCGGGAGAAGGTCCGCACCTCGGAGAGGTCCCACGGGTTGCGGAAGCGGCGGTCCTCGACGGAGTCGGGGTTGAGGATCGGGTCGGAGTCGTAGCCGTCGGAGCCGTACGACGTCCCGGCCGCCGGGCGGACGCCCGCCGCGGACGGCCGGCGCTCGCTGACCGTCGAGGCGGCCCGGACCTTCTCCAGCGCGGCCATGCGTTCCAGCTGCCGGCGGTGCTGGTCGACCTCGCCGAACTCGCGGGTCAGCTCGTCGAACTGCTGCTCGTCCTCGGCCGTGAGCTCCGGCTTGGCGCCGAGCCGCTCAAGCTCGGCTTCGATGTCCTTCAGGCGGATCTTCGCCTGCGGGTGGGACAGTTCCATCAGCTTGCGTCCTTCTCGTCGATGAGCGCCAGCGTCTGGCGCATGCGGTCCCGGGCCTCGGTGATGTACGCCCGGAGGCGCTCACTGGCCGGGGAGGGGGACGGGTGCCCATCGGCGGGCGGCGCGTCGGTTGTGCTGGGGGCAGGCGGGTGCCCGGTGGCGGGCGGCGCGCCTTGGATCTGGCGGAGGGAGTCGCGGACGGCGGCCGCCATCCGGTCCGGGTCGATCTCGCCGCTGAGGTCGACGACCAAGTGTTCGCCGCGCTGCGGCTGACCTGGCCGGCCGAAGAGCAGCGAGGCGGCCACTTCGCGGCGCAGTTCGGGGTCCTCGGGCACCGTGGGCGCTGCGGCGTCCCGGGCGAGCGAGCGGCGGATCGCGCGGGCGGCCTGCCCGTCGTGGGCGAGCTCGTCGGCCATGCCGCGGGCCCGCACGGACACCTCGGTCCCGGCGTAGGCCGGGAACACCACGGGCCCGAGCTCTCGGCACCGGACCTCGATGATCTCCCGCTGGAGGGGGCCGCGGTCGCCGGGCATCCACAGCAGCTCGCCGACCTCCTCGGGCCGGACGACCTTGCCGGCCGCGTCGCGCCACTCCTCCCGGATTACCTCGAACCTGAAGGACATCCCCGACACCGTGCCGTCGGCGATCGCGTCCCGGATGGGCTGCATCAGCCAGTTGTCGGAGATGCGGCCCTCGACGTAGAGGCCGTGGTCGTCCTCGCGGAGCTGGGTGATCGTCCCGATCGGGATGGACCCGATCAGCGGGTGATGCCCGTGGTCGAACTGCATGACCGGGGTCGACTCCCGGATCGTCTTGCGGAACGCGCCCCGGCGGATCGTCTCGGTGAACGAGCCCTCCCAGGAGTCGATTTCGGTTGACTCGCCGAACACCGCGGCGTAGCCGGCCAGGGCGCGGCCGTCGGACTCCCCGTCGGGTGCCTCGGCGCGGAACGGCGCGGACCGGGTCAGGTCGCGCGCGATGGCGTGCACGGTGCCCATCACGGGCCCTCCTCATCAGTCGGGGGCGCTGGCGCGGTCGTCGGCAGGGTCGAGCCCGGGGGCTGCAGCTGGACGGAGAACAGGCCGGTGTGGACCAGCAGCGAGAGGTCCTCGGCCTCGACGGCCCGTACGACCGACTCCGGGGTGAAGCCGGCATCGGTCAGGGCGCGGATGGTCTGGGCGTGCCGGAACTGGATGTCGGCAGCGTCCTTGCGGTCCTCTCGGAGGAACGGCACGTCGCGGGGGTCGTACCAGAGCCGCACCACGCCGCTGTCGCCAGCGCCGGCCGGGCGTACCAGGTGCGCGAAGCTGCCGGCGACGTTGCCCCACAGCGGGTGCATCGTGCCGTCGGCGAACCGGCGGCGCGCCTGCGAGTAGTTCGAGTAGGTGGCGGCGGCGAGGCCCTCGGACAGGCCGACGATGACCGGCGGTACGCCGGCAGCGGCGGCGATGCGGGTCTCCCCGGCGCCCTGGATCCGCGAGAAGTCCATCTGCGAAAACGACGACCCGACGACGGTAACGTCGGCCCCGCCGCCCAGATACAGGGTCTTGTAGGCGTTCCGGGCGCCCTTGTGGCCGGCGTCCATCTTCGCGACGAACTTCTCGAACGCCTCGGCGCCGATCTCCCGCGGCATCGTCACGACCATGTTCGGCGTGGCCGCGTTCTCGAAGAACTTCTGCTTGTGGGCCGACATCAGCCCGTCGCTGGTCGTCTCCCGCAGGACTGGCGTCATCCACGACATGCCCCGGTACGTCGCCAAGGGGTCCGGCTTCGGGGCGAAATGGGCGACCTCGTCCACGAGGAACGGGACCGGCTCGGCGCCGGACACTGGGCCGCCCTCGGTGTAGAGGTAGCCGAGGCGGCGCCAACCGAGGTGGCCGCCGCGGCTGTGGCGGGGCTCCAGGATGATCTGCACCCAGTCGGGGCGCATCCGGACCAGCTCGTCGCCGTCCCGGGCCCAGTAGCTGTTCCCGGCGAGGTCGGCGTCCAGAATGACCCTCGCCAGCAGGTCTTGGGTCGTCCCGCCCGGCCATGGCTGCTCCAGCAGCCGCAGGTCGGTGCTCCCGAACATCTCCGACGGCCTGCCGTTGTGGAGGCGCTGCCAGGCGAACCGGGCACTGCTGAACACGTCCTTGCGGACGTCCATGCAGGCCGACAGCACGCCGTTGTGGGCGGCGCGGACCGCGTACCCCTGGAAGTCGCGCGGCGGCGGCTCACTGGCCTGCCCCGGCATCGTCTGCTGCACGCCGGACGGGTAGTACGCGGCCCCGCCGAACGTGAACGAGTTGACGTAGTCCTCCAGGGAAGTGATGTGCCGTTCCTCGGCCGCGGCTCGGCGCCCCCGGGACGCCCGCCACAGGGTCGTCATCCGCCACCCCTCCCTTCACGTCCCGGCGGGTCCACGTCGGCCACCAGCAGGCAGTACGCGGCCAGCAGCACCCCGGCGACGACCAGGCCGACGGCGAGGCCGAGACCGAGCCCGGCCCCGGCGGCGACCAGGGCCCCGCCCAGCGCGGTGCCGGCGCGCGCCCGGCCAGCGCGGCTCACAGAAAGGCGACCCACGGCTCCGGCTCCTCCTCTGGTGTGTCGTCCCGGGTCCGCAGGCCCCACGCGGCGAGCGTCACCGCGACCAGCGGGCTGATGTCGACGGACACCCCACGGCGGGCCCAGGCCCAGGCCTCGCCGAGCTCGCGTTTCCGGGCGCCGGCCAGGGCCGCGGCGAGCGGCGCCTGGTCGAGGTGGACAAGGGTCTGCTCGGTGACCGCGTCGTAGAACTGGCCGCAGGCCTGCGCCACTTCCCGGACCCTCGGCACCGTCACGGTGAGTCCCGCCCGCTCCAGGTCTGCGATCAGCGCGCCCGCGGGCCCGCCTCCGTCGACGACCCACGCGCACGGATTCCAGCGCTCTTGCAGGTCAAGGGCACGTTCAACGATCCAGCCGACACCGGGCCGGTGGTCGACGACCTCGACGTGCACCGCGCTGCCCGAGACCCCGGCGACACCGATTGCAGCATGTGACCGCTCGGGGGTCATGTCGATGGCGAACGCCACGGGGTCGGACGGCTTGCTCTCACCGTCTGTGAGCGCCCGCCACGCGTCCTGGCCGATCACGGACCAGGTGTCGGCTCGGTCGGAGGGGTAGTCGCCGACCCCGAGCCGCTCCCGCGCGAACACCGTCGGCGACATGCTCAGCCGCTCGCGCTGGACGTGCTCGGCTGTGATGCGGATGCCGAGCGCCGGGTTCGCCCTGGCCCAGGCGGCCGGGTCAGCGTCGTCGTCGTGCTCGGCGCACCCGGTGGGGCATTCGGCGAGGTGGGGGTCGATGGACCACTCGAAATAGGCCAGGGCAGGGTCAGGTTCGCCCTCCAGGGCCCGCAGGGCGCGCTCTCGGAGCCTGCCGAGCTGCACCGACGGCCCTCCGATGCCCGAGGAGCCCAGGTACCAGATTTGCGGGTTGGGCCGGGCGGACATGGTCGGCATGAGCGCGCCCATCGCCTCGTCGCCGAGGTGCATGGCCTCGTCGAGGACGTTGCAGTCCCCGGAGAAGCCGCGCCCGGAGCCGCCGGACCGGGCGAGGAAGCGGAGCCGCTGGCCCGAGAGCAGCTCGATCGACTCCTCGCCAGTGGTCCGGCGTACCCGCGCCACCCGCTTCCGCAGGTAGTCCGAGTTCGTCACCAGCGCGGTGACCCGGCGGAACGCCTCGATGGCCGTTTTGAACTCGTGGGCCGAGTGCAGGATGAGCTGCTCGCCGAGGAGGAACAGACCGGCCAGTTCGCGGGCTTCGATGATCGCACCCTTGCCGTTCTGGCGCGGAACGTTCACCGCGACCTCGAACGCCGACCACCGGCCGTCGGCGCGCTCGCCGAGCCCGAGGTCGAGAACGTGCTGTTGCCACGGGTCGAGCTGCAGCCCGGCGAGGGCTGCGAGCTCGACGGCCTCCTGCCCCGAGGAGGAGAGGAACGGCGGCGCGACGTGGAGCCGAGGCTGCTGGGAGCCGCGCGGATCAGGCGCCGCGGCGTGCGGCGCGTCGAGCAGCGAGGTCATCGAGCTCATCCCCCTCCGCCTTGCCGGGCGCGACTATGCGGAGCTTGTCGAGGGTGGCCCGCAGCTCGCGGCCGACGACCGCGGCACTGGTGGCGGCGTCGGTGCCGTCGAGGTGCTGGGCGAGGGTGATGGCGAGGGCGCACAGCCCGGGGGCAAGGTGCGCGACGCCGAGCGCGAGGATCTCGTCGCGGGTGGCCTGCTCGTTCTCGATCTTGACCACCCCCGTGACAGCCAGTGACAGTTACGGAGAGTCGCTAAATCAGAAACGTCATCATTCCCGAAATAGGATCTTGAAAATCGGCCGCGCAAAAAACCGGGCGACAAGGGCGGTTTGGGTCGCCCACCGCGCCGATTTTCTCGGCGGGTACGAGCCCCCCACCCCTGGCCGGGCCGGCCTGGCCATCGCGATGCGTGATGGTGTTCTCGATCAAAGTTCGAGTTTGTGTGACGGACTGATCAGGGCAGGTCGGGGTGCACGGGGCGTGGGGGTGGGACTACCGTCACCAGGGGCGGGATGCCTGCACGCCGGTGGCCTCGCCTACCACGGCGCGGCGCCGGCTGTACCACCGGGTGGCTACCTGCTCCATGCCTGGGTGCCGCATGTCGCGGACGCGCTGCATGACGACGTCCCGGCCCGGGTCCACGACAATGATCTTTGCGCCGAGTCGCGTGTACCGGGCGGTGGCCTTGGCGCTGGGCATGGTGTGGATGAGATAGACGTCGACCTTGTCGCGGTGCTGGACCGCCTCGTCGATGGCTGCGAAGCGAGCCCGGTGTGCAACCTTGAGGAGCGTCTCGTCGTGGTCCCAGGCCAGGGCGCCGGGTCCGGCGAGCGCGAGCGCGATGCGGTCCAGGTCGATGACGATGTCCCCGCGCTGGGCGCGCGCCGTGATCCAGCTGCTCTTGCCGGCGGCCGGGGGCCCGGTCACGACATACAGCACGGTGTGTCACCACCCCCGTTTGATCAGGCCTGCCGCTCTCGCTCCATCAGCAGGTTGGCCAGAGACATCCACGAGGTGGCCAGCTCATCGAGGCGTTCCATGAGCTGCAGGTTCGTCTCCATTTCGGCCTGCTGCAGCAGCCTGGCCGCGTTGTCCAGCGCTGCTTCGACGGTTGCCATGTTCACCATCTCCTTGACGTGCCGGGCGTACGGACGGTGAGCCTGTTCCCGCGGGCGCTGTTGCACCGGCGGTGCGCGCTGCGGGCGTTGGCCGGGTCGAGCAGCTCGCCCCCCTTCGAGAGGGGGACGAGGTGGTCGAGGGTGAACGCGGCCGGGTGGCGGCCGGCGTCGGGCCCGGTGATGTCGTAGGCGATGTCGTGGCCGCAGATCCAGCACGGGAGGTGCAGGGCGCGCTGGCGAGCACACAACGCTCGGTAGCGGCGGCCGTTGCGGGGGTTCTGGGCCACGTCCCTCCTCGTGCTCTACTCGGCGGGGACCGCCGCCCATTCGCGGGGCGTGTCGATTCCGTCGGGGGCGTAGGCGACAGTTGCCGGACGGGGGTTGCTGGGCACGGCGAAGACGATGTTGCCCTTGACGCACTTGCCGGCCGTCAGATGGGTCTCGACGGGGTAGGCCGGCTTGGGGAAGTCGCCGTACGTGGTGCTGGACGCGGGGACGCGTGCGCCGTCGGCGTAGGTCAGGGTCCAGGGCAGCGTCGAGGCGAGGAAGGAGCCCTTCTCGCTGCACGTCTTGACGTCGAGCGCGGCCCACACATAGCCGGGGGTCCCGGATTCGTCGGAGGCCGAGCCCACGGAGCGGACGTTGTGCCGGTAGCCGAGGACGGTGACGTTGCCGATGACCTGCTCGGCGTTCAGGGTTCCCTCGAACGTCCATGTGTGGCCGATGGCGAACACCGGGTCGCGGGTGGGTGACGGCGATGCGGTGGAGGCACTCGCGGCGGGCCGGGGCGTCGTGGTAGCCGGCGCGGCGGCCTTCTCGGAGGTGCTGGTGCTGCTGTTGCAGGCGGTGACGGTGCAGAGCAGCAGGACGGCGGCGAGGCCGGTGGTGCGGGTGTGCATGGGTCCCCCCGTGATGTAGGGCGTGAGGGGGCATCATCCGTTGCTGTGGGTGGCGTTCGGGCGGTAGTGATCGATCTGTGACGTCAAGTGACGGTGAGGGTTCCGGCGCGGCGCACGATCAGCTCGGCATTGGGCGGGTCGATCTTGATCCAGACGTGCCAGTCGCCGCGGGTGAGCGTGGTCGCGCCGCCGGAGGGGCCGACGAGGATGCGGGCGGTGCTGCTGCCGTCCCACTGCCCGGTGAGCCACTGGCCCGTGGCTGGGTTGGCCCGGTTCGCCGCGGGGAGGAAAGCGAACTGCGGCGCGGTGCCAGTGAGGTCGACGCCGGCGGGTGAGGTCGTCACGGTGACGCTGATGTATTCCAGGCTGCTGGCGGGGATCACCACGGTGCTCCGACCTCCCAACCGCGTGCGGGCGCCGCAACGGTCCAGCGTGTGGCCGGGGTGCCGATGGTGAGCGTGATGTCCGGGTCGAAGAGGGTGACGGTCGGCGCGTACACGGTTGTGGTGGACGCGAGGAGCGCGGGGTCGATGGTCTGCTCGCCGGGGGCGATGGCGAGCGTCCAGGCGGAGCCGAGCGCAGACTGGTCGGCTGTCGACACGCGGGATCCGATCGTCCCGGACACGGTGGCGTCGCTGTCGCCCCATGCGCCGGAACAGGCCCCGTTCAGGGCAGTGGTGAAGGCCTGCCCGCGCCGGGTGTGGCCCGCGGGCGCGGTCCAGGCCGCGGTTTGGGGGATGGCCGAGCCTCGGGAGTCCCAAACGACGCCGATTTCGCGGCTGGATGCCTGCACGCTGCCCAGGGACGGGGTGGTCTTGGTCGTGGCGGTCGTCGACGTGTTGGTCGCGGAGGCGATCGGGTTGGAGGCCAGGGCGCCCCGGACGCGGCCGAGGAGCAGCACTTGGCGGATGCTGCCGGTGCTCGGGGTGACGGTGACGGTCGCGCCGAGGTCGCCGGCTTCGGCGATGCGCCACCACAGCTGGGACATGTGACCGGCTTGCATGGCGGTGCCGAGGCTGGTCCAGGCGCTGGCTCCGCCGCTGATGGCGAACGTGCGGCTGCCGGACGGCATGACGCAGGCGACGAGGAGGAGGTCGCCGACGAGGACGCTGCCGTCGTTGGGGATGGTGGCTGAGGCGCTGCTGCTGGTGGAGAGGGTGACGGTGTCGGCGAGGTGGGTGAGCTGACCTACTGCCATGGCCTACCTCCTGGGGGCGAACCGCCGCTCAAGGGCGCCACTCGTCGCGGTAGTCCGAGTGGCTGGCATAGGGCAGGGCGAGACACCGCACAACAATCGCGAGCTCGCGTACGAGGTACTTGGTGAGGACCCCGCCCATGTGGTTGGCGAGCAGGGCGGCTTGATTCTCGTACTGGCACACGACCTGCCGCTTGGCGCCGACCTCGGTAATGACGCGGGCAGGGTCATGGGCGGCAATGTGTTCGGCCGTGGCTCGCAGCTGGCGGTTGCTGAGGGCGAAGACGTCGGCAACCGTGATGTCGTCCACGGCCAGAACCTCGTCACACTCCGGGTCCACCCGCCAGGGCCCAGGGCTGGCCACGAGAGCGGTCTGCTCGTCCTCGTCGAGGCGCGCGCGGAGGAACTGCACGAGGTCGTCCATGCCGTTCATCCTCTCTGCCTCGGCGTCACAGGGCGAAGATGCCGCTGGCGTTCCACTGGGCGACGATGTTCCCGCCGTTGGGGGTGACGCTGACACCGTCGATGTACGCGATCAGCGAGGCTGTCGCGTCGGAGCCGGTGTGCTTGTAGAGGATGACGGCCTCGACGCTGTCGCTGGTGGCCACGGTGAACGTGGCGTCCGCGGCGTCGAACACGCCGCCCGTGATGGTCTTGGATGCGAGGGCCGGGGACACGGCCACGCGGGCGCCTGCGGCGACGTCGTCGAGGAAGTCGTGCGCCGCGCTGTAGGTGTAGTCGGCGGTGTCGACGAGGACGGCGCGGATGTCGGCGCTGCTGAGGTTGATCCCACCGCCGAGGAGGAGCTGCTTGAAGCTGGGGTAGAGCGCGCTGGCCACGAGCGGCCTCCTTGTCGTGGCGGTGGCGGCGGTGGCCGCCCGGGGCCCTCGTCCCGGGCGGCTGCTCCCGCGCCCACCCGCCGTGGGTGGTCTGTGGGTTGATCAGTAGGTGGGGCAGAGGTTGGCCTGCACCGCGGCGAGGATGCCCGCGCTCTTGGTAGTGCCGAACCCGTTGGGGTGGTTGGGCCCGATGAACCTCTGCTCGACTTGGGCGACGCGCTTGGTGACGTCCTTTTCGTTCTTCAGGGCGGCGCACTGGTCGCGGCCGCGGGACACGGCCTTGTCGTCCTTACCGTTGACGATCTCAGGGTCGATGGCGTTGAGCGCGGCAAGGTATGCGGCGCGCTGGGCAGGGCCCGGGCTGGGCGGGATGCCTGCGGCCGAGCTTGCGGCTTCGGGGGCTGCGCTCTGCGATGTGGCAGGCGCCGGGGCGGCGGCCGATGGCTTGTCGGCGGGCGCGGGGTCGCTGCTGCATGCGGTGAGGGTGAGGAGGCTGGCCGCTGCAAGCAGGGTGATCATGTGTGTGCGCATCGGGCCATGCTCGCGGCGGTCGGGCGGCTGGGGGCGCTCTGTGACTGACCTGTGACGCGCGAAAGCCCCGCATGACGGCGGGGCTTCGGGTTCCGGGCATGCCGGATCTGCCGCCCATGATGGGGCACGCGCGCGGGTTTTACAACCAGGTGCAAAAGGGGAGCCCTGCCGTGCGGGGGGACGTACGGCGGGGCTCCGGACGGACCGGCGCTGGTGACAGGAGGCGCCGGTACCCCTCCAGGTGGTGTCACCGTACGCCCGTAGTGGCCGGAACAACACCCCCTGGCGTGGCCTGATTCAGAGCTCGTCAGGGTGCATCTCGAACATCAGGACCGAGGGGTTGGGGCCTGCTTGCAGGTACTTGGCGGCGTACGTGTACGCCTCGCGGTAGATGCTCTGGCGGGTGGCGCCCGGCCGGGGGTCGACGGTGCCCTCCATCGTCATGACGCGGACGCCGGTGGGGGCCTGGTGCTGAAGGGTGATGATCCAGTGGAGTCGCATGGTGCTCCTTAAGGGGTCTTGGTGACGGCGTGGTGCCGGGTCTGGGCCGGGTCGTGGATGACCGTGAGGGCCCCTCCCGCATCTCGCTCGATGCGTAGCTCCGGGCCTGTAGCTGTAGCTGTAGTTGTCTCCGTAGGTGGCTCTTGACCTGCGACGACTACAGCTATGGCCGGGGCGGGGGAGGGGGGCGGGGAATGGTCGGGGAGGTCCTCGACGCGGACCCCGGTGGACACCCCACGGCTGGGCTGGCGGACGCTCCCAGTCACCGGGATCCCGGCGGCCGCGCAGGCGGCCCGGACGCGGGCGGTGTCCCAGCCCTCGCCGAGGTGGGCGGCGAGGGCGGCGAGGTGGGCGCCGTGTCCGCCAGCGGCCAGGTGCCGGACCGCGTCGGGGATCGGGCTGCCGTCGGCACCGTCGGGGACCGGTTCGGGGCGCTCCGAAGCGTCCTTGACGGCTGGCTCCTCGGCCGGGCGCTTCTTCTCCCCAGCCAGCATCAGCGCGGCCACGATCCACGTACCGGTACCAGCCGCAATGGCGTAGGTGGTGTAGGGGGACTGGGCGACGACGTAGCCGACCGCGCCGCACCCAAGCACCCGCTTAAGGGGGGCCCGCTTGTCGAGGACGCAGGTCTCCCCCGGTTCCTCGCCCTGCTCCCCGGCCGGGGCATCCTCGGTGCCCTCGGCCTGCACGGCCTTGTACCTGGGCCGGGTGACCCAGGCCGTGATCCGCTGGTAGAGGATGGCGGACCCGTCGTAGAGGGGCCCGCCGATCCCCTGGACGGCGCGAAGCCTCACCGGCCGAACCCGGTCTGCGTGATGCTGTTCCCGATGCCGTTGCCGGCCTGCTGGACGCTGGTCATGACGCTGGCGACGATGCCCCCTCCGGCGCCGGCGAGGAGCGTGACGGCGAGCGCGGTGTGGATGATCGCGCGCTTCTCGGCGTCCTTGTAGATGTCGCTCTTCCACCGGACGACGATCATCGTGGACAGGATGATGCCGACGATGAGCGCGCCGAGGGCGCCGCTGGGGACGTCCATGGCGGGCGTGACCTGTGGGGCGGCGATGGCGTGGCGGGCCGCGGTGTCGATGGCGGCGTGCACGTGGCTGGGCATGAGGGCCTCTCAGGTGAGGATCTTTGCGATGGTGGTGAGGGACGCGGCGTAGATCGCCCAGACGGCGAGCCGCTCGCGGAGGTGCGGGGCGAGGGTGGCGCCGATGGAGCGGAGCACGAGGTACGTGAGCAGGCCCCAGCCGGCGCAGTAGGCGAGGTCCATCAGCCGCTGGTGGCGCCGGGGTAGTAGTCGGCGAATGCGCCAGCCTGCGCCGCCAGCTCGTCGGCGGCGGCGCGCAGCTCGGCCCACCAGCGCCGGGCCGTCTCGTCGTCGACGAGGGTGTACGCCGGGCGGGCGGCGGCGACGGCCTGAACTGCGGCGCTTGCCTGGCGCACGGCGTCGTCGGCCTGCGCCACGCGGCGCGCGCGGCGCTGCGCCGCGGTGTCCGGCTGTGCTTTCAAGCGGCGCAGGTCGCGGAGCACGGTGTCCTTGCCGACGCCGAGCTGCTCCGCGATCTGGCGGGAGGATGCGCCACCCAGCGACAGGCGGCGCACCATGGCGCGCCGCTCGTCGACCTCGGCGGGGGTGGCCATCAGCGGATCTCCAGGCGGAGCCGGACGGCGTACTCGGCGCAGGTCTCGCCGTCGCGGGTCTCGGGCATGGCGGCGAGGAGGGCCGCGTGCAGGGCCTCGCGGCGGTCGCCGTCGACGCGGCCGAAGCGGCTGGTGCGCTTGAGGTGCGTCCAGGCCTGCGCGTTGGCGACGTAGTCGCGGTCGTAGGCGGTGAAGACGGCGTGGGGGTTTTCGTGGCTGATCCACTGTGCAATGCGCTGCATGAGGGTGTTGAGGGTGGCCGGGTCGGCGTCGGCCTGGTGGAGGGCTGCGTCCTGCTGGGTGGTGTGGGTACGCTCGGCCATGGCTTGCTCCTGGTGATGTCAGGGGTGGGCTGGCCCCGGTCATGTGGCGTTGCGAGCGCCGACCGGGGCCGTTCTGCATGGTGCTGCGTGGTGCTTGCTTCGACTGTATGGGCGCCCATACGCTGAAGGCAAGCGGCATGCCCGAAGAGACTGAGGACGGGATGGCCGAGGACTCGATCCCCGAGGAGGTGCAGCGAGTGTTCGCAGCCCTGGACGGCGTTGCGGAGATGGGCGACCCCATTGCCAGAGCGCGCGCGATCAGCGCCGTGCTGAAGGACCAGGCGGAGAGGAGCAAGCGGTTCTATGAACTGCGCCGCCAGGTGGTGCTCGACCTGCGCGCCGAGGGGGTGTCCTACCGGAAGATCGCTGCCGAGCTTGGGGTGTCGCTTGGCACAGTGCAGGACATCGAACGCGGGTCCGGCCGGTGGGCTTCCCGGACGAAGAAGGGCGCACCGCCGGCCGCCGAGTAGCCGCGCGCGCCGGAGCCCCCACCCGGAAGGGCGGGGGCTCAGTGCTGCCCGGATGCGCCGGGACGCGGTCCGGGCCAGGCTGGTGGGGTGCCGGATCGTGCGCGGATCGTCGTCCACCCGGTCGCCCCGACGGGCGGCCGCCGGGTTGTCGCGCACGTCCACGGGGAGGACTCGATCCTCGGCACCGCGTATCGACGGGCGGACGTCGTGGAGTTCCTGCGCCGGGTGGGTGTGGCGGACCCAGAGGACATGGTCGCCGCGGGGGATCCGCTGGTCGAGTGGCGGGGTGGCGGCCCCGAAGTGTGGGCCCCGGAGCCGCCAACCGGCGGCTGACCTATGCCGCCGCGGGCAGCGCCCATGCCCGCTCGCAGGTCTCGCACCGCGCGGTCGGGTCCTGCCCGGCGCCCGCGGTGACGACGATCCGGCCCCGGCAGGTCGGGCACGGCCGGTCGACGGCGTACTGCCGGGCGAGGAGGTCGAGGGCGCTGGCGATGCGGTCGGCGCAGCCGGCGGCGACTTGCTCGACTCGGTACAGCTGCGCGGCGGTGAGCGGCCGGAAGGGCCCGCTCTGGCCGGTGACTCGGGCGTGGAGCCAGCCGGCCGCGTACTCGGCTGTGCGCAGCCCGGTGTACCGCCACCGGCGGGGGTCGCCCTGGTCCTCGTCGGCGGCCGCGTCCCGGCGGGCGCGGTCGGCCGGTGTCCAGCCGCGTGCGGCCCAGTTGGCGGGCGCGTGCGACAGGGCGGGTCGGGTGATGACGGGTGCGAGGGTGTCGGCGAGGTGGATGAGGGTGGTCTCGACGAGGCGGGCGGCGTCGAGGGCGCGGATGCTGAGCGGGGCCGCGGAGGCGCCGATCTGGTCGGGGGACCGCTCGAGGTGGCGGAGGCCGGGGACCTCGACGCGGTCGGCGTCCTCCAGGCGGCGGAGGTGTTCGGTGATGCCGACGCCGTACCAGGCGGCGCGGGGGAGGTCGAGGGCGTCATCGAGGTGGGGCCAGAGTGCGCCGATGCGGATGAGGTGGTATGCGGCGGTGGTGGTCACGTGCTGCTCCTGGGGCGTGGGCGGTACGGTGATCGCACCAGTGGGGCGCGCCCGGTCTTGGCGGACGGTAGGGCGCGCCCCTTGCGCGTGTTCAGGCGGGCTGCCAGGTGACGGTGCCCTCTTCGACGTAGCCGCGGGCCCGGCTCGTGCCAGTCGGCTGGCACGTCTCGTCGTCGTAGTCGGCGAGGTAGTTGGTCCAGAAGGTCACTCGGGCGCGGGCGGCTCCGATGGAGCCGTAGGGGCCCTCGTGTTTGGTGTTCTCGGTGCCGTCGCGGTTGGTGATGGTGATGACGGCGCGGAACACGGTGGCGTCGGCGGCCATGCCGATCGAGCGGGCCATGGGTCAGGACTCCTGGGGTTCGAGGGCGGCGCGGATCCAGGCTCGGAGGTCGCCCTCGGGGAGCTGCTCCACGGCCTGTGCGAGGAGACCGAAGGCGTATCCCCAGTTGGTCGCGAGGACACTTGCTCGGCTGCGGAGTGCGTCGAGCTCGGCGTACAGCTGGTCGAGGGCGTCGTCGGTGATCGTGTCGACGGTGTGCCGAACGGGCTGCTCGGTCACTGGCTGCTCCCGGCGGGCTGGGTGACGCGAATTCGGGGGCGGGTGCCGGCCTTGCGCTCGGGGGTGACGGTGTAGCCGCAGGCGCGGAGAAGGTCGGTGTACTGGTCGAGGTGGGTCTGCTCGTCGGGGCCGTCGTGCCAGATGCGGATGGTGCGGGGGCTGGCTTGCTGGCAGCGGAAGCCGGGGGCCCAGAGGGGGCCGGTGGTGGCGTTGTTGTGTCGGCGTGTTGTGAGGTGTCGGGCGATGGTGGCGGCGGCGAGGGTCTTGGTCATCGCTGGTCCTTCCAGATGCGGTAGAGCGCGACGGCGCTGCCGAGGATGCCGAGGGCGAGCCAGATAGCGGCGAGGACGGTGAGGGCGGTGGTCACGTGTTGCGCCTGTCAGTGCGATCTGTGCGGACCCGGCGCGGGCGCTGTGCGGCCGCGTGGCGGGCTTTCCGGGCCCGCCGGCCGTGGCGGGTCTGCCGTTCGCCGTGGCGGATGCAGGCGGCGAGGAGGAGGGCGAGGGCGGCCGACGTGGCGAGGACGCTGGCCGCGATGAGCACGTAGGTCACGGCTCGTCCAACGAGGCGGCCTCGTCGTCGGCGAGCTGCTTGAGCCGGGTGTGGGCGGCCCAGTCCTCGTCGGTGAACCCGTCCTCGGAGACCATGCGGTCGAAGGCCAGGTCGAGTGCGAAGGCGAGGAGCTGGCGTTCGGCGGTGGTGAGTTCGGCGGCGGGCTGCTGGCTCATGCTCCGGCCTCCACGGCCGCAACGGAGTCGCGGTTGTAGCAAGGGGCCCCGTCGGTGAGGTGGACCGCGTCCTCGTCGGCCGGGTAGCCGCAGCTGCACGGAGAAGTCCGGGTCTGTCCGCCCTGCTGTCGGGCGATCTCGCGGAGCCCGGCGATGACCTCCTCCAGCTGGTCGAGCGGCAGGACGACGTCGGCGTGGCCGGTCTCGCTGCCGCCGACGACGAAGCGGATCGCGGGCCGGCCGTCGGGCGTGGTGTCGGGCAGGGCGGCGTAGTCCTGGTTGGCGACGCCGGTGATGACGAAGCCGGACTTCGGGAACAGGACGAGGTGGCTGACGTCGGCGTCAAAGTCCTCGTACGTGGTCGTCTCCAGGACGAGGCGCCGCCGGACGGGGGATCCGTCCGGCCACGTGGGGTGGTGCTCGTCGCGGTAGGCTCGCGCATCGACAGCGTCCCGCCAGTCCGTGAACGGCAGGCCGGACGACCAATCGTCGGCGAGCGGTTCGTACATCTCGACGTGCCAGCGGGTGCGGGGCGGGTGGGCGTGGTGCATGGGGTTCTCCCGGGGGTGAGGGCTGGGCCGGCCGTCCCGCAGCGCGCGGGACGACCAGGCAGGCGGGGATCAGGCGGCGGCCGTGGCGAGGTCGGCGGCGGTGAGGTAGCCGCGGTGCAGGCAGATCACGACGGCGTGAGTGCGGCTGCGTGCGCCGAGCCGCTTCAGGATTCGGCGCAGGTGCGTGCGCACGGTGTCGGTGGCGAGGTAGAGCGCGGTGGCGATCTCGCCGTTGGTGCGGCCAGCGGCGACGAGGCGGAGGATCTCGGCCTCGCGGGGGCTGATCGTGGTGGTGGTCATGGGGCTGCTCTCTGTGCGCGTGAGGGACGGGGAACCGAGTGCCAGCCGCCGGTCAGTTCTGGTTGGCGATGAGGTGCCAGGCGAACGCCTGGTCGGTGGGGAGGTGGAGGGCGGCGAGCGCGGTGCGCAGCTGCTCGCCCCAGAGGCGGTACTGCTTCTCGTCGCGCGGGATGTCGACGGTCTTGGGGTCGCCGAGTTCGGCGTCGTAGAAGCCGGTGGCGAGGTAGTGGCGGCCGCGGTCGTAGGGTCCGGCGGTGAAGTGGCCGACGTCGCTGCCGAGTGCGCCGAGGGCGCGGTCGAGGGTGTCGGTGTCTTGGGCGGGAATTTCGAGGCCGTAGGCGAGGTAGGCGGTGGTCCAGATGGCCATGGGGCGGGCTCCTTCAGGCGGCGTTGGTGTGGGCGTGGGCGGCGTCGATGCGGCTGGGGTGTGGGGTGCGGTGTCCGCGGTGGCCGACTTCGGGGTCGTGGCCGGGGGTGTGGGTGCGGGTGCGGCAGTGCTGGCCGGTGGGGGCGTTGCACCAGGGGCAGGGGACGGTGAGGGGGTCGGGGCGGCCTTCGCGGACGAGGCGCTCACGCTCGGCGGCGACGGGCCGGTACGCGGCGAGCGCCTGCCGGGCGTGCTCGGGGATGTACCGGCCCACCGCCTTGAGGCGGGCCTGCACCTCGTCGGGGACGGCGGCGAGTTCACGGAGGCCGACCGGCGGGGTGTGCCCGTGGGCGACGGCCTGGCGGCGGGCGGCGAGCTGGGTGCGGTAGGCCTCCTCGTCGTCGGGGTCGACGTTCGGGGGTTCGGGGTCGGCGTCGCGCTGCATGCGATCGCGGACGAGCGCCTGCCAGCGGGTCGCGATGTCGGCCGGGAGGATCGGCCACTTCGACTCGGCGTAGTGCCGCTGTGCGGCGGCAACGGCGTAGTCGTAGGGAACGTCGGCGAGGATGCCGGCCCACATCAGGATCTGGGCGCGGCGCTCGATGGGGTCTTCGCGGCGAACGCGGGGGTCGGCGAGGGCGATCTGGGCGATCAGCTCGGGGATCTGCTCGGGTTCCATCAGGCGCCTCCGGTCTTCTTCTGGCGGAGCTCTTCGGCGATGGCCGCCATGTCGTCGAGGTACTCGGACGTCTTGCTCGGTCCGCCGACGGCACGAAGGGGGGGCCGGCCGTCGGGGGCAGGTTCGGGGGTGGGGGTGGAGTGCCAGCTGTCGTAGAAGAACCGCGACGAGATGACGGGGGTCCGGGCGGACTGCCAGCCGCTGCGTGCGAGCTCGACCATGAGCGGGATGCCAAGCCGCTTGATGTCGTTGTGGACGCGGAGCAGGTCGTCACCCTTGAACTTCCAGGGGACGTGCATGCCGGCCTGGCCGATGGCTGCCATGAGGGGCTGGAGCCAGGGGGGTGCTCCCGCTGCTGCTGCCTGGCCTGTGCCGAGGACGGCGGGCAGGCGGCCGCTGGCGTGCGGGGGGTAGGGGGGTGGTTCCTCCGTAGGAGGAACCTGGCTAGGCATGGCTGTGGCTAGGAGGGGTGTTACACCGTCGAGACCCGTACGGTGTGACAGGGGGTCCTGACCTGCGGCGGAGCCAGAAAATTGGGGTTCGTTTCCGCCGCGATTCCTCGCCGTTTCGTCTTCGATTCGCGCGTGATTCGCACTCGATTCGTCGTCGTTCCGAGTTCGCTTTTCCTTCTCCCGGTGCTTCGCGGTGCGCTCGGCGGCGTTCTTCCGGGCCGCCTCGACCTGCGCGCGGGTGCTGTTCCGGCCGCCCTCGAAGAAGTCGTGGACGAGGTAGTCGCCGGGGCCGGGCTGCGGGCAGCGGGAGCAGGTGTGCCCGGCCTCGTGCCAGAGGCCCGCCGCGACGAGCTTGCGGGCCTGCGGGGCGGTGCCGTACGCCTTGGCGATGGCGCCGGGCACGTGGCCTTCGGTGAGGTGTTGGGCGGAGTAGGCCCCGCAACGCAGCCAGAGACCGAGTGCGGCGTTCCCGGCGGCCATGAACTTGGGGTGGCTGTGGGACGCGTCATCGATCTTGAACCAGGGCATCGGGGTGGTCTCCGTTCGGTGGAGCTGGGGCGGTGGTTGGTGCCCGCCCGCGGCGTCGAACCGCGGGCGCCGGCCGGGATCCGGGCGGGCTGCCGGTCAGGTTTCGTCGAGGTACTCGTCGATGAATTCCTGCTCCTCGGTGGCCTCCTTGTCGTGGCAGGGCACGCAGAGGCGGCGGGGCATGTGGTCGATTCGGGCCTGGCACCAGAGGTCGCCGTTCTCCTCGAACCACGCGAGGTGCGTGGCGGCTTCGACGAGGTCGACGCGGCCGATGTCGTTGATGCAGTCGTGGATCGGCTTGTAGACGAAGACGGGCCGGGGCTGCTTGCAGCGGCCGCAGCGGCCTTCCCTCGGCTTCGGGGCGGTCATGGCCGAGCTCCGATCTGGATGGGTCGGGGGCGGGGTGCGTGGGTGGTGCAGCGCCAGCCGCACGGGTAGAGGCGGGCCGGTCCGTCGTGCTCGCCGGTGGGGACGTCGCACGGGCGGCTGGTCATGCCGCAGCCCGGGTGCCGTGGTCGCGCTGCCAGCGGATGAGGTTGTCGGCGAGGTGCTCCGGGGCCACGCAGTGCCCGCGGCCGCACGTGGCCCGCACGGACCCCTCGGGCCGGCGTCGGTACCCGATCTCGTACGCGAGCTGCGCCGCGGTGAAGACGCGGCCCCGTACGGTGATCGACGTCGACTTGATCGTCCACCGGACGTGGCCGTCGGCCTCCTGCTCGGTGCGCCTGGCGTAGGCGTCAAAGTACGGATCGATGCGACGGGACATCCAGGCCGACCACTCCGCCCGGACGGCCTTCTCCAAGTCGGTGGGCTCGCGCCGGATGATGCGCCGCCGCTGCGTCTCGTCGAGGCCACCCCACACGCCCCAGTCACACGGTTGGGTGAGCGCTGCGAGCGCACAGGCCATACGGACAGGACAGCCGGAGCAGAACTCCTTGGCGTCCTCGATCTGCTGCGTCGCCTTGGCACCGCCGCTCCCGACCGGGAAGAACGCCTCCGGGTCGACTCCCCTACACAGTGCACGGTCTGACCAGTGCGCCGGCCGCCCGGACGTGGCGGGTGCACGCCGGGTGTAGACGGCGGTCACCGGGCACCGCCGAACAGAACGCGGAAGGTGGCGGCGGTGCGGGCGCGGCCGGGGCGGTCGTCGATGTGGGCGGGCGCCACGCACCGCGACAGGCCACAGTCCGGCAGCGCGTTGCCTACTGCCTCACGACCGGTCCGGATCGTGAACGCGACGCGGTAGGCCGAATGCTGGCGCTGGAGATGGCGGACGACCGGCGTCCCGTGCTGATCGATGGTTCCGGTCCAGCGCAGGTGCCCGCCCTCCAGCGGCTCGGTGCGTGAGTGGAACGCGGCCTCGACGCTGGGGGCCGCCTTGCCGGACAGGCAGGTCGGCAGGGCCAGGGCGGCTCGGGCGGCCGCTACGCGCATGGGACTGGTGTGGAGCTGGCGGCCGATCGCCCGGTCCGACAGCCCGGCGCGGAGCAACTCGGCGACGTCGGCGCGAACCTTCATCGGGCCACCCCCTCGGCCAGGCACCAGACGCGGATGACGGCGCCAGGCTCGTCGAGGGCGTAGAGGCCCTCGGCAGGGTGGACCTTGCGAGCCACGACCTCGACGATCCGGGAATCGTCGGCGATGGCCCCCGCGGTGGTGAGCGCGTCGAGCGTGGACCGCAACAGCTTGTCGATGTCGCCGGAGTCCCGGGTCGTCGGCCACGTGCGCCGGGTCCTGGGGGCGCTGGCCGGCTTGCGGACGGTGAACACGACCTCGACCGAGAGCGGTCCGTCCAGGGGTGCCCGCCCGCCGAGGGCGAACCCGGCCGCCGCCTCGGCGACGGCGGCACGCCACGGCTTGACCCGCTTCGACTGCTCGACCATGCGGCCATGGCCGACGTGCCGCTTACTGCCCTGGGGGGCGGGGCGGATGCCGCGGACGGTGACGGTCAGGTCGGGCGGGGTGGTGCCCGCGGCCGGGCGGGTGGTCAGCCCGGCCGCGGGGGTCTGCGTGATGGTCACCGGCCAGCCTCCTTGCGGGCTGCCACCCGGGCGCGCTGGTATGCGGCCTCGGCCTCGCGGCACGGGTGGCACAGCGTCTCCTTGCGGTACCGGTGCTGCTTGGCACCCCGAAGGGTGCCGTGGGCGATGGGCTTGCGCTGGCTGCCGCCGCGCGGCCGCTTCAGGCCGATGGCCTTGATGAGGTCGTCCAGCTCGGTGTCGGTGAGGCTCATGCGGTCACCCCCTGGCGGGCGTCGTACAGCTCGTTGGTGAGGGAGACGTTCGCGGTCTGAAGGGCGACGAGCCGCTCCTCCTGCTGCGCGCGGGCGTCCTCGGAGGCGCGGAGCATCCGGGCGAGGACGGCCTCCCCGGCGGTCAGGTCTCGGCCGGCGAGCTCCGTGTGGCGGGTCCGGAGCCCGGCGAGGGCGGCGACTGCGGCGTCCCGCTCGGCGGCTGTGTCGGTGAGCTCCCGCTCCAGGCGGAGGATGTCGGTGCGCTGGTCGGCGGTCTGTTGCTGAAGGGCGCGGTAGCGGCGTCCGGATACGGGCATCACTGGTCTCCGTCCTGCTGGTGGGGAATGAGGGGCCAAGCGCCGGGAACGACCGCGGTCGGGTCCTTGCGGCGCAGGTAGTCCTGGAGGCTGGCGGCCTGCTCCGCGGCCCAACCGGCCTGCACGGCGTGCAGCTCGGGCAGCGAGTGCGCGGCGAGCTTCGGGAAGCGGGTGCCGAGCCGCCACGCGACCCGGCATGCGGCGATCGCATCGGCGTCCGCCGAGTGGGCGTCGCCGATCGGCACCTCGTAGTGGGCGCACAGGTCGACGAGCTTGCGGGAGCCCCGTCGGTACCGGTCGACGGCCTTGTCGAGGACGTAGGGGTCGATGACCGGGAAGCCGCTCGGGAGTGGCGAGAGGCCGTGCCGGCGGGCCTCGCGGTCGAGCATCGTCAGGTCGAACCGCGCGTTCATCGCGACGACCGGGATCCCGGCGGCGATGACCTGCCCGAGGGCGGCGAGGACATCGGCGACGACCTCGGCGGCGGCCTTGCCCTCGGTGCGGGCCCGCTCGGTGGTGATGCCGTGAACCTCGCTGGCCTGCTCGGGGATGTCGATGCCGGGGTCGGCGAGCCACGTCGCGGAGGCGGTGGGCTGGTTGCCGCCGCACTGGACGACGCAGGCGGTGACGATGCGGTCGGTCTCGACGTCGACGCCGGTGGTCTCCAGGTCGAAGCCGCACAGGCGGCCGAGGTGCCAGCTCATGAGCGCACCGCCTTCACCGCGGTGAGGAACTCCCGCAGGCGGGCCGCGTTCGCCGTGGAGGGGTGCAGACCGCTGTTCTGCTCGGCGAACTGCGCCTCGACCTGCTCGGTCGTCAGGCCGCGCGTGCCGGCGGCCGCGATGATCTGGAACCAGAGGTCATCGACGTCGTCGGCCTCGACGAACTCCGCCTCGTAGGCGCCCTCGCTGTCGGGGCCCGGCGGCGGAGCCGGGGCCGGGGTGGGGGTGGGGGTCGGCTTCGTCGCGGCGGCGAGGCCGTCGGCGATCCCCTTCAGGGTGGCGCTCAGCTCCGGGGAATCGTGCCCCGCCTGCCTGGCCCGGGTGTACACGGCGAGTACCTCGTCCGGTGTCCGGCACGCCCGGCCCTCGGCCACGTAGTCCGGCCGTGCCGTGAGCGCCGCCCGCTGCGGGCCCGCCGCCACCTGGCCGCCCGCGGCCGGGATCTGCCCGGACATCAGCGCGGCAGGGGTGATCTCGACGTCCAGGGTCGGCACCATGAACCGGGCCGGGCCCTCGTCGCGTTGGACGAGCTTCTCCTCCATGCCGAGCCAGCCCGGCACGTACCCGCCCGCCTGCGCCAGCAGCTCGGCGGCCGGGGGCAGGGTGACGGCCGCGTAGAACCCCTTCGAGATCAGCAGCCACTGGCCCAGGGCGGGCACGTCGCGGAGCATCACGTTCACGCGGGTCGTGATCGAGCACTGCCGGTCGTCCGGGTCGCACATGCACGGCCGGTCCCGCTTGTGCTCGGTGACCCCGTCGCAGCGGCGCTGGCACTTCGACCCGGCGTACAACTCGTACCACTGGGACACCGCGTTGTTCGGCGGAATCAGGACCGGGAGTCGGCTGGCCTGCGAGTACACCTCGAACTCGGACGGGCCGCCGTTGGCCGGTGTCCAGGGCTTGACCTCGCCGCCGTACAGCTTGGCGACCTCGGCGAGGATCTCCCGCGAGGGGGAGGTGAACCGGAACTGGTTCAGCTTGGCCGGGCGGACGGACGGCTTGCCGTTCTTGTCGGTGCGGCCAGTCGGCACCACGTGACCGATCCGGATCTCGCCGAGCTGCCGCATCCGGCGCTGAAGATCGATGATGGGCATCAGGCAGCCCTCTCGTCGTCGGTGGGAAGGGTGAGGGCGGGCTGGATGACCTTCTTCGACAGGCCCGTCGCCCACTCGGCGGCCTGTTGGATGGTGAGGAACGCCCGGTACACGTCGTCGCCGCAGAACACCGGGACCAGCCGGTATCCCTCCGGCCGCAGGTGCAGCACCATGCCGGTCGAGTACGTCGGCGGCATCGGCACCCGGGAGCCGTCGCGCAGCCACGCCACCCGGGCGTTGCGGTACGCGGCCATCTGGAGCGCGGCCTCGGGGTAGACGCCCTTCACGTCGAGCTCGCCGCCGGTCTTGGTGTCGCCCATGAACAGCTGCGACGCGGGCAGCTCGAAGTGGCGGGCCAGGAGCGGCGAGCGGAGGAGGTAGTCGAGGGTTCCGGCGTAGCCGGCCTCGGCCGAGCCGACGACCATCTCGGAGGCCTCGAACTCGACGCGCCACTCGGCGACGAACCGCTCGAAGTGCTCCAGGAACGGGACGAGCTCGGGGTTTTCCAGCACCTCAGCCGGTATGGGCTGGCCGAGGATCTTCGACTCGATGACGCGGTGGACGGCCGAGCCGACGTCCTTACGCTCGTCCTTCTTCCGCAGGTGAGCGCGCTTGAGCCATTTCGTGATCTCGGCCCGCTGCTCCGGCAGCCGGGAAGCGGCGACGAGCTGCGGGAGGTGAGCCATGGCGGTCTCGGCGGTGATGTTGCCGGCCCAGATGGTCAGGGCGTCACCCTTGGCGCAGCCCTGTTCGAGGATGGTGGTGACGCGGCGGTACTTCTGTCCGGTGACCGGGTCGCGGTACCAGCCCTGGGAGGGCCTGGGGATGCGGTCCGGGCCGGCGGCCGGGGCAGAAGCCCCGGCCAGCACGGTCTCGGTCATCAGTCGTCGTCCTCCGTGCGCTTCGGCTTCACGCCAGCGGCGGAGTACCAGGCGCGCCACTCCGCACCGGTCATGCCGGGCTCGGAGCCGTCCACGGGGGCCTGCATGGCTGTCGCGGCAGCCAGGGCGAGCGTGGCGTGCACCTGCGCCGCGTCCCACCGGGCGCGCGCGGTCTGCGGAGCACCGTCGTGCTCGTATTCGTCGGCGACGGCGAGCAGGTTCTCGGCCTCGCGGTAGTGCTCGGGCCCGGTCATGCCGCGCTCCTCTCGGTGTCGGTGTTGGGCAGGTAAGCGCGGCGTCCGTCGGCGTCGACTGCCACCAGGACCCCGCGGCGGGACATCCCCCGCAGGTCCTTCCGGGCCGTGTTCCGGCCCGACGTCGGCCACGGCGACCCGGCGAGGAGCCGCTCCGCGTCGTGCGTGGTGACCGAGCCCGGCTCGCGCTGTATGGCCGCGAGCAGCCACTCCCGGCGCGTCACTGGGCATCCCGCGTCTTGAGGTACTCCGCGAACTCCCAGGCCTGACGGCGGGAGCCGAACGACTTCTGGCGCGTGCGGCCACCCTCCCGCCACCGAACCCTGTAGGCCGGCCCGTCGGACTCGACGCGGAGGGCCGTACGCGTGACCGGCTGTTCCTCCGAGGCTCGGTCGGCGTTGAGCAGCGCGACGAGGTAGGCGGCCAGGGCCTCCGACTCCAGGTCGATGACCGGGTCCGGGCAGCAGTCGTGCACCTGAGCCCGTTCGTGGCGGTCCTCGTGGCAGACGGGCGCGACCGTCGCGAGCCTGGTGCCGTCCTCGGCCCAGCAGGTGCGCCACTCGGGCGCGGAGCAGCCAGTCCAGCGCCTCAGCAGGTCGCGGGCGGCGGCGCGGGCGTCGTCGAGGGTGCTCATGCCGCACGCTCCCCACGCGGACCCGGCACGTGCCGGTCGATGGCCCGCAGCAACTTGCTCGCGAGCCGGAAAGCGGCCTGCCCGTACAGCGGCACCCGCGATGACGCGCGCTCGGCGAGCTGCCGCTCCAACTCCTCCCGGTCGAGGGGTTCGGTGCTGCCCGCGGGTCGGGCGACCGGGTTGGCGACCTCGAGCAGCAGGTCCCACAGGTTCGTGGACTCCGGGTCGAGGAGGGCGTCGATCACGTCCGAGACGACGTGCGCTGTCAGGGCGGACAGGTCGAGGACGGCCCCGGCGGGGATCCGCTCGACACGGACGGGGATGGGCCCGGTAACGGGCGGCTGCTCGGTCATCGGGTTGCCCCCTTCGTGTGGATGCGGTCGGACGGGCGGAGCGAGCAGCGCCGACACCGGGTGTGCGGCGTGCTGGTCCAGGACGGGACGACGCGGACGGGGTCGGCGTGGTGAGGGGTCTCCTGCTCGGCGTCGCAGCCGGGGCAGGAGTCCTGCATGAGCACGTAGTCGTGAGCGCAGAGCACCCGGATGCGGTCGTTCACTGGCCCTCGCTCTCGTGGCAGCGCTTGCAGACGCGGGCGTCCTCGCCGACCTTCAGGGGGATGGCCTCGCGGCCGAGCGGGAAGTAGACGCCGCAGCGGGCGCGGGAGTCCGACGGGCCACCGCCGATGCTGCTCCCGCGCAAGTGCAGGACACCGGTTGACGAGCGGAGGTAGCGGTCAGGGGAGTTGGGAGTCACGCGGTACTTCGGGAGGTCGCGGCCGAGCCGGTACGTGTGGGGCTCCGGGCCCTCGTGCGGGTCGTCGCGGCGGGCGTGGGTGGCCTGGCACCGGTCCGAGCAGAAGTCGGTGATGTTCTCGTCGTCCAGGCCCTCACCACAAACGAGGCACTCGGCGTCAGGCAGCGGCGCGGGCCGCGTGGCCTCCAGCTCGGCAACCCGCTTCCGCAGCCGGGCCAGCTCGGCGGCCTCGGCCGGCGCCCGCATCGACTCCCACAGGCCGATCACCGCGGGCGTCCCGATGTGGAAGGCGGCAGTGTCCCAGCTCCCAGCGAAGTAGTTGCCGCTGCTCACGCAACTCTCCGGCCAGTCCGAGCAGTGGCACAGGTCGTCGTGGTAGTGGTCGTTCAGGGCCCGGTTGCCGGCGTCGGCCAACGCGTCGATCTGCTCCTCGGAGAGATCAGCGGGCTGCGCGTTCATCAGCAGCCGCAACCGTTCCAGCTCGGCGGCCGTCTCGGGGGACTGAAGCAGCTGCGCGCACTCCAGGGCGTACGCGAGGCTCGCCGGGATGGTCTTGCCCTGCTGCATCGCGGCGTGGATCACGCCCGCCGCGGCGTTCACGCGGACGGTGTTCATGCCGCCACCGCCATCACGCCGTGGCCCGACAGCTCGACCACGACACCCGCGTGCACCGTCGACGCCGACAGCCACGACAGCGACGCGCCGCGGACGAGCTCGACGCACTCCTCCGGGATCATCAGCGCCGACCGCCACGCCTCGAAGGCGTCCGGCTGGGACAGCTGCACGGACAGGGCGCCGACCGCGCTGATCGTGAAGTACGGGGCGGGAAGTGCCGGGAACATCTGGGTGAGGGAGAGCAGAGCGGCCGCAGCGGCGGCCTGGTCCCCGGCGAACGGCGCGGGGGTAGTCTGGTGGATCACGGTGTACCTCTCTGTCTGTGGTGAGGTGTGCCGAGGGGTCGCATGCGGACCGGCCAGGGTCCCGGCGGCCCCGTCGTTCTTCAGGGGTCAGGCGGCGGCCGGCTGCTGCGCAGCCATCCAGGCGCGGACCTTCTTGAGGTCGAACCGGCGCTGTCGGCCGGCGAACGGCTCGACGGGCATCCCCTGCTTGATCCACTGGAGGACCTGCCAGTCGGAGACGCGGTAGTACGTCTCCAGCTGCGGCATGGTCAGGAGCGGGTCGAGGCCGGCGGGGAGCGTGGTGGCGCGTTCAGCCTTCGTCGGCATGAGCACTTGACCTTTCTACTGTCGAAGTCAAAGGTGGGAGCATGCTGAAAAGCCTGTGGATTGGGACGTCGAGCCCTTCGGCGATCAGCCACGCCGTGCGCACCTCGCACCGTTGGCGCGCGGTCCGCCCCCTGCCGGCGATCCGCCCGACGGCCGCCACACTCACCCCGCGACCGCTCGGGTCGACCTTGCGGGTCAGTTCGGCGAGCTTGCCGAGGGTGAGGCCCCGCCGCTCCATCTCGTCGCGGATTGGCTGGCCGTCGCCCTTGCGGAGCACTTTCGGCATGGGAGTCCCGGTGCTTTCGGTGAGGCTGCGCCCCTCTGGGTGAGGTGCTGTGACATTTTTACAGTCACAGTCGAAGCGATGTCAACGGGTTCCTCCGAGAACCTCCGAGGGGACGGACAGCCCAAGGCGCACCCGGCGCTCGCAGGGAGCGCAACGCGCCGCAAGTGCACGCCTTCACGCTGCGGCCCTTTCGGCCACGCTTCTACTTTTGCTTGCGAAAAGTAGAAGGCAAGGGCACCCTTGCCATGTGACAGACGAGGAACCCACCCCCCTTGAAGAGGACTTCGCGCAGCTCTTGGCGCGCCTCAAGGGCGACTACGGCGTAAGCGACAGCGAGATCGCGCGCCGCATCGACGCCTCCCCGTCCACCGTTCACACGTGGGTGCACCGCAAGCGCGCCCCGCGCCCCGACGCGATCCGCGCCCTCGCCGCGGCGTTCCCGAGGTTCTCCGAGGCAGAGTTGTTCGCGGCTGCCGGCCGCCGCGCCCCCGGGCCACTGAGCCCGGCCGCCGAGGAGCGACTCCTGGAGCTGTTCCGCGGCCTGACGCCGGAGCAGCAAGAGATCAAGGAGATCGAGCTGCGGGCGCTGAACGAGGCGAACCGCCGGGGGTAGTTGGCGGCCGCCCCCCTGCGCGCCCACCCTCGCTGTAGACCCCGTGCACACCCCTCCCTGCGGGGATGTGGCATCTATGTGGCATCCGGCACGAGGAAGGGCCCCCCGTTCGAATACGACGGAGGGCCCTGAAACCCGGTCTGACCTGCTACGGAGACCTACGTGGGCGCGGACGGTTTCGAACCGCCGACATCTGCTTTGTAAGAGCAGCGCTCTACCCCTGAGCTACGCACCCGTGGACGAGGGGACAGCCTACATGGCAGGCACGCCCCCCACGCAAACCCGTTCCCGTGGGAGAGAATGGACCGGGCATGGCGGAGGCGGGCGCGGTACGGGAGAGGGATTGTGACGACGGCATCCCGGCGGTGGTTCGGTGGGCGGGACGACAGTCGGCGGGCGGATGCTCAGGCGGCCAAGGATGCCGCCGCCGCCGCGTTCTACGAGCTGGACACGGCGCAGCGGGATCTGCGGATCTCGATCGAGACGATTGCCGCGGCGGACGGTTCGCCGGCGGCACGGCAGGCGGGCGAGGCGTTCGCCGCGCTGGGGCAGCGGATCGACCAGGCCAGCCACGTGTACATCGAGGCGGTCGACGCGCATGACCTGGACCGGCCCGAGCTGGACGGGGCCGTGGCGGCGCGGGCGCGGGACCAGCTGACGCGGGCGCGCGAGGAGCTCGTACGGGCCAAGGGGGAGCTGGATCGTTTCGCTCAGGGCATCCAGCCGCTGCTGGACCGGGCCGAGACGCAGCTCGCGCAGGTGGCGCCGGCCCGGGAGCGGGCGAAGGCCGCGCTGCTGGCGGCGAGCACGGCGCTGGACGGGGTCCGCGGAACGGGGATGCGGGCCGATGACCTGGCGGCGCGGCTGGCGGCGCTCGGGCCGGAGCTGACCTTGCTGAACCAGGGCGTCGCCCAGCACGGGGTGCGGGACACCCTGCAGCGCGCCGACCGGATACTGCGCGACGCCGAGGCGATACGGGCCGAGCTCGCGCGACTGCCCGAGCGTGCCGCGGAGATCGACCGGCGGCTGGTGAGCCTGCGGACCCGGGCGCAGGCGCTGCGCAACCGGGCGGACCGGGTGGATCCGGTGCTCAGCGAGCTGCGCCGGCGGTTCAGCGCGGCCTGCTGGCAGGATCTCCAGCACGTGCCGGAGCAGGCGGTACGGGATGTCGCGCGGGCGGAGGAGCAGCTGCGGGAGGCCGCCCGGGCGCGGGAGGAGCAGCGCTGGGCGGACGTGACGGCGCTGATCGAGGCGGTGCGGGCGGGCCTGGACTCCACCGACGAGGCGGTGTCGGCCGCGCAGGACCGGCTGACCCGGCTGGAGGCGGTGGCGCGGGACCCGCAGGAGGAGGTGCAGCGGACCCGGTTCGTGATCCGGGACGCGCAGCGGTTGGCGATGGAGGGCCGCAGCGTGCCCGACCCCCGGCACGCGGGGCCGCTGGACGAGTCGGTAGCCCGGGTGGACCGGGCCGTGGCCTCGCTGGAGGGGCGCCACCCCGACTACTGGCACTTCCTCCGGGAGATGGAGGAGGTCCGGGCGGCGGTGGGCCGGGTGGTGGCGGACCTGCGGGGCCGGCGCGCCACCGGCTGAGCCGAGCCGAGTCGAGCCGAGCCGAGTCGAGCCGAGCCGGGTCGAGCCGGGCCGGGCCGAGCCGGGCCGAGCTGCGGCCGGAGTTGTCCGGGGGTGGGCATCGGCGGATGCTGGGAGGGGTAGAGGTACGGAGCAGAGGAGGGCGGTATGGCTGCCCACGCTTCCCGCGCGGCTCGTTTTTCTCGGTCGGCTCGTGCGTCTCGGACTGCTTCCGCGCCTCGTGAGGGCTATGCACCGCACGCGACCTACGGGTGTCACGAGGCCCATGAGAATTACGCGCCCTACGTGCCCCATGAGCCCTACGGGCCGCAGGTGCCGCAGGAATCCCACAGGCTGCGGCGCCGCATGCGCCGCATGATGCATCCCGTCGAGGCGCAGCTCGACGAACACCTGCCCGTCGACCACAAGCTCAGCGTGGTCTACCGGGTCGGTGCCGGCCTGACGGGGGTCCTGCTCGTCGTCTTCGGGATCCTCGGGCTGATGAACCGGATCGGGTTCTTCGACACCGGCGGCGACCGGGTCCTCACCCTCAACACCAACGGCGCGCTGAGCGTCCTGTCGATCTGTGTCGGCCTCCTGCTCTTCATCGGGATGGTGATCGGCGGGAACTTCGCGTCGACGCTCAACATCGTGCTGGGGCTGGCCTTCATCGCGAGCGGGTTCGTCAACCTCGCCCTGCTGGACACCGGACTGAACTTCCTCGCCTTCGAGATCCAGAACGTGCTGTTCAGCTTCGTCGTCGGCGTGATGCTCATGTGGTTCGGCATGTACGGGCGGGTGGGCAGCGCGTTGCCGCACGACAACCCGTACTGGCGGGCCCGCCACCCCGAGCAGGCGGCCCGCGAGGACCGGGCCCGGGTCCAGGGCCGGGCACGGTCGTCGGCGCCCGCCGCAGGGCACTGATCCCTGTCCCTACCCCTGCCGGCCGCCCGGCGAGGCCGCGGCCAGCAGGGCTTCGGCGGCCGCGGTGCGGGCGTAGAGCACGGTACGGCCCGCCCGGTGGGCGCTGGCCAGGCCCGCGTCGCGCAGTGCGGTCAGGCACTGGGAGACCCGGGCCGGGGAGAGGCCCGTGCGGTCGGCCAGCTCGGTGGTGGAGGCGGGGCTGTCCAGCTCCGCCAGGAGCGTGCTGCGCGAGCGCCCGAGTACGGCGGTGAGGGCCGCGGAGGCGGTGCGCGGCCGCGTCTCCCACAGGGAGCCGGCGCCGCGCGCGGGATAGACGAGCTGGGGCGGGTCCGGCGGCGCCACCCGCGTGGAGAGGCCGGTCGGCTTGAACGCCGAGGGGATGAGCAGCAGCCCCGGGCCCGCCGCCGCCCGGCTGAGCGCCCGCTGCGGGGACTGCGGGCGGGCGAGGCGCAGGGCGTCGCCGTCCCAGTCGGCCTGCGGGTCCAGGTCGGTGAGGAGGCGGGCGGCGCCGTGTTCGGCGGCCTGCCGGGCCCGGTGCAGGACGTCGGCGTCGAGCACGGCGCGCATCCGTGCCCAGTAGGGGGCGAGGGCCAGCTCCCAGAAGGCTTCGGCCTCCTCCGCGACCCGGGCCAGCCGGCCGCGCGGGTCCGCGTGCAGCGCCCGCAGCCGCGGGCCGAGCCGCCCCTGGTGGTGCCCGAGGTGTTCGAGGTTCCGGCGCACCCGCTCCGCCGGGGTGGCCGTGACCGCGGCGAGTTCCCGGCCCAGTGCGGGGGCCGGTCCGGGCGGCGCCGGGGTGAGGAAGTCGGGGACGTAGCCGGAGGCGGCCGGGATCAGCTCGGCGAGCCAGCCCCGGTCCAGCCCGGCGGCCGCCACCCGCGGCAGCACCTGCGCGAGCCACGGCCCGTGCACGGGGTGCCCGGCCGCCGGCCCGGTGGCCACCCGCCCCGCCGCTCCCGCTCCCGCTCCCGCTGCCGTCGCCGTCGCCGGAGTCGGCGTCCGCGCCCGAGTCGGCGTTGTCCGTACGCCGTCCACCGCGCCCGAGGACCGGGCCAGCAGCCGGAAAGCGGTCATGAGCTGCCACATCGGCGAGACGGCGAACCGCATGCGCGCCAGATCGTCCGCCGAGAACGGCAGCACCGTCGGCCGGCCCATGGCAGTCCCCCCGGGGGCCCGGATTCAGCTGGAGCCGAATCATTGGCCGCCCACCCTACCCTCCGGTGATCATTCCGGCATGACCCCACAGACGATCACCGCAGCGGCATCCGGCACCTGGAACCTCGGCGACCTCCGCGTCAACCGGATCGGCTTCGGCGCGATGCGGATCACCCAGGACGGCGCCGCCTTCGACCCCGCCGCAGCCCCCGCCGACCGCGACCGTGCGATCGGCGTACTGCGCCGCGCGGTCGAGCTCGGCGTGAACCACATCGACACGGCCGCCTTCTACTTCTCGCGCCTGCGCTCCGCCAACGAGCTGATCAACCGTGCGCTCGCGCCCTACCCGGACGACCTCGTCATCGCCACCAAGGTCGGACCGGGCCGCGACCCGTCCGGCGCCTGGATGCCCCACGCCACCCCCGGCCGGCTGCGCGGCCAGGTCGAGCAGAACCTGCGCGAGCTCGGCCGCGACCACCTCGACGTGGTCAACCTGCGCATCGTCGGCACCGACTCGATCGCCGAACGCTTCGGCGCACTCGCCGAACTGCGCGAGGCCGGGCTCATCCGCCACCTCGGCCTGTCCAACGTCCGGCCCCACCACCTCGCCGAGGCACAGGCCATCGCCCCGGTGGTGTGCGTGCAGAACGCGTACGGTCTCGGCTTCGACCGGGAACAGAGGGCCGAACAGCGCGAGCTCATACGGCTCTGCGGGCAGCAGGGCGTCGCGTACGTCCCGTTCTACGCGGTGGCCGGCACGCGGCGCGAGGCCGGGCTCCGCCCCGCCGGCACCGAGTCCGACAACCAGGCCGACGCCGACACCACTGCCGAGGCCGTCTCCGCCCTCGCCCAGGCCCGCGGAGTGAGCCCGGCGCAGGTGCGGCTGGCATGGACGCTGCACCTCGGCAAGCACGTCCTGGCCATTCCGGGCACCGGCAATCCGGACCACCTGGCCGACAACATCGCCGCGGGCGCCCTGCGCCTGTCCGAGGACGAGCTGCGGCTCCTGGACCCCGACGGCCAGGACGGCCGCACCGCAGCCCGGGCGGACACGGCCCGGTAGCGGGGGCGCGGCTTCCCCGGTGGCCGGCGGGGCCTCCTCGGTGCGGGGCCGCTCGGTAGCCTTGGCGCATGCCTCGATACGAATTCCGCTGCCGGACCTGCGACGACACCTTTGAGGTCAGCCGTCCCATGGCCGAGTCGTCCGCCCCCGCCGACTGCCCCGCCGGGCACTCCGACACCGTGAAGCTGCTCTCCGCCGTCGCCGTCGGCGGGACCAGCAGCGCCCCCGCCCCGTCCGGCGGAGGCTGCTGCGGTGGCGGAGGCTGCTGCTAGTACGCCCGTCACCCCGGGCGGCGGGCGGCGGGCGGCGGGCGGCCGGCGACCGGAGGCGCCCCGTGGCGCCCGGCCGACGGGCGCCGACCGACGGGCGGCGGCCGGCGTCAGCGCTTGCGCGACAGGGTGAGCCCGTCCGAGATCGCCAGCAGCACGGACTCCATCCGCGGATCCTCCGCCACGTGGTCGTTGTAGGCGCGGACGCCGGCCGCCGACCCGCTCGTCGCCGTCTCGTCCACGACCATGCCGTGGAACAGCGTGTTGTCGGTGACGATCAGCCCGCCCGGCCGCATCCGCGGGACGAGCTCCTCCCAGTACGCGATCTGGTTCTCCTTGTCCGCGTCGACATACGCCATGTCGATGTGCGGCTCGGCCGGCATGGCGCGCAGCGTGTCCAGCGCCGGGGCGATGCGCAGGTCGATGCGGTCGGCGACGCCGGCCGCCTCCCAGGCCTGCCGCCCGTACGCGGTCCACTCGTCCGAGATGTCGCAGGCGATCAGGACGCCGTCCGCGGGCATCGCCTGGGCCATGGAGAGGGTGGAGAAGCCGGTGAAGGTGCCGATCTCCACGATGTGGCGGGCGCCGGTCAGCCGGACCAGGAAGGCCAGCAGCGGGCCCTGTTCCTCCGCGGACTGCATGCCGGCGACATCGGGGAACTTGGCGTACGTGGTGTCCACCAGCCCCCGCTGGATCTCGTCCAGCGGAGGGTTGTGGTCGAGCATGTAGCGGTAGAGCTCGTCAGTGATCTTCGTCGTATTGCCCTTGGTCATGCGCCAAGTGTGCCCACTTCACGGGCAGTCCGGGAGAATGCCCGCACGATCTCCTCGCCCGCCGCGACGCCCTTCTCCGTCAGGGCCGTGACCGACGGCGCGTGCCAGCCCGCGTCGGCCAGTTCGCCGTGCCCGGGCCGCCAGGCCGCGTCCGCCGAGAGCAGCAGGTCGGCGTCCAGCAGGGAGTCCCCGGCCGCCAGCGTCGTGGACGCGCCCGTGCGCCGGGCCACCTCGCGCATCGCGGCGCTCTTCGTCAGCGGCCGCGGGACCGCGTAGACCTTGCGGCCCTGGAGGGAGATCGTCCAGCCGCGGGCCTCGGCCCAGGCGGTCAGCACCTTGATCCATTCCTCCGGCACCCGGTCGCGCTCGACGACCAGGTACGCGAACAGGTCCTCCGCGACCCGCGCCTTGCGCAGCCATGCCGGGTCGGCGACCGCCAGCAGGTGCTGGTGCACCTCCTCCAGCGGGGCGCACTCCTCGGCCAGCCGGGCGGCCACCTGCCGGCGCCAGTCCCGGTCCGGCACCCCGTCCACCAGCAGCTGCCCGCCGTTGGCGCAGATCGCGTACGGGGCCGGGCGGCCGGGGAAGCGGATGCGCTGGTACTGCTTGCGCGTCCGGGTCGTGGTCGGGACGAAGAACACCGAGGGGTCGGCGGTCAGTTCGGCCAGCAGGGCCGCCGCGGTTTCCGTCATGTACGACAGCGGCTTGCTCTCGTGCACCTCCACGCACAGCAGCCGGGGGGCGTCCGCGTCGGGCACGGTCAGGCCGAGGGCGGCCGCCGAGTAGATGAGCGTACGGTCGAGATCGCTGGCTACCAGGACAGTCACTTGGAGGCCACAGCCTTTCCGTCGGCGCCGGTCGCGCCGCGCGTGTATCGGGGGTGGATGAGTCCCACGCAGGTGTAGGGCAGCCCGTCGACCTCTTCCACCGGTACTCCGCGCTGCTCGGCGAGGAGCCGTACGTGGTCCAGGTCGGGGCCGGCGCCGCGCCCGGCCAGGACCTTCCAGGGCACGCGGCGCAGCAGCACCCGGGTGGTCTCGCCGACGCCGGGCTTGACCAGGTTGACGTCGTGGATGCCGTACTCCTCGCTGATCCGCTCCACTGCGGCCCAGCCCTCCCAGGTCGGGGTCCGGTCGGCCGCGAGCAGCTCCTTGGCCTCGGCGTCGACGGCGTCGGCCACCTCGCCGAAGCGGGCGGCGACAGTGTCGACGAAGTCGGCGGAGACGTCGGCCCCGGCGAGCTCGCGGTAGAACTTCGCGCCGTGGAAGTCGGCGGGCCCGACCAGGTCGGACCTGAGCACCGTACGCGATATCAGGCCCGAGACGGTGGAGTTGAGGCAGGCGGAGGGGATCAGGAAGTCCTCGCGGGTGCCGTACGTGGGCACGCACGAGCCGGGGTCGGCCAGGACGACGATGTCCGGGTTGAACTCCGGGCCGCCCTCCTGCTCGCGGTGGGCGCGCAGGGCGGCGGACAGCTCGCGGGTGATGGCGCCCTTGCCGGTCCAGCCGTCGACGAAGACGACGTCGGCGGGGTCGTGGTGGGCGGCCAGCCAGCGCAGCGCGTTGGCGTCGATGCCGCGGCCGCGCACGATGGAGACGGCGTAGTGCGGCAGGTCCAGGCCGTGCCGGGCCTTCGCCCAGCGGCGCATCAGCACGCCGACGGGGGTGCCGGCGCGGGCCAGGGAGACCAGGACCGGCGAGGGGGTGCGCTCGGCGAGGACGATCTCGGTGACCGTGCCGACGGCCCGCGCGATGCGGGCGGCGGAGGCGTCCAGCGCGCTCCGGTAGAGCTCCTGGTACTGGTCGGACGGCTGGTACTCGACGGGGAGCGACTCCGCGTAGTGCGCGCCGCCCGCCTGGATGGCCTCCTCGCGTTCCTCGGTCGGGGCCTCCAGGGCCACGCCGGAGAGGTCCTGGAGCAGCCAGCCGACGTCCTCGGCGGCGTACGAGGAGAAGGCCGGGCCGCGCAGCGGCTCGGGCAGGCGCGGCTGCGTCGGGTCCGGCTGCGCCGCGGCCGGGTGCGCCGGGCCGGGCTGGAGCAGGGTCGGCTCGGGCATGGTCGGCTCCTGCCGGTCGGGAGAGGCGTCGGGGGTGCGCGCGGGCACGTACGAGGGGACGACGGCGAGCAGGACCTGCCCGGCGTGCGGGGCCAGGCGGGCGAGGAGCCCGTCGGGGGCGTGCAGCGCGTCGGTGTCCCCGTGGCCGTCGACCACGGCGAGGACGGTGTCGAAGCCGGCCCCGGCCACGTTGTAGGCGTACCGGTCCCCCGGCCCGTCGGCGGGGGCGTCGTGGGCGGGGAAGACGAGCCGGGTGCGGATCGCGTAGCCGGGGTCGTCGACGGCGAGGACGGGCGAGCGGGTGGTGGTGGAGAAGCGGACCTCGCGGGCCGCCCCGGACTCCTCCAGGGCGAGCGCGAGACGCAGCGGCGCGTACATCAGCTCCTCGTTGCCGAGGACGAGGACCCGGCCGGGGGCGGCGCCCAGCGCGTCGGCGAGCTGCCCGGCCAGCGCGGGCAGCGCGGCCTCCAGGCGGTCGCGGTGCGCAGGGGTGAAGCCGTGGCGCCCGCCGTCGGGCACCCCGGCCGGCCAGTCCAACTCCACCCGCCGGACCGGGGCGTGACGCGGCCCGGGCACGGAGGCGCAGGCGGAGGCAGCGGCGGGGCCGGAAGCCGGCACGGAGCCGGAGACCGGGCCGGAGCCGGGCGCCGGGCCGGAGCCGGAGCCCGCGGCCCCGGCCCCCTCCCCGGTCCCGATCCCGTCCCGGGCCTCCCGTTCGTACTGCTCGACCAGGGCCTGCCCCTTGGCCAGGACCCCCTCGGGCAGGTGCACGCTCCCCGAGGCCAGCGCGAGGAGGTCGACCCGTGCGCCGATCTCGGCTGCGAAGGCGCTGAGCCGCTCGCGGTCGGCCGGGGAGCGCATGTCGACGAGGGCGACGACCACGTAGTGCGTGCGGGGGTGGCGGGCGTGCACGTCGCGGATGGTGTTCAGGACCGTGTTGCCGGTGGAGAACTCGTCGTCGACGAGGACCAGCGGCCCGCCGCCGGCCAGCAGCTTCGGGTCCTCGGGCAGCAGCAGGTGGGAGGTGGCGTGCGAGTGGCTCTCCTCGAAGCCGCCGGCGGGTGCCACGCCCGGCACCGGGCGGCGCGTGGAGTGCAGGTAGGGGGCGGCGCCCAGGCCGTCGGCCACGCAGTGGCCGAGGCCCGTCGCGGTCTCGGCGTAGCCGAGGACCACCGCGGCGGCCGGGTCCTCCCCGGCGGCGTCGAGCAGGGCCCGGACCCGCTCGCCGAGCCCGTACCCGGCGGCGTGGACGGCGCGCGGGGACTGCGGGACGTGCTTGCCGAGCACCTGCGAGACCAGCAGGTGGGCCCGCTTGGGGTTGCGCCGCAGGGCGAGGCCGAGGAGCTCCTCCAACCCCGGCCTGCGGGAGCCGTCCGCTCCTTCCAGGCGTACGCCCAGCCGGTCCGCGACCCAGGTTCCCGACCACACCGCGTCGATCTTCTTGCCCTTCTCCGTCGTCATACGAGTCACACCGGTCATATCGCAGCCAGGTCCGTGCCCTGCCCGCTCACACCTGGAGCCCTGCCGTGAGCAGGTCGACGAAGCCGACCTGCTCCTTCGCCACCCCGAACACCTCGGCGCGCAGCATGGTGCGCTCCGCCCAGGCCCGGTGGGGCTTCACCTCGTTCATCTTGTTCGTGTACGCGGAGCGCATGACGCCGCCGCCGTCGCGGTCGGGGCGCAGGATGTCCTGGGCGTCGCTGAACTCCTCGTGGGAGACCACCGACAGCGCGTGCACGGGCGTGACGTGGGCCGGGTGGATGCAGGTCTTGCCGAGGAGCCCGTTGGCCCGGTCGAGTTCGATCTCGCGCAGCAGCCCGTCCAGGTCGTGCTCGATCAGGGCGGTGCGCAGCTCCTCGACGCCCTCCTCCAGGAAGGGGCTGCGCCGCAGCTGCGGCTTGAACAGGCGCTGCTGGCGGCGGAAGTACTCCCAGACCGGGCCGGTCACGGTGAAGCCGGTGCCGTCGGCGCGGCTGAGCACGTTGACCACGTCGGCGATCACCCCGGCGACGATCTGGACGTCGTACGCGGTCATGTCGGGGGTGCGGCGCAGGCCGTACGCGGAGCAGAAGTCGGTGACGCCGAGCCGCAGGGCGAGCACGCGCTCGCGGTACCGGCTGACCGTGTGGGAGATCCCGGCGAGGGCCTCGGCGCGGGTTTCGAGGTGCAGCAGGTCGGGGGTTTCCAGGACGGGCATCGCGTAGAGCCGGGGGAGCCCGCTGAGGGCCTCCGCCTCGGCCACGGCGTCGAGGAAGGCGGGGCCGCGGCTCACGGTGAACTTGGGAAGGACGAATCCGGCCATTCTGTGGACGGAGCCGCCGAGGCGGCGCGTGAGGTCGGGTATCTGCTCGGGGGTGCGGACGCGGATGAAGAGGAGGGGGAGCTCCGGGTCGCCCGCGCCCTGCTCGTCGAGGTCGGCGAACTGCCGGACGAGGTTCTCCTCGGCGTCGTGCACGTCGCCGTCGCTGATGGAGTCCTCCAGGCAGAGGACCATGGAGACGACCCCGCGGCCGGCCTGCTTGCGGATGTCGCCGGCGAGGTTCGGCCGGGTGGCCGGGCTGTAGAGGGTGGCTCCGAGGGCGGCGGCGAGCAGGCGTGCGGGGGAGGCGGCGGTGAATTCGGCCGGCTCCATGTGGAAGAGTTCCTGGCGGACCGCGGGCGATATGTGCCCAAAGTGACGCATGTGCTTCCCCCGTACTGCCTCGGCGGCCCAACTGGCGTGGCCGGTAATAGTACGTACGAACGTGAGTCAAGAGTTCCTCAAGCACATGAAGTTCAGGTAACCCTTATGCACCATGCCCACGGTCGGCGGCCGGGGCAAGGCCCTGCGGGGGGCCGCGTTGTTCCGCGCCGCCCCGGGAGGGCAGGATGACGGGCATGACGCACGCGATGCAGAAGGGCTCGAACATCCCGGTGACCACGGTGGCGGTCCGGGCGGTGCTGCGCTGGACCGGCGGTCCCGAGGTACCGGACGTGGACGCCTCGGCGCTGCTGGTGGGCCCGGACGGACGGGTGCGCTCGGACGAGGACTTCGTCTTCTACAACCAGCCCCGCCACCCCTCCGGTTCCGTCTGGCGGCTCGGCAAGAAGCAGGTCGGCGAGTCCGTCACCGACGCCGTGCAGGCGGACCTGCGGACGGTGCCCCCGGTGGTGGACCGGATCCTGGTGGTCGCCTCCGCCGAGGACGTGCCGTTCCAGCGGGTCCGGGACCTGCGGATCCTGCTGTACGACGCCACTGCGACCGGCGGCGCCGAACCGCTGGCCTACTTCGACGTACGGCCGGAGACCGGCGCCGAGACGGCCCTGATCTGCGGGGAGCTGTACCGGCGGGGCGACGCGTGGAAGTTCCGCGCGCTCGGCGAGGGCTACTCCGACGGGCTGGTGGGGCTGGCGACCGACCACGGCATCTCGGTGGACGAGAACGCCTCCGACGGCCCCGCCGAGGGCGCCTCCGCGGGCGCCGGCGCGGCCGGGCCCACCTCCGAGCAGACGGCCGCGATGCGGCCGCCGACGCCGCCTCCGCACCCGCCCGCGCCGCAGACGCAGGCCCCGCCGGCCGAGCAGCCGGCGTACGGGTACCCGCAGCCGGTGTCCCCGGCGCCGGTGCCGGCCCCGGGCGGCGACCCGTCGTTCCGGCTGCCGGTGCAGGGCCCGCAGTTCGTCCGGCGCTGACGCCGCCGGGTGGGGGCGGTCAGGCCTTGGTGCTCTTGTAGCCCCGCCCCCACTGCAGGCCCCACCCGTACAGCCGGTCCAGCTCGGCCTGGAACCCGTACACGAACTTCACCTCGCGGCGCACGATCAGCTCGCCCTTGACGTGCTCCAGGGAGACCACGGCGCAGGAGCGGGCCTCCGGGTGCCGCTCCTCCAGCGGGATCTCGATCCGCGGCCCGGTGATCGGGTACAGGGTGACCAGGGCGTGCGTCCGGTCGAAGGCCGGGGTCTGGTCGTAGATGTAGACGAACACCAGCAGCCGCTTGATCTCGTCCGCGTGGTCGAGGTTGATGAAGACCGTCTCGCCGGAGGGCGCGCCGAACCGGTCGTCGCCGCTGAGTTTCACGTACGGCGGGCTGTTGATGTCGCCCAGCAGGTTGCCCAGCGGCTGTACGACGCCCCGGGTGCCGTCGGCCAGCTCGTACAGGCAGCCGATGTCGAGGTCGACGTTGACCATGCCCTGGGTGTGCCCCTGCACCACGTCCGGCTTGAACAGCTTGAACGGGTGCCGCAGCAGCTGGCCGCTCTGGCCGCTGCGGCCGCCGATGTCGGAGCTGCGCATCCGCCAGGACAGGTTGACGCGCAGATTGCCGTGGACGGCACCCTGCTTGGTCAGCGACACCGTCGGTTGCCGCTTGGTGAGCTCGATCGCCGAAGAGGCGTTGCCCGAGTCGAACTGAAGGGCACGGCTGCCCCTGATGCCGTCGAAGAATCCCATCCCCTGTCCCCCCTGACTGCCGGGATCCCCTGATCCCCCTGTGGTCCCCGCGCGGGCCGCCGCACGGGCGCGGCTACGCGGACGGGGCGGCCCCCCGGGTCCGTGGACCCAGCAGGCCGCCCCGCCATGGAGCGTTCCGCAATACCGCCGCGGTCATGCCTCGCTGGAGGTCATGCCCCGGTGGAGGTCATGCCCCGGCGGAGGCTTCCTCCAGCTCCATCCGCTTGTTGCGGCGCACGGAGGACCAGAAGGAGGCGGCGATCAGGACGACGCCGATGAGGCCGGTGATGATCTCGCTGATCTCGTGCTCGATGGTGACGAGCAGGATGACCGCGAGGGCGCCGATCGCGTAGTGCGCGCCGTGCTCCAGGTAGACGTAGTCGTCCAGGGTGCCCTGGCGGACCAGGTAGACCGTGAGCGACCGGACGTACATGGCGCCGATGCCGAGGCCGAGCGCCATCCAGAAGATGTGGTTGGTGATGGCGAAGGCGCCGATGACGCCGTCGAAGGAGAAGGAGGCGTCGAGGACCTCCAGGTAGAGGAACAGGAAGAAGGCGGCCTTGCCGGCCAGGCCGACCGCGGAGACCTGCTTGCCCTCTGCCTTGGCCTTCTCCTCCTCCTCGTGCTCGCGCTCCTCTTCCTCCTCCAGCTTGTCCTCGAAGTAGGAGGAGAGGCCGCCGACGATCAGGTAGGTGATCAGACCGGCGACGCCGGCCAGCAGGACCGTTGCGGACTTGTCCGCGTGGCCGGTGCTGGTGTGGGCGTTCGTCGCGAAGGTCATCGCGGCGACCAGCAGGGCGATCAGGGCGATGCACACCGAGAGCATGTCGACCTTGCCGAGCTTGGCCAGCGGCCGCTCCAGCCAGGCGAGCCACTTGTGCTCGCGCTCCTCGAAGACGAAGTCGAGGAAGATCATCAGCAGGAACATGCCGCCGAACGCCGCGATCGCCGGGTGGGCGTCGGTGACCAGCGCCTCGTACTGCTCGGGGTGGTCCAGGGCCAGCTCGATGGCCTCGATCGGGCCCACCTTGGCGCTGATCGCGACAATGGCCACGGGGAACACCAGCCGCATGCCGAAGACCGCGATCAGGATGCCGACCGTGAGGAAGATCTTCTGCCAGAAGGCATTCATCTTCTTCAGGATTCCGGCGTTGACGACCGCGTTGTCGAAGGACAGCGAGATTTCGAGGATCGACAGGATCAGCACGATCCCGAACGCCTCCCACCCCCACTGCCAAGCGGCGAAGGCAAGGCCGAGCGCCGTGATGGCGAACGACCAGCCGAAGGTTTTCAGAACCACTGGCACCCCATGTTCTCGTACGGCTTTACGAAACGTTGACCCCGAAGTCTAGAGCGATGCCCCTCAGGCCCGACGCGTACCCCTGGCCCACCGCCCTGAACTTCCATTCGCCTCCGTACCGGTAGACCTCGCCGAAGATCATCGCGGTTTCGGTCGAGGCGTCCTCCGAGAGGTCGTAGCGGGCCAGCTCCTGGCCGTCCGACTCGTTCACGACCCGGATGAAGGCGTTGGTGACATGCCCGAACGTCTGCCGGCGGGCGTCCGCGTCGTGGATCGAGACCGGGAAGACGATCTTGTCGACCTCGGCCGGGACCTTGCCCAGGTCCACGATGATCGACTCGTCGTCGCCGTCACCCTCGCCGGTGAGGTTGTCACCCGTGTGTTCGACGGAGCCCTCGGGGCTCTTGAGGTTGTTGTAGAAGACGAAGTACCGGTCCCCCAGGACCCGGCCGTCGCGGCACATCAGCGCGCTGGCGTCGAGGTCGAAGTCGGCCCCTGTCGTCGAACGCGCGTCCCAGCCCAGACCGACCAGGACCCGGGTGAGGTTCGGTGCGGCCTTGGACAGGGAGACGTTGCCCCCCTTGGCGAGTGTGACGCCCATGTTGAAGTCCTCCCCGGACGACGTGGTGGTCAGGGCCCGCCCGTGCGCGGGACGGGCCGGCGGTGCGGTGGTGCGGTGGTGCGGTGGTGCAACCGCGTCCGGCGCCGTACACGGGGTGTGTGCACGGCGCCGGACGGGTGAACAGCAGGCGGGATCAGACGTTGACGCCGAAGTCCCGCGCGATGCCGGCCAGGCCGGAGGCGTAACCCTGGCCGATGGCGCGGAACTTCCACTCCGCACCGTTGCGGTAGAGCTCGCCGAAGACCATGGCGGTCTCGGTCGAGGCGTCCTCGGAGAGGTCGTAGCGGGCGAGCTCGGTGTTGTCCGCCTGGTTCACGACGCGGATGTACGCGTTGCGGACCTGGCCGAAGCTCTGCTGGCGGCTGTCGGCCTCGTAGATCGAGACCGGGAAGACGATCTTGGCGACGTCGGCCGGGACGCCGGCCAGGTTCACCTTGATCACCTCGTCGTCGCCCTCGCCCTCACCGGTGAGGTTGTCACCGGTGTGCTCGACCGAGCCGTCCGGGCTCTTCAGGTTGTTGAAGAACACGAAGTTCGAGTCGTTGGTGACCTTGCCCAGGTCGTTGGTCAGGAGCGCGCTGGCGTCGAGGTCGAAGTCGACACCGGTGGTGGTGCGAGCGTCCCAGCCCAGGCCGACGAGCACGGCCGTCAGATTCGGCGCGGCCTTGGTCAGCGAGACGTTGCCGCCCTTGCTGAGGCTGACTCCCACGGGTCCTCCAATGAATTCATGTCCGGGGCGGTGCCCCTGTCGTGCGATGGGGGCCCTCCCAGCGAGGGCTGGGGGAGCTACCGGATCAACGTGTTGATCCTAGTGACGGGTTCCCGCCGCCACGCGGATTCTGCCCGCGCAACCGCCCGGCGGAACGGGAACGCGGCTCACAGGCTGTCGAGCGCCTTGATGTACTCGTTCAGGTCACGCGCGTCGGGCAGCCCGTTGACGACGGTCCAGCGCACGGTGCCGTCCTTGTCGATGATGAAGGTGCCGCGGACCGCGCAGCCCTTCTCCTCGTCGAAGACGCCGTACGCGCGGGAGGTCTCGCCGTGCGGCCAGAAGTCGGACAGCAGCGGGTAGTCGAAGCCCTCCTTCTCGGCGAAGACGCGCAGGGTCGGCACGGAGTCGTTGGAGACAGCGAGGAGCTGGACGTCGTCGTTCTGGAAGCGGGGCAGCTGGTCGCGCAGCTCGCACAGCTCGCCCGTGCACACACCGGTGAAGGCGAACGGGTAGAACAGCAGCACCACGGCCTTCTCGCCGCGGAAGTCGGAGAGCCGGACGGTGGCGCCGTGGTTGTCCTTGAGCTCGAAGTCCGGGGCCTTGCTGCCGATCTCGATGGCCATCTGTCGCATCCCTTCGTTCCCGCATCCCTGCGTTCGGCTGTTCGGGTGAGAGGCCAGCCTATGGGGCAGGGACCTGCAGACGCACACACCCCGCCGACGGGGTCGGCGGGGTGTGTCTCCGCTTGGCTGCGGCGCTCGGCTGCGGCGCGTCGCTCAGCGCTTGGACTTGGCGGCCTTGGGGGTCACCAGCTTGCTGGCGGCCCACTCCTTGCCGACGCTGACGGGCCTGGTCTGCGACAGGCCGGCGGTCTCGGCGGCCTCGCTGATGTCACTGGCCTCGACGTAGCCGGGACGGCCCGTCTTCGGGGTCAGCAGCAGGATCAGCGCCGCCTCCTCGACCAGCTCGGTGGCGTCGACGAGGGCGTCGGTGAGGTCGCCGTCCTCGTTGCGGAACCACAGCAGCACCGCGTCGGCCACGTCGTCGTAGTCCTCGTCGACGAGGTCGTTGCCGATCAGTTCCTCGATCTCATCGCGGAACTCCTGATCGACGTCGTCGTCGTAGCCGATCTCCTGGACCACCTGTTCGGACTGGAAACCCAGCCGGGCGGCCAGGCTCTCCGCGTGGTCCGCGGTCGCGCTCACGGGGTGCCTCCTGCTCATGTTCGGTGAATGTCTTCGGCCGCGCGCGTACGCGCAGCATTGGGCGTAGTCCACACGGGCGCGGCGGATCGCGCAAGTACCCGGCCGCCGGGACCGCCGAAACGGTGACGATTGCGGCCGTCTCGCCGCAACTTTCAGCCTTCCCGTGCGGTCCTGTGGTGATTCATCCCACACCATTGCAGCCGATACGGCATCGACTGGGAACTTCTTACCTGTTTGAGGGACCGAACATCCTTGCGGGCCGGGTGATCGCCCCGGCCCGGGGTTGCGGTCCGGCACAGCGGTCGCCCGCGAGATCGCGAATCGCCCGACTCCAGGGATTACCCAGTGGTAAAGATGACGATTCCGACCGAGCGTAAGACCATGGGAGGCGGCGCACCCGAGGCACGACTCCCCTGACAGCGAAGGAACAGCGTGGCTTCCGCATCCGATCGCAACCCGATCATCATTGGCGGCCTGCCGAGCCAGGTCCCGGACTTCGATCCGGAGGAGACGCGGGAGTGGCTCGACTCCCTCGACGCCGCCGTGGACGAGCGCGGCCGTGAGCGGGCCCGCTATCTGATGCTGCGCCTGATCGAGCGGGCCCGCGAGCGGCGCGTGGCCGTGCCCGAGATGCGCAGCTCGGACTACGTCAACACGATCGCGACCAAGGACGAGCCGTTCTTCCCCGGCAACGAGGAGATCGAGCGCAAGATCCTCAACGCCACCCGGTGGAACGCGGCCGTCATGGTCTCCCGGGCCCAGCGCCCGGGCATCGGCGTCGGCGGCCACATCGCCACCTTCGCCTCCTCGGCCTCCCTCTACGACGTGGGCTTCAACCACTTCTTCCGGGGCAAGGACGAGGGTGACGGCGGCGACCAGATCTTCTTCCAGGGGCACGCCTCCCCCGGCGTGTACGCCCGCGCGTACCTGCTGGACCGGCTCTCCGAGCAGCAGCTCGACGCGTTCCGCCAGGAGAAGTCGAAGGCCCCGTACGGCCTGTCCAGCTACCCGCACCCGCGGCTGATGCCGGGCTTCTGGGAGTTCCCGACGGTCTCGATGGGCCTGGGCCCGATCGGCGCCATCTACCAGGCCCGGATGAACCGGTACATGGAGGCGCGCGGGATCGCGGACACCTCCAAGTCACACGTTTGGGCGTACCTCGGCGACGGCGAGATGGACGAGCCGGAGTCGCTGGGCCAGCTGTCGCTGGCGGCCCGCGAGGGCCTGGACAACCTCACCTTCGTCGTCAACTGCAACCTCCAGCGCCTCGACGGCCCGGTGCGCGGCAACGGCAAGGTCATCCAGGAACTGGAGTCGATCTTCCGCGGGGCCGGCTGGAACGTCATCAAGCTGATCTGGGACCGCTCCTGGGACCCGCTGCTGGCGCAGGACCGCGACGGCATCCTCGTCAACAAGATGAACTCGACGCCGGACGGCCAGTTCCAGACGTACGCCACCGAGACGGGCGCGTACATCCGGGACCACTTCTTCGGCGACGACCAGCGGCTGCGCGCGATGGTCGCGGACATGACCGACGACCAGATCCTGCACCTGGGGCGCGGCGGCCACGACCACAAGAAGATCTACGCGGCGTACGCGGCGGCCCGCGCCCACAAGGGCCAGCCGACGGTGATCCTGGCCAAGACGATCAAGGGCTGGACGCTCGGGCCGAACTTCGAGGGCCGCAACGCCACGCACCAGATGAAGAAGCTGACGGTCGACGACCTCAAGCGCTTCCGCGACCGCCTGCACCTCCCGATCACCGACGCGCAGCTGGAGCACGGCGCCCCGCCGTACTACCACCCGGGCCGCAACTCGCCCGAGATCCAGTACATGCACGACCGGCGCAAGGCACTGGGCGGCTACGTGCCGACCCGCGTGGTGCGCGCCAAGCCGCTCCAGCTGCCCGACGACAAGGCCTACGCGGCGGTCAAGAAGGGTTCGGGCCAGCAGTCGATCGCCACCACGATGGCGTTCGTCCGGCTGCTGAAGGACCTGATGCGGGACAAGGAGATCGGCCGGCGGTTCGTGCTGATCGCGCCGGACGAGTACCGCACCTTCGGCATGGACTCGTTCTTCCCGAGCGCCAAAATCTACAACCCGCTGGGGCAGCAGTACGAGGCCGTCGACCGCGACCTGCTGCTGGCGTACAAGGAGTCCCCGACCGGCCAGATGCTGCACGACGGCATCTCGGAGGCGGGCTGCACGGCCTCGCTGATCGCCGCCGGCTCGGCGTACGCGACGCACGGCGAGCCGCTGATCCCGGTCTACGTCTTCTACTCGATGTTCGGTTTCCAGCGCACGGGTGACCAGTTCTGGCAGATGGCCGACCAGCTGGCGCGCGGTTTCGTGCTCGGTGCGACCGCGGGGCGGACCACCCTGACGGGTGAGGGCCTCCAGCACGCGGACGGCCACTCGCAGCTGCTGGCGTCGACGAACCCGGGCTGCATCGCGTACGACCCGGCCTACGGCTACGAGATCGCGCACATCGTCAAGGACGGCCTGCGGCGCATGTACGGCCCCGAGGCCGAGGACGTCTTCTACTACCTGACCGTCTACAACGAGCCGATCCAGCACCCGGCCGAGCCGGCCGACGTCGACGTGGACGGCATCCTCAAGGGCATCCACCGGGTGGCCGCGGGCACGTCCGGCTCCATCCCGGCGCAGATCCTGGCCTCCGGCGTGGCGGTGCCGTGGGCCCTGGAGGCGCAGCGGATCCTGGCCGGGGAGTGGAACGTCAAGGCGGACGTCTGGTCGGCGACCTCCTGGAACGAGCTGCGCCGCGAGGCCGTGGAGGTGGAGGAGCACAACCTGCTCCACCCGGAGGAGGAGCAGCGCGTCCCGTACGTGACGCGGAAGCTGTCGGCCGGCGAGGGGCCGTTCGTCGCGGTCTCGGACTGGATGCGGGCGGTCCCGGACCAGATCGCGCGGTGGGTGCCGGGCGCGTACACCTCGCTGGGTGCGGACGGGTTCGGCTTCGCGGACACGCGCGGTGCGGCGCGTCGGTTCTTCCACATCGACGCCCAGTCGGTGGTGCTGGCAGTGCTGACCGAGCTCGCCAAGGCGGGCCGGATCGACCGGTCGGCGCTGAAGCAGGCCGTGGACCGCTACCGGCTGCTGGAGGTGGCGGCGGCCGACCCGGGCACGGCGGGCGGCGACGCGTAGCGGCGGGCCCCGAGGGTCTTGCGGCGGCGGTCGGCGGGCCGGGGTGCCGGTGTGCGCCCCGGCCCGCCGCCGTGCGACGGCCGCAGCACCGCAGCACCGGCCTGTGAGCTTTACGCGTTCCTTACGATGCTCCGTATGAAGGAATCGTCCCGCCAGCTGCGGTGGGAGCAGCGGACCCAGACCCCGCTGCTCGTCCTCGCCGTGGCGTTCGCCGTCGCCTATGCCGTGCCGATCGTGGCCCCCGACGCGGACGCCCGGGTGCACCGTGCGTGCGCGGTCACCGAATGGGCGGTGTGGGCTGCGTTCGCCGCCGACTACCTGGTGCGGCTGGGCCTGTCGGCTTCCAAGAAGGCCTTCGTCCGCTCCCACTGGCTGGACCTGATCGCGGTGGTGCTGCCGATGATCCAGCCACTGCGGCTGCTGCGGCTGGTGTCCACCCTGCTGCTGGTGGGCCGGCGCGCCCGGATGGCCCCGCAGATCCGGCTCACCACGTACGTGGCGGGCTCGGTGGTCGGGCTGATGATGTTCGGCTCCCTGGCGGTGCTGAGCGTGGAGCGGGACGCGCCCAACGGCAACATCCGGAACCTGGGCGACGCCGTGTGGTGGAGCTTCACCACGATGACCACCGTGGGGTACGGCGACCACTCCCCCACCACCGGGCTCGGCCGGGTGCTCGCGGTGGGGCTGATGCTGGCCGGGATCGCCCTGCTCGGTGTGGTCACCGCGAACATCGCGGCCTGGTTCATCGCCCGCTTCGAGTTCGACGACCAGGCCGAGCGGGAGCAGACCGCGGCCATCGCCGAGCTGGCAGCAGAGGTACGGGCCCTGAGAGCCGAGGTCGCCCGGCTGGGCGGGACCGCGCCGGGGCCGGCAGCCCGGGTTTCCGGCCCGGCCACCGAGGCAGCCCCGGTGTCCGCGGCGGCCCCGGTGGCGGGGTCCGCTAGCTTTCCCACACCTTGAAGGCGCGCACCAGGTAGGGCGACTCGGGGAGCTGGACTCCGTCGCCGGGGTAGGTCTGGAACTCGCCCGTCTCGGCGCACTCGGCCGACTGGTAGGTGGTCACCGGCCGCCCGGTGCGGTTGACGAGGGACTGGGCGCTGGTCCCGGCGGGCAGCGCGGTGCAGCTGTTGACGTCCAGGCCGCTCAGCTCGTGGGTGTGCCGCTGGCCCTTGAACTCGGGCCGCGCCCACAGGCACAGCTGCCCGGTCGCGCAGGGCACCGCCTTCCTCGGCGGCGGGCCCGCGGCGGGCCCGCCGGGTGCGGCGGGTGCGGCGTGCGCGGTGCCGGACCCGCCGGGCAGGAGGGCGGCCAGCACCAGGGCGGCCGCGGCCAGGGCCGCGTGGACGCGTCCGGAGGCGGCGCGCGCCGTGGCCGTACGAGCCGTACGGGCCGTGGTGCAGGCGCGGGCGGCGCGGGCGGGCGTGGCACCTGCGGGGGAACTCGTACGCATGATGGGTCAACTCCTTGTGGACGTGCCGCCCCGGACCGGTTCCGAAGCAGCTCGGCCACCACGCTGACCTGCGCGGACGGGCGGGCGGAAGGGGGTGCGGGCGGGTCCACCCGGATAGGCGACAGCCCCGCCGGAACCGTCCGGCGGGGCTGTGGAGCACAGCGGGTTGACGCCCGAGCGGCCCGAGCGGCCGCCGGGGCGGCGGCGGGGGCTCCGGGCTCAGACGTGGGCCGCGCCCGCCCCCGCCCCCGCGTTCTCACCGCGCTTGGTGAAGCAGGCCACGACCGCGGCGAGGACCGCGACGACGCCGGCCACGGTGAACGCGGCGCTCATGCCGGACACGAAGGTGTCGTGCGCCACCGTGGTGATGGCGTCGGCGACGGGCGGCGGCGCGTCCTGCGGGACCGGTGCGATGCCGACCTGGACCCCCCTCTCGACGAGGGCCTGCTGCTCCGGGGCGAGCGGCGGCAGCTCCGCGGCCCGCCAGTTGTCCCCGAACGAGCCACTGACCGTACGGGCCATGACCGCGCCGAGGACGGCGGTGCCGAGGCTGCCGCCGACCTGCATGGCGGCCTGCTGGAGCCCGCCGGCCACACCGGAGAGCTCCAGCGGGGCGTTGCCGACGATGACCTCGGTGGCGCCGACCATGACGGGGGCGAGGCCCACGCCGAGGAGGCAGAACCACAGCGACATCTCGAGGGTGCCGGTGCCGGGGGTGAGCCGGGACAGCCCGAAGCAGGCGCCGGCGGTGGCGACCATGCCGGCGACGAGCGGGATGCGCGGGCCGACCGCGGTGATGGCGGCGCCGGCCAGCGGCGAGCCGACGATCATCATGCCGGTCAGCGGCAGCAGGTGCAGGCCGCTGTCGACGGGGCTCATGCCGTGCACGTTCTGAAGGTAGAAGGTGACGAAGAACAGGCCGCCCATGAAGGCGAACGCCATCAGCACCATCAGCACGGTGCCCGCGGACAGCGGCAGCGAGCGGAACATCCCCAGCGGGATCAGCGGCTCGTCGGCCCTGCTCTCCCAGACGGCGAAGAGCACGAAGCAGACCACGGACCCGCCGAGGAACAGCAGGGTCAGGCTGTCGCCCCAGCCCCATTCCGAAGCCTTGATCAGCGCCCAGATCAGGGAGAACATCGCGACCGACAGCAGCACGATGCCGGGGATGTCGAAGGAGCGCGGGGCATTCTCGGCGCGGTGGTCGAGCAGGATGACCAGGCCGAAGGCCAGGGCGATGATGCCCACGGGCACGTTGACGAAGAAGACGGACTGCCAGCTGACGTGCTCGACGAGCAGGCCGCCGACGATGGGTCCGCCGGCGGTCGAGGCGCCGATGACCATGCCCCAGATCCCGATGGCCATGTTGAGCTTCTCGGCGGGGAAGGTGGCGCGCAGCAGGCCGAGCGCGGCGGGCATCAGCAGGGCGCCGAACAGGCCCTGGGCCACGCGGAAGCCGATGAGGAACTCGACGCCGGAGGACAGGCCGATCGCGGCGGAGGCGCCGGCGAAGCCGATGATGCCGAGGAGGAAGGTCTGGCGGTGGCCGAAGCGGTCGCCGAGCTTGCCGGCGGTGATGAGGGAGACGGCGAGCGCCAGCAGGTAGCCGTTGGTTATCCACTGGACGTCGGAGAGCGAGGCGCCGAGGTCCTTCTGGATCTCGGGATTGGCGACGGCGACGATCGTGCCGTCCAGGGTGACCATCATGACGCCGATGGCAACGGCGAAGAGGGTTAACCACGGATGGCCGCGCAGCCCCGAGCGGGCCGGAGCTCCGCCCGGCTCCTTGACGGGTATCCGGCCGTCGACGGGCGCCCCGCCGTCGTGGCCGTCGACGGTGATCTGATGAGTCATGCGAACAGGCTAGTGACAGCGACTGACACTTCACAAACGGCTTAACGAGGCAGTGGCTGTCAGGTCCGTCACAGGTACTCTGACCGCTCACTCTGCGTCAGATCGGATGCACGGCCCGCGCGTTGGACTCCCTCGAGCCCCGCGCTCGGACCAGCCGGGACCCAGCCCGAACCACCCTTGAGAGGACTCCCGCGGTGATGACCGACGAGCGGCCGGCGCCGGCGCCCGGACTGCGCGAGCGCAAGAAGCAGCGCACCCGGGACGCGCTGCTGCGCGCCGCCCTCCTCCTCTTCGTCTCGCAGGGGTACGAGCAGACCACCGTCGACGAGATCACCGACGCCGTGGACGTCTCCCAGCGCACCTTCTTCCGCTATTTCGCCAACAAGGAGGAGGTAGCCTTCGCCGCCCAGGACCTGGCCGAATCGCACCTCCTCGCCGCGCTGCGGGCCCGTCCGGCCGCCGAGGGGCCCCTCACGGCTCTGCGCGGCGCCGCGCGCGACGCCTGGGACACCCTCGGCGAGGCCCTGTCCGAGGTGGTTCCGCTCGACCTCTACATGCGCACCTACCAGCTCATCGAGTCGACCCCGGCGCTGCTCGCCGTCCACCTGCGCCGCTGCACCGAGCTGGAGGAGCACCTGGCCCGGCTGATCGCGGAGCGTGAGGGCCTCGACGTGGACGCCGACCCGCGCCCCCGGGTGGCCGTCGCCGCGTTCTCCGGTGTGATGCGGGTCACCGGACGGCTGTGGGGGCAGCGCGGGGACGCCAGCGTCGCCGTGCTGCGGGACATGACCGACGCGTACCTCGACCAGATCGGCCCGGCGCTCGCCGCGGACTGGCGCTGACACCGGGTCAGCGCGAGCGGGGGTCGCCGTGATCCCGGCTGTTGTGATCCTGGTCACCGTGAACCCGGTCACCGTGAGCCCCGTCACCGTGAGCCCCGTCACCGTGTCCCGGCTCACCCGTGGTCCCCATCACCCTGTGCCTCGGGGCCGGTTCCGGATCTCATACGCTGGTCCCAGTGAACCTGCCCGGCCCCGCCCACCCCACCGCCGTCGGCGCCGATCCGCGCCCTGCCGTCCTGCGCACCCTGCTCGCGCTGGCGGTCGTCTTCATCATGCTGGCGACCACCGGCTGGACCACCGTGCACCGGCCCGATGCCGGGACCTCGCTGCGGGCCGCCGCCCTCGCCGCCTGGTCCTCGGCCCGCATCGACGGCCGGCCGGTGCCGGCCGCCGACGCCCCCGTCCGCACGGTGGCCCGGTTCTTCGCCGGCATCGACCCCGGCCAGCGGGCCCGGCTCGCCGACGCCCACCCCTTCGTCGTCGGCAACCTCGACGGGGCGCCCGCCGCCCTGCGCTACCGCGCCAACCTGCGCGCCCTCGGACTGGCCGAGAAGGCCGAGCAGGCCCGCAGCCGCGACGTCAGCCTGACCCCGGCCGACCGCGACACGGCCGGCCGGCGCGCCCACCGCTTCGCCTCCCTCGCCGAACCCGGCCGGCAGATCCTCGCCTTCAACCCCACCGGCGGCGGCCGCGTCGCCGAGGTCTTCGGCGACCTCGACCGGGCCGAGCGGGTCTCGGTGATCGTCCCCGGCGTGGACACCGACGTCCTCACCTTCGAGCGCACGCAGCGCCGGCTGACCGCCCCGGTCGGCATGGCCCAGTCCCTGTACGCGGCCGAGCGCGCCGCGGCTCCGGGCAGCCGGACCGCGGTGGTCGCCTGGGCCGACTACACCGCCCCGTCCGGGGTGGGCATGGACGCGGCCACCGGCCGGATGGCCCTGGACGGCGCGGTACGGCTGGAGGCCCTCACGGCGTCGCTGCCGGGGGACGCGAGCGTGGCGCTGTTCTGCCACAGCTACGGATCGGTGGTGTGCGGGGTCGCCGCGCACGCACTGCCCGACCGGGTGACGGACGTCGTCGTGGCGGGCAGCCCGGGAATGCGCGCGGGCTCGGTGGCCGAACTGGACACCTCCGCGCGGGTGTGGGCCACCCGGGACTCCGGGGACTGGATCGCGGACGTGCCGCACCTGGAGGTCGGCGGTCTGGGGCACGGCGCGGACCCGGTGTCGCCGGAGTTCGGCGCGCGGCTGCTGTCGTCGGCCGGGGCCAAGCGGCACACCGGCTATTTCGAGCCGGGCACGGGCTCCTTGGACAACTTCGCCAAAATCGGAACCGGCACCTTCGACTCCGTTGTCTGTGCGACCGGGGACGATGCCTGCCGCCGCGGAATTTCCGGGGCAGACGCGGACTGACACGCGTAGAGCCCCGGAAATCGGGCTCTGCTCCGAGGGGGACGCACAGGGGCGTGTCCCTTTACCATGTGCCGCATGGGTGACGTACTGGCCGGAAATCATGCCGCCTGGGAGTTCGACTCGGACTCGGTGCTCATCCGCTTCACACGGGGGATGCGAACGCCAAGGCTTTGGAATGCCCTCGGGGCGCGGCGGATCCCCTTCGAGGCGCTGTCCGCGGTGGACCTCACCGCCCGCCCGTCCACGGGCAGACGGGACGCGGTGGTGCTGGAGGCCGTTCCGAGACCGGGCTCGGATCCGCTGGTGGAGGCCGCCGCAGGACAGCTGCGCGCGGTCTGCGACCCGTACCGCCTGGTGGTGCCGGGTGACCGGGCCGCGCAGGCCCGGGAGTTCGCCGACCGGCTGCGCGAGCGGCTGGGTCCCGAGGCGGACGAGCCGGCCGAGCGCTTCCTGGTGCCGGTGGCGGAGCCGCCGCTCCAGCTGAAGGCGTACGACGCGCGCGTGGGCTTCGACGGCTCGGCCGTCAGCTTCCAGTGGTCGCGTACGGGCGCCACCGGCACCAAGTGGAAGGCGGGCGACCAGCGTTACCCGCTGTCGGAGCTGGCCGGAATCGAATGGCGTTCGCCGGAGGGGCCGGGCGGTCATCTGCGGCTCATACGCCGCGACGACACCGAGGCCGACCCGCGGCCGGACCACGACCTCGCCACCGCCGTGTTCGGCACCGGGTACGGGGCCGTGCACGAGTCGCTGCCGTTCGCCGCGGCCGTGCTCGCCGCTCTGCGCGTGCGCACCCCGGTCGCCTCGGTCCCGCCGCCGCGCACGGACGAGCGCCTGCACCACCTGAGCGAGCTGCACAGCGCGGGCCTGCTGACGGACGCGGAGTACTCCGCGCTGCGGGATCGTTTCTCCGACGGCCTCCCCGGGACGTAGCGCACACCCCTTGGCGCCCGCCCCCTGGCAGCGCCTACCCCTCGCGGGCCGCCGAGGTGAAGGCCATGTCCGGGTAGCGGTCCCCCGCGACCTGCCCGGCGATCGGCTCCAGCAGGGCCAGCTCCGGCTCCGTCAGCGTGATCCGGGTCGCGGCGGTGTTCTCCGCGAGCCGCTCCGGCTTGCGGGTGCCCGGGATCGGGACCACCGTCAGCCCGTGCACCTGCGCCCGCTGCTGCACCCAGGCCAGCGCGATCTGCGCCGGGGTGGCCCCGTGGGCCCGCGCGACCTGCCGCACCGGCTCCAGCAGCGCGGCGTTGGCCTTGGCGTTGTCGCCGGTGAACCGCGGCTGGAAGAGGCGGAAGTCGCCCTCGGACAGCTCCGCCGCATCCGAATACGCGCCGGTCAGGAAGCCGCGGCCGAGCGGGGAGTACGGCACGAAGGCCACGCCCAGCTCCGCGGCCGCGGCCACCGCGCTGCGCTCCACGTCACGGCTGAACAGGGACCACTCCGACTGGAGGGCCGCGATCGGGTGCACCGCGTACGCCTCCCGCAGCTCCGCCCCGGTCACCTCGCTGAGCCCCAGGTGGCGCACCTTGCCCTCCTGCACCAGCTCCGCCATGGCGCCCACCGACTCGGCGAACGGCACCGACGGGTCGTGGCGGTGCATGTAGTACAGGTCGATCACCTCGGTCCCGAGCCGCCGGAGGCTGTCCTCCACCGCCCTGCGGAGGTACGCCCGGTCGTTGCGTACGCCCCGGTGGTGGGGGTCGTCGGTGCGCTCGATGCCGAACTTGGTGGCAAGGGTGATCTCCTCGCGGTGCGCGGCGGCGAACGGCGCGATGAACTCCTCGTTCCGGCCCCGCCCGTAGATGTCCGCGGTGTCGAAGAGGGTGACCCCGGCATCCAGCGCCGCCCGGAGCGTCGCGCGCGCCGCCGCCTCGTCCGTCTCCCCGTAGAACTCGCTCATGCCCATGCAGCCGAGGCCCTGGATGCCGACCCGCGGGCCGCCCTTGCCGAGTTCGACCTGCTCGATTGTTGTGGTGTTCTGCGTCACTGGCGTGCAGCCTTCCCCGTATAAAGATCGATCTTGAAGTCCAGTACGGCGAGCGCGTCGGTCAGTTCCGTGATCCGCGCCCGCACCTCGTGCCGGGTCCGCTCCAGCAGCTCGCGCCGCCGGTCGACGGTGTGCTCGCCCTCGCGGACCAGTTCGGCGTAGGTGACCATGTCGGCCACCGACATCCCGGTGGCACGCAGCTTGCCCACGAAGGACAGCCACCTCAGGTCGGCGTCGCTGAAGCGCCGCTGCCCCGAGTGGGACCGGTCCACGTGCGGCATCAGGCCGATCCGCTCGTACCAGCGCAGGGTGTGCTGGCTCAGGCCGGTCAGGGTCTCGACCTCGCTGATCGTGTACCGCGTCTGCGTCCCTGTCAGGCTCATGGCGACCACGCTAGAACCCTTGAGTGCACTCCAAGCAAGTAGGCTCGGCGGCATGGACAGCATGGACACCCCGTACGGCCTGGAGGCCATCGAGAACTGGCCGGTACCGACCGCGGCGGCGGCCGTCGTACGCGCCGACGGGAGCCTCGCGGCCTCCCACGGGCCCGTCGACCACCGGTTCGCCCTGGCCTCGGTGACCAAGCCGCTCGCGGCGTACGCCGCCCTCGTCGCGTACGAGGAGGGGGCGATCGAGCTGGACGAGCCCGCGGGCCCGGAGGGTTCGACGGTCCGTCACCTGCTCGCGCACACCAGCGGCCTGGCCTTCGACGAGCACCGCGTCATGGCCCCGCCCGGAACCCGTCGGCTGTACTCGAACGCCGGCTTCGAGGTGCTCGGCGACCACATCACCAAGGCCACCGGCATCCCCTTCGCCGAGTACGTGCACCAGGCCGTGTTCGAGCCGCTCGGCATGGCCTCGACCACCCTGGAGGGCTCCCCCGCCAAGGACGGCGTCTCCACCGTGTCCGACCTCGTCCGCTTCGCCGCCGAGCTCCAGGCCCCCCGCCTGCTCGACGTGCGCACCGTCGCCGAGGCCACCACCGTCGTCCACCCCGGCCTGAAGGGCGTGCTCCCCGGGTACGGGCACCAGTCCCCCAACGACTTCGGGCTCGGCCTGGAGATCCGCGGCACCAAGAGCCCCCACTGGACGGGCGCCTCCTCCTCGCCGCGCACCTTCGGCCACTTCGGCCAGGCCGGCACCTTCCTGTGGGTGGACCCGGAGCTGCGGGCCGCGTGCGTCGTGCTCACGGACCGCCCCTTCGGCCCGTGGGCCGTGGAGGCCTGGCCCCCGTTCACGGACGGCGTGGTGGCGGCGCGCGGCCTCGAGATCCGCCGCTGAGCTACGGGAGCTCCCAGATCAGCAGCTCCCCCGGGGACCCCGCCACGGCCTGAAGGCCCTCCTCGCCGGTGATCCGGGCCGAGTCCCCGGGCCCGAGCTCCACCCCGTCCAGCCGCAGGTCGCCGTGCACCACGTGCAGGTAGACCCGCTCGGCGGCGGGGACGGAGACGTGCTCCCCGGCGCCCGGCCGCCGCACGTGCAGGACGGCCCCGGCCGCGGGGACCCGGTACGGGGTGTCGTCGCCGAGGCCGCGGACGAGCCGGTACGCGGGCTCCCCGCCGGGGGCCAGCGGCGCGAGCCAGGTCTGCACGAAGCGCAGCGGCTCGGCGCCGTCGTTGCGTTCGATGTGCCGGGCACCGGATCCGGCGCCGAAGTGCTGCACGTCGCCGGGGCGGACCACGGCCTCCTCGCCGGTGCTGCCCTTGTGCGTCAGCTCACCCTCGACGACCCAGGTGACGATCTCGGTGTGGCTGTGCGGGTGCTCGTCGAACCCGGCGCCCGGGGCGAGGGCCTCCTCGTTGCAGGCCAGGACCGGGCCGAAGCGCAGGTTGTCCGGGTCGTAGAAGCCGCCGAAGGAGAAGGCGTGCCGGGTGGTGATCCCCGCTGCGGGGTCCCCTCCCCGGTACCGGTCGGCACCGCGGCGTACATCAATCATGGGCCCACGGTAGACCTTGCGTGTGAGGGCGCACTCCGCGCCGCCGTCCCGATAAGGCAGTCTTGTCCCGTGCCCCAACCCGAACGTGAGCATTCCCCCGCGCATCCCGCTGCCGCCCATCCGCATGCCGCGACGCTGCGCCGACTGGAGAAGTCCTCCGGCCGGCTCGCCGCCAACGCGATCGCGCGCATGGACGAGACCCTGCCGTGGTACCGGGCGATGCCCCCGGAGAACCGGTCCTGGATCGGCCTGGTCGCCCAGGCCGGCATCGCCGCGTTCACCGAGTGGTTCCGGCACCCGGAGACCCCGCAGGCGATCTCCACCGACGTGTTCGGGACGGCTCCGCGCGAGCTGACCCGGGCGATCACGCTGCGCCAGACCGTCGAGATGGTCCGCACCACGATCGAGGTCATGGAGGCCGCGATCGAGGAGGTGGCGGCCCCGGGCGACGAGTCGATCCTGCGCGAGGCACTGCTGGTGTACGCCCGGGAGATCGCCTTCGCGACGGCCCAGGTGTACGCGCAGGCCGCCGAGGCGCGCGGGGCGTGGGACGCCCGGCTGGAGTCCCTGGTGGTGAACGCGGTGCTGTCCGGGGAAGCCGACGAGGGCGCGCTGTCCCGGGCCGCGGCCCTCGGCTGGAACTCGCCGGAGCACGTGTGCGTGGTGCTCGGCACCGCGCCGGAGGGCGACAGCGAGCTGACGGTCGAGGCGATCCGGCGGGCGGCCCGGCACCACAAGCTCCAAGTGCTCACCGGTGTGCTCGGCGACCGCCTGGTGGTGATCGCGGGCGGCAGCGACAACCCGCTCCAGGTGGCGAAGTCGCTGATCGGGCCGTTCGCGGCGGGTCCGGTGGTCGCCGGCCCGGTGGTCGCGGACCTGCTGAACGCGACGAAGTCCGCGCAGGCGGCGGCGGCCGGCCTGAAGGCCTGCTCGGCCTGGCAGGACGCCCCGCGGCCGGTGCTCGCGGACGATCTCCTGCCGGAGCGCGCGATCGCCTCGGATCCCTCTGCCCGGGAGCAGCTGGTGGAGGAGATCTACAGACCGCTGGAGGAGGCGGGGTCGGCGCTGCTGGAGACGCTGAGCGTGTACCTGGAGCAGGCGAGCAGTCTGGAGGGGGCGGCGCGGATGCTGTTCGTGCACCCGAACACGGTGCGCTACCGGCTCCGACGTGTGACCGACGTCACCGGTTGGTCGCCTTCCGATGTCCGCTCGGCGTTCACGCTGCGGATCGCCCTGATCCTCGGGCGTCTGGCTGACAACGATCAGCAGTCCTAGACTTTTGTCGGACTTCAACAATTACCCTGACGGTTCTTGGTCCCTGTCCCCACGGGCGGCTGGGACCCTCGACAAGAGAGAGTGTGAGGGTGCTCGTACTCGTCGCTCCCGGCCAAGGCGCACAGACGCCCGGCTTCCTGACCCCCTGGCTCGAACTGCCCGGCGCCGCTGACCGCGTCGCCGCGTGGTCGGAGGCCATCGGGCTCGACCTTGCCCACTACGGCACGAAGGCGGATGCGGACGAGATCCGCGACACGGCCGTGGCCCAGCCGCTGCTGGTCGCCGCGGGCCTGCTGGCCGCCTCGGAGCTGGGCTCCCGTACGGCCTTCGGTGCCGTCGCGGGCCACAGTGTCGGCGAGATCACCGCCGCCGCGTACGCAGGTGTGCTCTCGGACGCCGACGCGCTGTCGCTCGTACGGACCCGGGGTCTGGCGATGGCCGAGGCCGCCGCGGTCACCGAGACCGGCATGGCCGCGGTGCTGGGCGGCGAGCGCGACGTGGTCGTCGCGCACCTGGAGAAGCTGGGTCTGACCCCGGCCAACATCAACGGCGCGGGCCAGATCGTGGCCGCCGGCACCAAGGAGCAGGTCGACGCGCTGGTCGCCGACAAGCCCGAGGGCTCGATGAAGGTCGTTGCGCTGCAGGTCGCGGGCGCCTTCCACACGCACCACATGGCTCCCGCCGTCGTGACGCTGGACCGGGCCGCGCAGGCCCTCGCCCCTGCCGACCCGGAGCTGAAGTACGTCTCGAACAAGGACGGCCAGGTCGTCACCTCGGGCGCCGAGGTCGTCGCCCGACTGGTGGGCCAGGTCGCGAACCCGGTCCGCTGGGACCTGTGCATGGAGACGTTCGCCGAACTCGGCGTCACCGGGATCATCGAGCTCAGCCCGGGCGGCACCCTGACGGGTCTGGCCAAGCGTGCGCTCAAGGGCGTGCCGAACGTGGCCCTGAAGACCCCGGACGACCTCGCCAAGGCCGCGGCGCTCATCGCCGAGCACTCGGCCTGACAGAAGGAGCCCCCACAGCATGTCGAAGATCAAGCCTGCCCAGGGCTCCCCGTACGCCCGCATCATCGGCGTCGGCGGCTACCGTCCGGCCCGGGTGGTCCCCAACGACGTCATCCTGGAGAAGATCGACTCCTCCGACGAGTGGATCCGCTCCCGCTCGGGCATCTCGAGCCGGCACTGGGCCTCGCCCGAGGAGACGGTCGCCGCGATGTCGGTGGAGGCCTCCGGCAAGGCGCTGGCCGACGCCGGGATCTCCCCCGAGCAGATCGGCGCCGTGATCGTCTCGACGGTCTCGCACTTCCGGCAGACCCCGGCGGTCGCGACCGAGATCGCGCACCGGATCGGTGCCGTCAAGCCGGCCGCGTTCGACATCTCGGCGGGCTGCGCCGGCTTCGGCTACGGCCTGACCCTCGCCAAGGGCCTCGTCATCGAGGGCTCGGCGCAGTACGTGCTGGTCATCGGCGTGGAGCGGCTGTCGGACCTGACCGACCCGGAGGACCGCGCGACGGCCTTCCTGTTCGGTGACGGCGCCGGAGCCGTGGTCGTCGGCCCCTCGGACGTGCCGGCCATAGGCCCCACGGTGTGGGGTTCGGAGGGCGACAAGTCCGAGACGATCAAGCAGACCGTGCCGTGGGACGAGTACCTCGGCCGGGACGCCGGCGAGAAGTTCCCGGCCATCACGCAGGAGGGCCAGGCGGTGTTCCGCTGGGCCGTCTTCGAGATGGCCAAGGTGGCCCAGCAGGCGCTCGACGCCGCCGGGATCACCGCGGACGACCTGGACGTCTTCATCCCGCACCAGGCCAACATGCGGATCATCGACTCGATGGTGAAGACCCTCAAGCTGCCGGAGCACGTCACGGTCGCCCGTGACGTGGAGACCACCGGCAACACCTCGGCCGCCTCGATCCCGCTCGCAATGGAGCGGCTCCTGGCGACCGGAGCGGCGAAGAGCGGCGACACCGCGCTCGTCATCGGCTTCGGGGCGGGGCTCGTCTACGCCGCGACGGTCGTTACCCTCCCCTAGGGCCCGGAACCACTCCCGGCCTGTTTCACCGCAGTCAGCTACAGAAGGAGCGCCACATGGCCGCCACGCAGGAAGAGATCGTCGAGGGTCTGGCGGAGATCGTCAACGAGATCGCCGGTATCCCGGTCGAGGACGTCGAGGTCGACAAGTCGTTCACCGACGACCTGGACGTCGACTCCCTCTCCATGGTCGAGGTCGTCGTCGCCGCCGAAGAGCGCTTCGACGTCAAGATCCCGGACGAGGACGTCAAGGGCCTCCGGACCGTCGGTGACGCTGCCGACTACATCCTGAAGCACCAGGCCTGAGCCTGACGAGCGTTTGTCGCCACCCGGCGGTGGCGCCGTGACAATTCAGCACCCCCTGAGACGTGGAGAAAGAATTCCTGTGAGCCCGACCAATCGCACCGTGGTCGTCACCGGTATCGGCGCAACCACTCCGCTGGGTGGCGACAGCGCTTCGACCTGGGAAGGTCTGCTCGCCGGCCGTTCCGGCGTCAAGCCCCTGGAGGGCGAGCGCTTCGCCGAACTCCCGGTCCGTATTGCCGCCCCGGTCGCCGTCGACCCGAGCGAGGTCCTCCCGAAGCCGCTGGCGCGCAAGCTGGACCGCTCGGCCCAGTTCGCCGTCATCGCGGCCCGCGAGGCCTGGGCCGACGCCGGCTACAAGGCCCCGGCGGGCGAGGACGAGTCCGTCGCGCCGGAGCGCCTGGGCACCGTGATCGCCTCCGGTATCGGCGGTGTCACCACCCTGCTCGACCAGTACGACGTGCTGAAGGAAAAGGGTGTGCGCCGGGTCTCCCCGCACACCGTCCCCATGCTCATGCCGAACGGCCCGTCGGCCAACGTCGGCCTGGAGGTCAACGCCCAGGCGGGCGTGCACACCCCGGTCAGCGCCTGCGCCTCCGGCGCCGAGGCCATCGGCTACGCCGTCGAGATGATCCGCACCGGCCGCGCCGACGTGGTCGTCGCGGGCGGCACCGAGGCGGCCATCCACCCGCTGCCGATCGCCGCGTTCGCCAACATGATGGCGATGTCCAAGAACAACGAGAACCCTCAGCAGGCCTCCCGCCCGTACGACAAGGACCGTGACGGCTTCGTCCTCGGCGAGGGCGCGGGCGTCGTGGTGCTGGAGTCCGCGGAGCACGCCGCCGCGCGCGGCGCCCGCGTCTACTGCGAGGTGCTGGGACAGGGCCTGTCCGCGGACAGCCACCACATCGCGCAGCCGGAGCCGACCGGCCGCGGTGTCGCCGCCGCCGTGCAGAACCTGCTCGACAACACCGGCCTGAACCCGGCCGAGCTGGTCCACGTCAACGCGCACGCCACGTCGACCCCGCAGGGCGACACGGCCGAGCTGAAGGCCCTGCGCAAGGTCCTGGGCGACGACCTCGACCACATCGCGATCTCCGCGACCAAGTCGATGACCGGCCACCTGCTGGGCGGCGCCGGCGGCATCGAGACCGTCGCGACCGTGCTGGCGGTCTACCACCGGACGGCCCCGCCGACCATCAACGTCGACGAGCTGGACGAGGACATCACCGCGGACATCGTGCGCGGCGAGCCGCGCAAGCTGCCCGCCGAGGGCCCGATCGCCGCGATCAACAACTCGTTCGGCTTCGGCGGCCACAACGTCACGCTGGCGTTCCGCAGCATCTGAGCCCGAGGGGACGCCGTCCGCCGCTCCGCGCCGCGGACGCAGCACCCCGTACGCATGAGGCCCACCCGGGATCCCCGGGTGGGCCTCATGCCGTGCCCCGTGCCCCGCCCAACGCCGGCTACACCACCTGGTGGAGCCAGCGCACGGGCGCGCCCTCGCCGGCGTAGCGGAAGGGCTCCAGTTCGTCGTCCCAGGGCTTGCCGAGCAGCCGGGCGATCTCCGCTTCCAGGTCGGTCTCGCCGCGTGCGGAGCGGGCGAGGGCGGCGCGCAGCCGGTCCTCGGGGATCAGGATGTCACCGTGCAGGCCGGTGACGGCGTGGAAGATGCCGAGGTCGGGTGTGGAGCTGTAGCGCTCGCCCTCGGCGGTGGCGCAGGGTTCCGCGGTCACCTCGAAGCGCAGCAGGTGCCAGCCGCGCAGCGCGGAGGCGAGCTTCGACGCGGCGCCCTCCTCGCCCTGCCAGGAGAACTCGGCTCTCCAGGTGCCCGGAGAAGCGGGCTGCCGGATCCAGTCGAGGTTCACCCGCACCCCGAGCACGCCCGCAACAGCCCATTCCACGTGCGGGCAGAGCGCGCGCGGTGCGGAATGCACGTACAGGACTCCACGTGTCGTCACCGGGACCTCCAGTGTGGGACGAGGTCGGGAATAAACTCAAGAAAACGGACAGTATGTGACGTGATGCAATGTAACGGAAACAATCCGACATTGCGCTGCGGGGTCTGCGGCCGAAACGCCACGGGGAAAAAGCTACCGTGCAGCAGGGGTCATGGTGTGTCGTACGGTCGGTCCGAGGCCGCCAAACACAGAGCTTTCACTCAGCAGGACGCCCCCGTGAGGACGCGGGGCGACAAGGAGGGGACCACCCGATGCGCACCACCGCTCCCGGACGCCGCACGCGGCGCACACTCGCGGGCGCGGGTGCGGCGGCCATGGCCCTGCTGGCCGGGACGCTGACCGGGTGTCAGGCACCGGCCGCGCCGGAGCAGGGGGAGCGGGGCGCGCAGGCCGGGCCGCGCTGGAACACCGCGCCCGCGTCGGTCGCGGCCGTCGGGGACTCCATCACCCGCGGTTTCGACGCCTGTTCGGTGCTGGCCGACTGCCCGGAGGTCTCCTGGTCGACCGGGAGCGACCCCGGGGTCCGTTCGCTCGCCGCGCGGCTGCTCGGCGACGCGCAGGTGGCGGCGCGCAGTTGGAACCACGCGGTCACCGGCTCGCGGATGGCGGACCTGGAAGGACAGCTCGCCTCGGCCGCCGAGCACAAGCCCGGCCTGGTCACGGTCATGGTGGGCTCGAACGACGCGTGCCGCCCGTCGGCTTCGGCGATGACCCCGGTGGCGGAGTTCCGGGCGGGCTTCGAGAAGGCCCTCGGCGCGCTGCGGGCTGCCTCGCCCGCCTCCCAGGTGTACGTCTCGAGCGTGCCGGACCTGCAGCGGCTGTGGCAGCAGGGCAAGGACAGCCCGATGGTGCGTCAGGTGTGGAAGCTGGGCATCTGCCAGTCGATGCTCGCGGATCCGCTGTCGTCCGCGGCGTCGGCGACGGCCCGGCGGGAGCAGGTGCGGGCGCGGGTCGTCGAGTACAACGAGGTGCTCCGCGAGGTCTGCGCGAAGGACGCGCTGTGCCGCTACGACGGCGGCGCGGTGTTCCAGTACCCCTTCGCCGCCGAGCAGTTGAGCCACTGGGACTGGTTCCACCCCGGCAGGGACGGGCAGGCACGCCTCGCCGAGCTGGCGCACCGCCAGGTGACCGCCGCCGAGCCGCCGCGCTGACGGCCCTCCCCGTCTGCGGCCCGGTTGCGAGGGCGCTTTCCGGCCACCCGTCGGCCGCGGTCCGGCATCCTGGGCGCATGAAGATCGCCGCAGCGCAGCTGACCTGCATACCCGCCGACGTCCCCGGCAACACCGCACGGGCCGCCGCCCTCGCCGCCCGGGCCCGGGACACGGGCGCCGGGCTCGTGGTGTTCCCCGAGTTCACGCTCACCGGCTACGAGTTGGCCGCCCTCGCCGCCGACCCGGGCCTGTGGATCGCCGACCCGGACGATCCCCGGCTCGACCCGCTCCGGTCCGCCGGCACCGCCGTCGCCGTCAACGTCGCGCTGCGCACCGGCGGCCCGCGGCCCGCCATCGCGACGCTGGTCTACGGGGCGGACGGCGGGCACGTCACGACGTATGCCAAGCAGCACCTGTACCGGCAGGAACAGGCCGTCTGCGCGGCGGGCGACCGCGACGGGCACTTCGAGCTCGGCGGGATCCGCTTCTCGCTGGGCATCTGCTTCGACAACCACTTCCCCGAGCTCGCCGGACGCGCGGCGGCGGCCGGCTGCCGCGTCCACCTCGCCTCCTCCCTGTACGGGACGGGCGGCGGGATCGAGGAGCGGGCGACCGTCCACCCCGGGCTGGCGAAGGAACACGGCCTGTACGTGGTCCTCGCCAACCACGTCGGCCCGGCCGGCCCGTGGACCGGCTGCGGGCGGTCCGCGATCTGGGCCCCGGGCGGCGCCCTGCTCGCCGAGGCGGACGACCGTACGGCGACGGTGGTGACGGCCGAGATCACCGCCTGACGGCGCCCGCGGCGGGCGGCGCGCCGGTCAGGCGGGCAGACGGGCAGGGTTCACGCGGGCAGACCGTCGGCCGGTTCAGCCGGCCGCCGGCACCCTCGGGCGGTGCTGCCACGGCTCGGCGGCATCGTCCGGCTGCGGACGGTCTTCCGGCGCGGCGGCAGCCCGGTCCCGGGCCAGCGCGGGCAGCACCAGCGCGAACACCGCGGCGGTGTACACCGCGGTCCACAGCACCCAGCCGCCGGGCGGCGCCCAGTGCGCCGCGAACGGCACCCAGGGGCCGGAGGTGCCGACCGCGAAGCGCCGCAGCGTCCAGAAGAACGCGGCCGCGTCGGCGAGCGCCAGCCCGGTCACCGCGAAGCCGGTCAGCCTGCGCCAGGGGAAGCCCTCCTCGGGCGACCGGCTCGCACCGGTCATCACGGCCATCAGCGGCAGGCCCACGGCGAAGGGCAGCAGGTAGCGGCCCTGCCACACCATGCCGAGCTTCTCCGCCTGGAGCGTCTGCGCCACCACCGGCACCACCACGATCGCCACGAGCATGCCGAGCAGCGCCACCACGTCGCGGCCCCGCCCGTACACCAGCCCCAGCGCCGTCAGCACCGCGAGCACGCCCAGCCACACCAGCCAGGTGAAGGCCGGCGCCGGGGTGTCCAGCCAGCCGAAGTAGCCGAGCATCTGGTGGACGTACGTCTCGGTGTTGCCGAAGGTCTGCCGCGCGGCCTCCTTCATGGTGAGCGTCTTGGGCGTGTTGATCACCGAGTTGTCCGGGTGGGCTCCCGCCCACAGCAGCGCACCGGCCGTGGCCGCGCCGAGCAGCGCCGTCCACAGCCACAGGGCCTTGCGGCGCAGCACCTGGCCCAGGACGCCCCGCTGCTGGAGGAACAGGGCGAAGAAGACCGCGCCGGCGAACCAGATCAGGCCGAGCGGACGGATGTTGATCAGCACCAGGCCGCCGATGCCGACCCGGGCGAGCCGCCGGTTCAGCAGCCGTGCGTCGGGGGACATGAGGACGGACAGCAGGGCCGTCCACACCAGGATTCCGGCGGCGATCTCGCCGCCGCTCGGGTTGACCATGCCCCCCATGTACAGGGCCATGGGTGTGGCCGCGGCGAACACGCCGAGCAGCACCACCGAGCGGCGCCGCCACTCCGCGGCCGTGACCACCGCGCTGGCCAGCAGGGCGGAGCAGAGCGCCGCCGAGGCCAGCCGCATCAGGTACAGCCCGTGCGGCCCCTTCACCAGCAGGCTCGGCCAGCCCGTCACCAGGTAGTAGGCCGGGTGGTAGCGGCCGGCCGCGGTGGTGACCTGGACGGTCTTCTCGGAGTGCCCGATGGCTGGTGCGCAGGACGCGGGCGTGCCCTCCTTCCAGGCGTAGCACTCGTGCTGCTTCGGGAGCTGCCCGTACCACTGCGGAAGCCGCACCCCGGTCTCGGCGAACTTCCCCTCGATGCCCGCCACCATGTGCGGGACCATCACCTCGGGGCCGCCCAGCTGGCCCCGGGCGACGGCCGCGGCACGGATGAAGTGCGCGTGCTCGTCGGGGGAGCCGCCGAGCGGGGTGGCCACCGACCAGGAGGCCGACAGGGCGAAGAACAGCGCGAAGGCAATGGCCCAGAGCCGCTTGGGGGTCCGGGCCGCCCGGTCGGCCGCCCGCGTCAGTGCGGAGATCATCGGTTCCCTCTGGTCATCGGATGTAGCTCAGCCAGCCCTGGTCGCCGTCTTTGGAGCACTCGCCCTTGGGCGCGAACTTCGGGCAGGTCCCGTCCTGCATCCGGATGGTGTGCGACACCCACGGCAGGATCCGGTACGTGCCGTCCTGCGCGGGCATGTAGCGGTCGGACATCGACGAGGAGGCCGTACCGAGCAGCAGCAGGAGCGCGCACAGCGTCCCGATCACCGCGCCCTCCCGGCCGGGGAAGCCGGAGCCGGACGTGCTGCCGGCCGGGCCGCCGACCGCCTCCACGGCAGCAGGAGCGGAGGCGGAGGCAGAGGCGGAAGCGGGGCGCCGCTCCGCCAGTCGCAGCGACACCAGGTGGGCCACCAGCGCACACAGGATCAGCCCGCAGTAGAGCAGCTGGTTGTTGGTGCGGGTGTACAGCTGGACGGTCTGCGTCTCGTACATGTGCGAGGCGATGTACATGCGCATCACCCAGGCGCTGATGAACATCGCGGCGATGGTGACCACCAGCGGCTTGCGCAGGCCCAGCCAGATCGCCGCGCCCAGGCAGAGGAACGTCACCAGCGCGAACAGGCCGACCCCGCCGAACTCCCCGGGCGGCGGCCAGTCGCCCACCTTGCCCGGCATGTCGGTGCGCCACATCAGGTAGTAGGCCGGGTCGGTGAAGTTGTCGAAGCGGAAGTTGTAGTCCTTGGTGGTCTGCCCCTCGACCAGCATGACCACCAGGTAGCGTCCGGCCACCACCAGGAAGGCGCCCAGGGCGGCGCCCATGAACGCCGCGCCCTTGGCCGGCCCGGTCCGCCACGGGAAGTACAGCAGGGCGGCGAAGAACACACCGGCCGCGCTCCACAGGAACCAGCCCGAGTAGGCGAGGAAGAGCACGCCCAGGACGGCGCCGAACCCGGCGCCCTTTGCCAGCACCGGCCGCCAGCCCTCGGTTCCGCTGCGGCGCAGGGACACCACCATCGCCACCAGCACCGGCACCAGCAGCACCAGGACCGTCTGGCTGTACGGCTTGTAGGAGTCGATCAGCGCGAAGGCGGGGACGACGCCGAAGGCCAGCGCCCGGACGGGGCTCAGCAGCAGGCGCCAGGCCAGGTAGACCAGCGGCCCGAACGCGGCCGTGCCGAGGATCTGGAGGTCCTTGAACGCGTACGCGGTGTTGCCGCCGTGGAACCACTCGGCGTAGTAGCCGAGGGTGTAGAGGGGCAGCGGCGGGTAGACGGGCGAGCCGGAGGGCCGGCCGTTGGCAACGGCGTGGGCCCACTCGACGATGCGGCCGCTGTCGCCGTTGAGGCCGAACATCGGCCACGGCGTGCCCAGCAGGGCGATCACCGCGCCCGCGGCGACGAAACCGCTGGCCAGGCCGGCGATGCCGGCGGAGGCGAGCCGGGTGGCCAGGTCGAAGTGGCGGCCGCGGCGGAGCCGCATCGCGAGGACCACCGCGGCGACGAGCAGCAGCCCGAGCAGGGCGAACCGCAGCTGGAGCGCGGCGAGGCCGCTGACCTGGGCGATCCGGTTCAACGGGTCGAGCTTGAAGCTGCGCGCCAGCACCGGCAGGACCAGGGCTGCGCCGAAGGCCACGGCGGCTTCCAGCAGCAGGAGGCCGCCGCGGGTGCGCGGGCCGCGCCCCCGGCCGGGGTCCGTGGGTGCGGGGGCGTGCCCGGCGGCCGGTCCGCTCGGGGCGCCCGGACGCACGTCCGCAGCCCCCTCGGTGCTGACTGTCACTGACGGTGTCCCTACTGCTGGTCGGTACTCGGCCGGGCGGCCGGTCGTCGTGGCGCGGCAAGCCTCGGCCCGGCGTCCGCGCCCTGCGTCCGCGCCCGCCGGTCCGGTGCCCTGGGGCGGGCGGCGGGCCGGGGATGACGGTGCGGGAGGTTCCGGCCTTCAGTGCCAGGCGTACCGACTTTCGCTGCCGGGCATACTATCGGGCCGCCCGGGAGGGGCGGCGGGCCCGGAGGCGGCGTCTCCGCGGCCGGCTCAGCCGAGCGTGCCGAAGCCCGCCAGGACGAAGAGCAGCATCCAGCCGCCCATCGCCAGCCAGCCGAGCGCCAGGCCGAGCGTCGCCGGGGCCTCGCCCTCCTCTCCGCGGGCGCGGATCTGCGCCTTGGCGATGTGGCCGGTGATCACGGCGCCGGGGGCGGCCATACCGAGGGTCGGCAGGCACAGCACCCCCAGGATGAGTGACGCGATCGCCATCCCGTTGACCCGTCGCACCGGCACGGGCATCGGCATGGGCATCGGCATGGGGACGGGGACGGCGACGGGCATCGGTGCCGGGTGCCCGGCGAGGGCCGGTGCCGCCGGCCCGGCGGCACCGTAGGGGACGGCCATCGGCCCGGCCGGCAGATCGGCCACCAGCTGCGCGAGCTGGCCGTAGGTCTGCGCCTGTGAGGCCGCGTCGAAGCGCTGCCCGTACTCCTCGCGGGAGAGCCGGCCCTCGGCGTAGGCGGCCTTGAGGACGTCCACCGTGCGGTCGCGGTCGGTGTGCGAGGCGCGCATCGCGGACGGCGGGACCTGCGCGGGCGGCCAGGCCTGCCCCGGCTGCGCGGGCGAGACTCCGTACGGGGACGCGGGCGGGTGGACCGGGTACTGCTGCCCCCACGGCTGCTGAGCCATCCCGCCACCTCCGAAACCCTGCACGCGTCCGTGCACGCGTCCGTCCAAGAATGGAGGACGAACGCGCTGCGGCAAAGGTTGCCGCTCTGCCGCCGCCCCCGGCGCGTGTGATGAGGTATCGCTCATGACCGACTTCGAGACGATCACGGTTCCGGACCGCCTCTGCGGATACCCCGGAGTCGCCTTCGGCGGGTACGTCGCCGGGGTGCTGGCCGCGCACGCGGCCGCGAAGACCGTACGCGTGGACTTCCGCCGGCCCGTGCCCACCGACGTCCCGGTCCGGCTCGCCCCGACCGCCGCCGGCGGCGCCGAGCTGACCTACGGCACGGACCTGCTGGCCGCGGCCACCCCGGCCGAGACCGCCGTCGAGGCCCCGCCCGCCCCGTCCTGGGAACAGGCCTTGGCGGGTGCCGGCGCCTACCGGTCGGCCCCGCCGGACGGTTCGGTCGACTGCTTCGGCTGCGGCCTGGACCGCACCCCGGACACCGGCCTGCGCCTGCACTGCGGCCGGGTGCCCGGCACGGCCCTGGTCGCCGCCGCCTGGACCCCGGGGCGCGCGCTCGCGGACGCCGACGGGCTGATGCCGGCCGAGCTGGTGTGGGGCGCGCTGGACTGCCCGGGCAACGCGGCGGGCCGCCTCCTCGACGAGCGGCGGGCTGGCGCGGTCACGGCCGCCCTGACCGCGCGGCTGCTGCGGCCGGTCCCGGTCGGCCAGGGCCTGGTGTCGTACTCCTGGCTGCTCGGCAGCGAGGGCCGCAAGTACCGTGCGGGCACGGCCCTGGCCACGGCCGACGGCGAGCTGTGCGCGGTCGGCGAGGCCCTGTGGGTGGAGCCCCGCACCGACCGCTAGGCGGACGCCGCTCCGGCGGACGCCGCCTCATCCGGGAGGAGGTGCCTGCTGCCCCACTGCCCCAGGGGCTCCAGGGCCGTGTTGAGGGCGTGGCCCAGCGGGGTCAGGGAGTACTCCACGCGCGGCGGGACCTCGTCGTAGGCCTCGCGGTGCACCAGGCCGTCGGTCTCCAGCTCGCGCAGCTGGGCGGCGAGCACCTTCTCCGACACCCCCGGGACCAGCCGCCGCAGTTCGCCGAAGCGGCGCGGCCGCTGGTCCAGCTCCCACAGGAGCGACACCTTCCACTTGCCGTCGATCACGGACATCGCCGCGGCCACACCGCAGTGGTCCGCCCCGGGCCTCCGCGTCACCGCCATCCCGCACCCCTCCCGCCTGCTCGCTCACTTTGAAGTAACCACCCACTCCAAAGTACGTACTTGAGGACCTTTCGGCCCGGCACCAGTCTGAACGCCATGACCGACACGAACGTTGCACAGCGCTCCCTCACCCTGCTCGGCCTCGGCGACATGGGCACCGCCCTGGCCCGCACCTGGCTCGCCGCCGGCCACTCCCTGACCGTCTGGAACCGCACCGCCGCCAAGGCCGAGGCCCTCGCCGCCGAGGGCGCCTCCGTCGCCGCGAGCCCCGCCGAGGCGGTGGCCGCGAACGACCTCGTCGTCGTCTGCCTGCTGGACGACGCCAGCGTCGGCTCGGCCCTGGACGGCACCGACCTGGCCGGCAAGGACCTGGTCAACCTCACCACCGGCACCCCGGGCGAGGGCCGGGCCCGCGCGGCCTGGGCCGAGGCCCGCGGCGCCCGCTTCGTGGACGCCGGGATCATGGCCACCCCGGTGATGATCGGCGCGCCCGAAGCCGGCGGCTACGTCCTCTACAGCGGCTCCCGGGCGCTGTTCGACACCCACCGGGCCGTGCTGCAGGTCCCGGCCCCGGCCCGGTTCGTCGGCGAGGACCCGGGCCACGCCGCCCTGTACGACGTGGCGCTGCTCAGCGGGATGTACGGGATGTTCGCCGGCATCTCGCACGCCTTCGCCCTCGTCGAGGGCGAGGACATCGCCCCGAAGGACCTGGCCCCGCTGCTGTCGGAGTGGCTGGGCGCGATGGGCTTCTTCGTCGGCAACGCGGCCGAGCGGCTGACCTCGGGGGACTTCACCACCGGTGTGGTGTCGAACCTGGCCATGCAGGTGGCCGGAACCGGGACGCTGCTGCGCACCGCGCAGGAGCAGGGGGTCAGCACGGAGCTGATCAGCCCCTACTTCGACCTCATGCGGCGCCGCCTGGCCGCCGACGGGACCGCGCACGCCGGCGAGGACACGGCGGGCGCCATCACCCTGCTGCGGCGGTAGGCCGCCGGCGCGGCGGCCGCCGGGGCCGCCGGATCAGGAGGAGTACGGGTTCGGCGGCTGCCCGAAGCCCCCGGCCGGCCCCTGGGCGGAACCGGAACCGCCCGCCGGGTACTGGGGGGACTGCGGGTACTGCGGAGGCTGCGGGCACTGCGTGGGCCGCTGCGCCGGAGCCGCCGCCGGGTACGGGGTCTGCGGCTGGGCCTGGGCGGGGTACTGCGGCAGGTACGGGGCGCCCTGCGCCGGCTGCCCTCCCGGGTACTGGCCGTAGCCGAGGCCCTGTGCCTGGGCCGGGAGCTGGGCCTGGCCCGGGGTGTGCTCCTCCCCCTCGCCGGCCCGGTCCTCGTCCTCGCCCCGCAGGTGCCGGACCATGAGCGTCGCCCCGGCCACGGCGCCCGGCATGAGGAACACCGCCACCAGCGGCAGCAGGAAGGCCAGCACCAGCGGCACGCCGAACCCGAGCGCCATCGCCCGGCGCCCGCGCAGCAGCACGAGCCGGTCCTTCAGCTCCACCTCGCGCCGCTGGAGGGCGACGGCGGAGAGCTCCTCGGCGAGGAAGAAGCCGGACACGCAGAACCCGATGACCGGGATCACGGTCTGGCCGACCACGGGGATGAACCCGAGGGCGAACAGCAGGATCCCGTACAGCGCCACGCGGAGGAGCACCTTCAGGCTGTCCCGGGCGGAGATCCACAGCTCCCGCACCAGCGGCAGCCCGGACTCCGGCACATCGCCGCCCTCGCTGCGGTCGACCTGCTCCGACAGCGACTCGTAGAACGGCTGGCCGACGAGCAGGGTCACGGCGGTGAAGGTGATCACCGCGAGGAACAGTCCGAAGCCGAAGACCAGGGCGGTCAGGAAGCCCCGGAACAGCCCCTGCCAGGGCGAAGTCCAGTCGTCGGCGAACGGCGTCACCCAGGCCGTCAGGTCGTCGGCGCCGTAGCCGAGGGCGACGAACGCACCGGCGTACAGCACCAGTGACACCAGCCCCGGCAGCAGGCCGAAGCCCAGCCACCGCCCGTGACGGAACACCCATCTCTGTCCGGCCAGCAGGTAGCCGAATCCCCCCGCAAGATCACGCATGGGCCCCAGCTTACGGCGAAGGCCGCCCACCGGTTGAGTGGGCGGCCTTCGAACGCGAGCGCGGTCGGATCAGACGGCGAGCTCGACCGTGATGTTGCCGGCGGTGGCCTTGGAGTACGGGCAGACCTGGTGGGCCTTGTCGATAAGCTCCTTGGCCTTGGCCTCGTCCACGTTCGGGATCACGGCGGATATCTTCACGATCAGGCCGAAGCCCTCGTCGTTCTTGCCGATGCCGACCTCGGCGGTGACGGTGGACCCGGAGATGTCGGCGTTCTCGTTGCGGGCTACGACGCCGAGGGCGCCCTGGAAGCAGGCGCTGTAGCCGGCCGCGAAGAGCTGCTCCGGGTTGGTGCCGGCGCCGCTGCCGCCCAGCTCCTTCGGCGGGTTCACCACGACGTCGAGCTGACCGTCGCTGGTGGAGACGCGGCCGTCACGGCCGTTCTCCGCGGTGGCCACGGCGGTGTAGAGGACGTCGGACTGCTGGATGGACATGTAAGAGGATCCTCCTGGTGGTCGCCGCGACTCGCGCCCACGATCGCGACGGTTCAGGACCGAGCCTAACCGGTGAACGAAACGATCATCTTTCCGGTGTTCTCTCCGCGCAGCATGCCGAGGAAGGCCTCGACCGCGTTCTCCACGCCCTCGACCACCGTCTGGTCGGCCACCAGCTCGCCCGAGCGCAGCCAGCCGGAGACGTCCTGGACGAACTGCGGCTGGAGCGCGGCGTGGTCGCCGACCAGGATGCCCTGGAGGCGCAGCCGCTTGCCGATGACCAGGGCCAGGTTGCGCGGGCCGGGGGTCGGCTCGGTGGCGTTGTACTGGGCTATCGCCCCGCACAGGGTGGCGCGGCCGTGCACGTTCAGGGAGGAGATCGCGGCCTCCAGGTGGTCGCCGCCGACGTTGTCGAAGTAGACGTCGATGCCCTCGGGGGCGGCGTCCTTCAACTGCTCGGCCACCGGGCCGTTCTTGTAGTTGAAGGCGGCGGCGAAGCCGTACTTCTCCGTGAGGAGCGTCACCTTCTCGTCCGAGCCGGCCGACCCGATGACCCGGGACGCGCCCTTGATCTTCGCGAACTGGCCGACCAGGCTGCCGACCGCGCCCGCCGCGCCGGAGACGAAGACGGAGTCGCCCTCCTTGAAGGAGGCCACCGCGAAGAGGCCGGCGTAGGCGGTCAGGCCCGGCATGCCGAGCACGCCGAGGTAGGCGGAGAGCGGGGCGAGCGAGGCGTCGACCTTGGTGGCGTGCGCGGCGTCGACGTCCGCGTACTCGCGCCAGCCCAGGCCGTGCAGGACGTGGTCGCCGACCGCGAAGCCCTCGGCGGCAGAGGCGACGACCTCGCCGACCGCGCCGCCGTCCATCGGCCGGTCCAGCTGGAAGGGCGGGATGTAGGACTTCACGTCGTTCATCCGGCCTCGGATACCGGCCTTGTGACCAAGCTCTACGTCCAGGTCGAGCTGGGACATCCTGCCCCTCATGTAGGGGTCCACCGACATGTGGAGGTTGCGGACGAGGATGCGGCCAGGGGCCGGCTCAGACACGGGCACCTCGCGCAGGGCGAAGTCCTCCGGCTTCGGCTCACCCTGAGGGCGCGCGATGAGGTGCCACTCACGGCTAACGGTCGGCAGGGACATGAGACGCCTCCAAGATGCTTCAGGTGATGAAACAACCATGCACCTCGATATTTCAGGTTGTCAAACATCTCGGTAGCTCCTGGCACACCCCTCGCGTCCGCAGGGCCGCTGTCGCTCCCGCCCCCATGCTCCGGCCACCCTCGATCAGCGGTCGTCGCATGGCCAGCACCCGTGATCCGTCCGTCAGCATCCCGGCTTCCCTTGACGATCGACAGCCCACCGATTTATGCAATGACGCGCATAGTCGCGTTCCTGCATAGACGGCCCACCCGCCGCACTCGTACTGTCGTGGCGGCTGGCCCGCCGGGGGCCTGCGATAGGGGGTTCGTAGCCATGGCTCGTGAGGAACTGACCCGACTGACCGGCAACGGAAACGGCAACTGCAACAACGACGACTGTCCGAACGTCTACCGGACCGCGTCCGGCTCGTTCGTCGTCCAGGGCGACGTGTCCCACGCCTTCGCGGCCCCGGACGGGGAAGGGCTCGTGGAGATCCCCGAGAGCGTGCTGAGGGAGGCTTTCCGTGCTCTTGGATGGTGAGGGTTGGACCGCGAAGGTTCAGGGTTTCAAGCGCGAAGCGTGGCGGCTTGAAACGCTCCCTTGGTACAGGGTCCCGAGCGAAGACGGCGACATCCGCGACTTCCTGGCTGGACATCGGATCGACCCACAGAACTACTCCTCCGGCTATGCGGAGGGCCTGAGGAAGATCAAGGCAGAGGGGAAGTCCAAGGGTCGCGTTCACATCGTCACACGACCTCTCACGGACTACCTCCGCTTTGAGTTCATGTACTACGAGGCCCATTCTCTGGCCGGAGACGACATCCGCGTTCTCGACGTGACCGAACGACCCAACCCGCTCGAAGGGGTTCAGGACTTCTGGTTGTTCGACCAGGCGGAAGTAGTCCTCATGAACTATGACGCGGACGGGACTCAGATCAGCCGAGAACTCTACGAGGGTGATCCCGCGCCGTACGTGGAATATCAGCGCATCGCAATTGCGGAGTCGGTACCGTTCAGGGAGTACGTGATCGGTGGCCATCGAGCCTGACGAGCTGAACCAGTCGGGCCGTGAACTAGCGGCCATGCTCAAGCACCTCCGCAAGCAAGCCGGGCTCTCAGGAGTCCGGCTTGCCGCGCGTTGCAACATGTCACAATCCAAGATCAGTCGGATTGAGAGCAACAAGAGTCGTCCGTCATTGCTGGATGTTGAACAGCTCCTACGGGGTCTCGAAGCATCCCCCGCCATGGCGGCCGAAGTGATGGCTCTCGCCAGGATTGCTCAGACAGAATGGCAGGATGGCAGGACGCTCCGAAGGAAGGGGCTCGACAAGAAACAGCTACAACTGGCCGGCCTTGAGGCATCATCCACAACGTTCCGATACTTCCTGCTGTCGATGATTACGGGACTGCTGGCCACCCCTGAATACGTCCGCGCCAGCCTGGCCCAGGCGCCACCGGAGCAGCAAGCCAAAGCCGTTGCCATGAAGCTCGACCGACAAAGAGTTCTGTTCGATCGTTCTAAACAGTTCACGTTCATTCTGACCGAACAGGCCGTCAGGTATCCACTCATCCCGCCGGATGAGCTAGCGATACAGATTGACAGACTGGCGTCCCTCGCACGTCAGTCGAACATCCGGCTCGGCGTGATCCCAATGGGAGTTCATTTCACGTCTGGGGCGTTGAACACCTTCACGGTATATGACGAGACCCTAGCGACTGCTGAGCTCGACCTGGGCGCAATCGTGTTCCGCGATAGTCGCGATGTGCAGGACCTGATCCACCGGTTCACCCGCTATGAGACTCACGCACTCTTCGGGGAGCAAGCCAGGGAATATTTGACCGCCTGGGCCGAAGCCTGCCGCCAGTGATCTTTAGTCATCAACGCGAATAAAAAGCTGGAGCGGGTGCAAACTGCGGAATGATCGGTGCCTCACGGAACAACCCGGGAGGCATATCAATGGCGAGCATGGCGCCGACGGCGGGGCGGACGACTGACAGCCTCGGCCTTAGGACGGGGCGGGATGGCGCGGCAGCTCATCCTTTCCGCTGGCCGACCCCCGAGGACCGCGATCCGTTCCCCTTGTGGGCGGACATCCCTGACTGGGTGCCCCGGCGGGGTTACGCGTCCCCTTCCCCGGCCCTGCTGCGGGTGGTGCTGGTCAGGCTGAGGGAGTGGCTGTGAGCGCCCCGGAGACGTCCAGACAGCCCCTGTTGCGTTTCACCGCCGAAGAGCGCGCGGAGCTGGATGCGGGACTGGCTCGGATCTTAGCGGACCGGGAATCGCGGGAGTTGGCAGCGGCCATTGGGGCGGCCATTCCCGCCCTCGTGGAGGCGGCCGCCAAAGCGGCTGAGGAGAAGAGGCGGGCTGATGAAGCATAAGCGGCCGGAGTTGACGACGATTCCGGCAGATGCATTCTGGCCCAAGAACGGTGAGGTGGAAGCCCCCTCATACGGCTCGGAACAGCATCGTGGGGACATTGCACAAGCCGATGCGGATGCGGCCTGCTTCGAACCCATTGCGGTACCGGAAATGGTCAAATACAGGTTCCTCCCGCTCCTTGGACATGACTTTCCGTGGGAACAGGATGTGATCTGCACCCTCTGGGAGGGCCACAGTGGGGTCCACATGGGCACTTTCGGCCCTTCCGAGGACCACGAACATGGGCGCGGGTTTCTTTGGCTGTTCTGGGGCGGGCCCCAAGGCACCGTGGTAAGACACGTTGGCCTGTGTGGGCACACCTCGTGCGAACACCCCATGGACTTCTATTGCCTTGGCTGCCGGTTGCCGCGAGGACACGAGGGCAGGCACTCCGGAAAGGGCTAGCAGTGCCCAGGCTCACCGCCCAGGAAATGAAGGAAAACCGCGACTACATAGCGGCGCACGAGGACAAGCTGAGAAGGCGGCTGGCGAATGGGGCAACCTATTCACAACTCGCATCTGAGCTTGGAATCGGGGTCGGTGTGCTACGTCGCATGCTGGAAATCGTTCTCCCCGGAAGGAATGTGCGTGTCCACGCCCCTTGTTTCTGTCAGGACCGAGAAGCCCGTGAGGTGCGGAGCGTGGGCAGAGCTGTACCCCCATCAGGTGTGGGCAGTCCGGCGCGGAATCCCCGGAACACCACGCTATGAAGATTGGGTCAACAACTCCGCAACCTGCGGCCTGCGGTTCAATCACTCTGGGTGGCACGAAGCCGGAATGCGCCCGAACGATCAAAAGTATGGCGGCGGTGAGATCGGAATTCGCTGGAACACCTCGAACGGTCGCGTGAACGGCTGTCAGGTGGTTCTCCTCGAACCGCTCCCTGTGCGACGTTGACTATCCTGCCCACTTTGGGTAGTCGAAGCAACGAACGAAGCCCCGGCCACTGGCCGGGGCTTTCTGAGTTTGTTCGGGTGTTCAGAGCAGAGCGCGGAACGGGTTGGAATCGAGAATCGGTGCGGTCGGTCGCTTCACCGGGGCCGGTTGCTTGGTTTGCTTGGGGGTCGGGCGGTAGGCGTCCAGGCGGACGACCGTGGCCCGGTTCTGCTCACGCTCCGCGCTGGCCGGCTGGGGCACAGCGTCACCGGAACTGTCACCGGGGAGTGTGAAAACGGTGGCCGGTCGGCCCGACTTCCCCGACCGTTCCACGGTGACGACAATTCCGGGCAGTGCCTTGACCTCTTCGGCGGTCGCTCCCACGTAGGGCAGGACCTGGGACGAGGTGGCCCGACCACCGTGTAGCGCGATCCGGGCCCGGACCTTGTCCGCCAGGCTGAGCGGCTGTCGCTTCATCTTCGGAGTGTTGGCCCCCTTGGTGATCCGGACCGCATCCTGAACAGAGCGCCGGACCAGGGTGAAGGCAGCCGAAAGGATCTCTTCCGTGATGGTCTCGGAGCACTCGGACGCTGCCAGGCAGGCCGCTACCCGAAGGGTTTGCTCCGCCGTCCGTTCGATGAACACGGCCTGCCCCTCGGGCAGGGTCTCACCCAGGACTCGGGCATAGCGGCGCACGATCCGCCACAGCGGCCGTGCATCCTCGGAGAGGGTGATCACCCTGCGTCGGGCGGTGGCCCATCCGTAAGCGTCAGACAGTTCGGAACCATCCACCTTTGGCAGACTGATCCGGTCGTCATCCAGCATCGGAACGGAGCCAAGCAGGAAGGGCAGGATGCGGTTGTATGAGCCTCCGGCCGCCTCCGACTCCCCAACGTACTTGGCCCAGTCAGACGGCGTGATGTGCGAGTGGAGGACCATCGCAGGGTCGCGCACTTCCTGCGCTTCATCTTTGGTCGTGTTGCGGACCGTCGCACCATCCCAGGCCGCACGAAGCTTGGTGGTGAACGAGGGGTCGCGCTTGACCCGCTTCAAGACCTCCGTCCACTCCTCCTCCACCACCAGGGCCCGGACGTCACGCCCGTGCTCCGTCTCAGCGGTCGCTTCCTGTTGCTCCCACAGGTAATTGACCAGACTGGCCCCGGACGTGATCCCGGACGTGGTGTGCGTGGCGAGGAACCGCCCCAGGGAAGAGTCCAGGACGTGAAGCGCTGCCCGCAGGGCAGTCCCCTTACCCCTTCCCGTTCCGGCGCAGAGCGCTGACCAGACCAGCACGGGCCGGCTGCTGCCACGCGACGACACCTTGACCGTTCCCCCGATCGCGGCCGACCACATCGACAGAGCAGCCACGTACACCCCCAAGGGGTCCGCCTCCAGGAACGGGGCGATCCTTCGGACCGCGCGACCGATAGGACCGTACAGAACGGGGGTGCTCATGCTGCCTCTATCTCAGGGAGGGTTAGTTGGATGGCCACTGGCCGGGGCGGCCGGGCGCACTCGGCCCCCGGCACGCTGGGGGCGGCATTCAGGCCGCTACTGCTTTTCCCTGCACAGGCACCCGGTTGGCCAGCTCGTACGCGTGACGGACGTTCATCGGGACACGACCCTGAGCGGGAAGCTTCGGCCACCCGTTCTCGCGCGCCCATGCCCGGATCAGCCGGTTACGCTCCCGCGTGCTCATCCCCGAACGGTCCACCTTCACAGGCTGGGGAAGCGGGTCACCACCGACCAACTCACCTGCACAAACAGCCGCCTTGAACCGTCCGGGCGCACGGACGTCCATGCAGGGGATGCGACGCTCGAACGCGTCCCGCAGCTTCGTACCGTTGCGGTCCCCACCATCACCCAGGATCAGCAGGACCGTGCTGTCATCGGCACGGCCAACCACCTCGTAGCCCAGGTTCCGCACAGCCTCACGCGCGGTGTCCCAGTCGTAGCCCGGAACCTCCCCAGCGATCATCACGGACGGCGACGACTCAGGCTCCGTCGCTTCCTCGCTCACGTCCGGCACGTCGTCGCACTCCGACTCGACAGGCATCAGATCGGCCAACGTCACGGGGTCAGGGCCGTCCGCAACATCGTCCGGCGCCCCCAAGGCATCCACCAGGTACAACCCGAACGACTCGGCGTGAGACCCACACAGATCCCACGTACGCACTCCCAGAGTCAGCCTGTCCGTCGCCTCTTCCTCGCTCCCATCCTTCGCCAGATGGGCGTCACAAAGCGTCTTGAGAACGGGGACGAGAACCGTCTTACGCATGACGTGAGAATCCTTTGATTCGGGGCCGACAGGGCGAGTAGTCGATGGGCCGGAGCGTTGCTCTTACGGCTGCCGCACTCGGTAGGTGCGACGTGATCAACTCTGGCCATCCCGGATCACGGAACGATAACGGACAGATTTCTAACGCGTAACTCTAATTCACTGAATAGTGGGGGTAATGCATCTTAGTGAGTTTATGGGGACCGCCGGGGGCGGGTTCCCCTGGCCGCCTTTGCCAATCAAATTTTCGAGGAATGGAAACGGGGCCTGGAAGGGCCTCGGCCCTCACTCCAGACTCAGCCTCTCGTATAGCTTCTGATCTGATTCGTAATCGGCCAGAGAATCAGCCCGTACGGTGTCGCAATAGGTGCAGTGGCACGACACGTTTCCGCCAGCGGCACAGTGTGGGATGACGAACCCTTCGCACCCCGGGGCGTGGTCATGGGGGCTCGATCCTGGAGGGCAGAGGCGCTGACAGCCTTCCCAGGCCCATCGGGTCCGGTAGCCATAACGGTCCCTGCTGTGCTTTCCGGAGCCGCTGCTACGTGTTGCGAGGGCGGCGCGCTTACTCATCGGCGATCACCCACCCCAACGTCTTCATGCCCTTGGGTGTCAGGCCAAGAGATTCGGAAAGGTGACGGTATTCCATGTGCTGGGTGTTCGTAGCAGTACCGGCGAGGATGGCCGACCAGTAGACCACCAGAGCGGCTACAACATGCTCGGTCGAGTCGTCCCACAGGTATGCCTGGGATGTAGACCAGAGGTCATCCCAAAGGGCGCGTTCAGCATCGGTCCAGTCACGACCTGCGGGCATTTCTGGGGCCGGTAGCTCATGAGTAAGAGGTAGAACGATCTGATCTCGGAAACGGGAATGCGGGGAATTGGGGTTACGCATCTTGGGCATGGTGGAGCCTCCCGGGTCGCAGGGTGTGACGGCCGGCATCGCGACCGAATCGACAGAGCGTGACCAGAAGCGGGCCCCCGCCCATCGGCAGGGGCCCGAACTAATCCACGATCAGGCCGCGGTGACCCATTCCACGGTGGCCTTCACGATTCCCTTGGACGGCTTACTTTCGTCGAAAGTGTTATCCGCCTTCTTCGTGTCCAGGTCGGGGTATCGCACGATCTTGCCCCCGTACAGATGCAGCGTGTCAATGTAATCGGCGCGGTAGCGCTCACTTTGCCCCTCGCGGAAGCCGCTGAACTGGCTTGCATAGGTGGCGAAGTCCTTGTGCCCGGCCACGATGTCCACGCCCGGCGGCATGGCCGTGGTGGTCAGGATCGTGAAACCGGCCAGCTTGGCAACGACACCGTTCGCGGTCACGCCACCCTCGCCGTAAGCAGCAGCATTGGCAACGGACGGATGCTCGATGAGATGCCGCTTCACACGGGGCGAGACGACCACGTAACGGCCCGCAGGAATGTCGTTGTCATCCAGGGCCAGCATCATGTCCAGGATCGCGCTGTAGAGCGCCTGAGGGGCATTCGTGGCAGTCGCCTTCACGGTCGGCAGTCCCGTGGCGCCGTTGGCGATGACGCCGCCCATGAAGGTGTCAGCCTCACGGGCAAGGGACCGGATCATCTGCTGGTTAATCGGAGAATCCAGACCGCTCGCAAGCTGGATACGCTCTGCGTCCTCTACGAGCACCTGAAGGTACTTGGCCTCAGTGATGGGGAGCTTCTGATCCACGGTCTCCGGCCGCTGGGCCGTCATACCGTCCGGGAGCTTGTAATCACCGACCGAGGGCCGAAGAAGCGAGTTGATGTGAACAACGTCGCCCTTCTTGCGGATCTCTCCCTCGTACTTGTTGTTGGAAACGATTGGCGAAGCCCAGACCAGCAGCGGATCAAACTGCGTCAGTAGGTCTGCGTCCCAGATTTCGGGGACGAAGGTGTTACTGGACGCGTTCTGGTAGGCAAAGGTCATATAGGTACTCCTAGTTAGCGCTTACGGACGTCGAGAGAAATTGGCCGTCTAAATGTGTATTCGCGGCCACCGCGGTTGTGCCCAGACCCCGCCAGTTGCGGAAACTCCGGTTCCTTGGCCGCCATGAACGGAGCCAGGGCCTGACTAATAGCCTCAGCCGAAGGTGTCCCGTCCTCGCCAAGGAATGCGGACGGGTTCAGGTAGGTGGTGAAGTCCTCGGGAATCTTGATACCGGCCTGGGCCGCGTGAGCCCTGAACTCCGCCTGGATCAGCTTCCCGGCGTACTCACGGTGAAGCTCTGTCCTCAAAGTCTCGGCTGGTTCAGGTGCTGATTCGATCTGGGCGTCCTGAGTTCCTGGTGTGGCGTTGTTTTCGCTCACGCTGCAATCTCCTTGTGCATGTCGGTCCTAAGCAATGAATCCAGAGACTCGGCAATGTTCCGGTCTGCAGAACCATCGTCCTCAATGAGAGCCAGCAGCGGAACACACAGGATGCGGGTGGCCGATACGAGCATGCGCAGGCTGGGGCATGTGGCCCCCGACTCCCACCTGTAGACAGTTGATGGGGCTACATGAAGCTCATCGGCCAGTTCCTCAACAGAAAGGCCCAGAGCGATACGACGAGCCGAGAAGTAACTACGCTTGAACATCTCTCCTCCTAGCGGCGAGTTGCCTAAATGCGAATCCTTGAGCAAAAGAGACAGCCCCGGTCTCCCTGAGGTAAGGAGGAGACCGGGGCCGACTAGAGAGACTTCACAAGTTCTCTCACTAAGTATGTACGTGTCCTCTTGAGGATTTGAGGACACTCAAATGAATGGAAGAGATAGAGATCACGGCCAGAGGAAGGGACGGACTGTGCTGCCCTGGATGGCTCGCAGGTGGCAAGGCTCTCTGAGCTCCCGGCCGCCTGGCTGGCTCTCAGCAGCGTTGAGAGCCGCTCTGCGGGCTCTTTGGTACCTGAACGAGGGAGGGACGTTCACGGAGGTTCTAGCAGTACCAAGAGGGCCCATTGGGGCTTCCCTGAGGTCGCCACCTTCGGAGGAGTGGGGGGCCAAGAGCCGGCCCGCGAACCACTCGCGATAACCCTGTGACCCTCGTCTCACTTCCCGTGGGTTCTGTCCAGCATCGTGCGAGAGGACACGTACATACTCTTTGAGGGGTTCTCTATATCTACTGGCAAGACCCTCACTCCTTCACAGATAGGGATTCACCAAAAGCAAAGGCCCCCTGCTTGAGGCAGGGGGCCCGCTACTTCGCCTAGCTCAGCGGCTGATCAACCTTCTGCACCGAAGGTGCCTTAACGGTCTTCTCTGAGTAGGAATCTGGCCTGGGCTCCACCTCAAAAGTCTTCTCTCCGACCATCACAACGTATCCGGAGTCAATGAGCTGCTTACGCTTCCCATCAAGGTCGAGGGTGGGCCAGAGCTCAGAGAAGGTAAGTCCTTGGTCCCCTTCCACCCAACCAGCCTTCCTGACCGGCTTCCCCTCAAGTTCCCGCTTACGAGCCTTGTACTGGTTCATTCGGAAGCGATAACCCTCCTGGTCATCCTCCCAATCGCCTTCCTCATCCTGCTTCCGCAGACGCTCCATGCGCTTGATGATTTCGGCAAGCTCTTTGGAACTATCAGATCCGGGAACCCACACCTTCTTGGTAACCCTGTTCTGCCCGAATTTCTGAAGAAAGTGGATTTCCACCATTTCTTCGATGGGCTCGGCACGGCAGGAAATCCCCGTACAGCGGTTTTCCTTGGGCCAGGCTCCGCATTGGTAGTACCGGTAGGTGACACCCCGGAGAGTCGAGACCTTATGAATGGCCTTGGCCCCGCATCGACCGCAATGCACCACTCCATACATGGGGCTGGTCCCGTTCACTCGTCGGACGGAGGTGTGCATCCGCCGCCGGATTGCTGCTTGAAGTGACTCCCACTCATCTTCTGTGAAGACAGCTTCGGCAATCTGAATGGGCCTTCCGTCCATGCCATAGATAACTTCCCGGTTGTGCTTTTTCCGCCCCAAGAGAGTCTCATCGGTCAGGAGCTTCTTCACGGAGGTCTCCGACCAGCGCTCAGGTGTACCCTCCTTCCCGCCCCGGGCCTTGACGGGCTTCCCCTTTCGCGCCCTGGCCCTGTCTCGGGCTGTCAGGACGCCTTCCGAGTTCAGGTGCTTGGCGAGGCCGGCGAACGACTCACCTTCGATCATGATTCGCCGCATCTCGCGAAGTTCCATGACCATGCCTTCATCGAGTTCGAGGTAGGCGGCCGTCTTGCCGTCCTCGAATCTGTGCACAGTCTTGTATCCAAACGGAGGAATCCCGCCCGGCCAACGGGTGGTGAAGCGGCGCCGGTCGTGGGAGTCCTGAACACGCGCCTTGATGCGCTCCAACTCCTTGTGCGGCCCAAGGGATTTGACGTGGGCGATAGCGCGCCCCTCTGGGGTGGTCAGATCCAGAGATGGATCATCCAAGACAACCAGAGTCTTGTCCCACTCGATCACCTTGAAGACGAAGGCCATAAAGTGCGGCTCACTGCGGGAAAGTCGGTCCTGGGTGGTGACCCAGAGTTCATCCCACATTTCACGACCCTCGGGCTTGAGCCATTCGCCGAGGTCAGGGCGGGCGAACATATCCACATCACCGGACACAGACAAGTCAACGGCGGTACCGACGATCTCCACCCCCTCCCTGACGGCCCTGGTCCTGAGCTTCAGGTCCTGGTCCTCAATGGACTCCGAGCGCTCCCCCTTGTCGTCGGAGATGCGCTCCGCCAGCAGTACCCGCCTCATGCCGTCCCCTCCTCTGCGCGGCGCTGCCGCGCCCCAGCGGCCCCGGCTTCCGTGGCCGTGTGCCGTGGTTCGGCATCGTAGCGAAGTTTTGCTAAAGAGTCGTCATCCGGCCGCGCATGTACGGGTCCACGGACATGTGGAGGTTGCGCACCAGGATCCGGCCGGGAGCCGGGGCGGCGACCGGTACCTCGCGCAGGGCGAAGTCCTCGGCCACTGGCCAGCCCTGGGGACGGCGGACGAGGTGCCACTCACGGCTGACGGCGGGGATCGCGGGGGTCTCGGACATGACGCACTCCAGATCGCAAAATACTTCAGGACGTGAAACAACCATGCGCCTGGATATTTCAGGTTGTCAAGCAAATGGGTACGCTGGATCCATGCCCAGTCGTCGTGTGGATCCCCTGACCGTCGAGGTCGTCGAGCTCATCGGCACCGTCGTGGCCCGCTACCACGAGGAGTACGAGCACGCCGCCGCCAGCCACCGGCTGACCGGCGCGCAGGCGCGCGTGCTGAACCTGCTGTCGCTCGAGCCGATGGCGATGCGCCGCATCGCGCAGAAGCTGAAGTGCGAGCCGTCCAACATCACCGGGATCGTGGACCGGCTGGAGTCGCGCGGCCTGGTGGAGCGCCGGCCGGACCCGGCCGACCGGCGCGTGAAGCTGGCCGCGCCGACGGAGGAGGGCCTGCAGACGGCCGACCGGCTGCGCGAGTCCCTGGACTTCGCGCGGGAGCCGCTGGCCGGGCTGTCCACGGCCGAGCGGGCGGTCCTGCGCGACCTGCTCAAGCGGATGCTGGGCTGAGCCGCCGGCTCAGCAGAAGATCCACCAGCAGGTCTTCGGCGGCTTCGTCGGCGACGGGCTCGGCAGCGGCGGGACGGGCTGCGGCGTGCCCGTGCCCGAGGAGCTCGGCGAGGGCTGCCCCGACTGGCCGGGCTTTACGGACGCCCCCTTCCCGGAACCCTGCTGCACCCCGGGCCCGCCCGAGGCGGAGGCCGACGCCCCCGACCCGGGCTGCGCGCTGCCCCCGGCGGAGTCCCCGGACCGGGCAGGCTGCGCAGCGCTGGCGGCGGCCTTCGCGACCCCGGTGGCCTTGGCCGGCTTCACGGGGGCCGGAGCGCCGGGCCCGCCGGTACGACTGGGCAGCGGGGCCGGCTGCTGCGGACCGTCGTCGTCGGTCAGCATGACGTTCGCCGCCCGGTCGGTGTGCTCCCCGCCGGCCATCACCTGCGCCAGGGCCACCGACCCGCCGACGGCGACCGCCAGCCCGAGCCCGACGGTGGCGAGGGTCCGCCGGCGCCGGCGGTTCTCGACCCGGGCGCGGGCGCCGGGCCGGCGCCCGGTGGCGCCGGACAGCACGACGAGGGAGTCCGCCAAGGGGTCGGCGGCCTCCGGCCGGGACGCGCCCAGGGGCACGGAGGGCCCGTACGGCACGTCGGTGGAGCCGTACGGGGCGCCCGTGGAGCCGTACGGGGCGGCGGACGCGACGGGGACGCCCGGCGCGGCGGGGGGCAGGTACTCGGCCGGGGTTCCGCATCCGGCGCACGCCAGTGCGCCGTTGAGGTGCCTCCGGCAGGCGTGGCAGTAGTCCATGGCGGATGCGACGCTACGTGCTTTCACGCCACATCCGCATCGCGAGTTCGTAAAGGTCCTGTGTGGAATCGTGGTCCGCATGACACCGACGCCCCCGCCGCCGACGCCTCCGGCACCGCCGTCCGCGCCGCCGACGGGACCGGGTGCTTTCGGCCGGACCGCCTTCCAGCTGGTGCTGCTGCGGCGGATGGCCGACTTCCGGCCGGAGCTGGCCGAGGAGGCCCGGCGGCGGCTCGGCGCCTCTCTCGCCGAGCAGCGCGAGGCGAACCGGCGCTGGCAGGCGATGATCCGCTCGCCCCGCTCGCGCGGGGCCCTGGCCCGCTACCGCTCGGTGCTCGGCCCGCCGGAGTCGACGGCCCGGCGGACCATCGGCGACCTGGAGTGCGAGGCCCTGCTGTGGCCCCTGCCGCTCTGGCCCGACCTGCGCTTCGAGGTGCTGGCCGCGCCGGACGGGGCGGTGTGGAACGAGTGGCTGGTGCGCGCGCCGGGCGCGCCCGGGCCCGTACTGCGCGCTCCGGAGGACCTGCGGCCCTGGTCGGCGACGGTGGACGAGGTGGCGCGGGCCTTCGCGCCGGTGCGGCCGATGGAGGGCACCGCGCCGACGCGGTGGCGGCTGGCCTTCACCGCGCAGGGGCGGCCCTGCGTGGCGGAGTTCACGTACGGCCTGCTCCAACGGGTGTCCGTGGACGGCACCGAGCTCGACGCCCGCTGAGCGGCCACGGTGGGTGCGCGCGCTTCGCCGTCATGCGGGTGCGGGGGCACCCCGGACGCCGGGATCTGCGTTGCAGCTGTGGCCGAGGGCCACGGGGCGGTGCGCGGGGGCCGCCGGCGCGGCGGCGCGGGCGGGCGGGCGGGAGCGGCGCGAGGAGGGCCACGCCGAGCGCCGCGCAGAGTGTCAGGAGCGGCGCCGTCAGATTCTGGCGGGGCGTCAGCACCGCGTCCCCCTTACCTTGTTACGCACCAGTAGCGCGGGTGGTGCGGGCATGGCGCTGCCTGTCGGTACAGAAATCCACCCCCGTGCAGCACGTCCCGCCCCGTGTGGCGCACCCCGGCTGGAGCATCTCAACGGGCGCCATGCCCCATTCGCCCCAGAAGATATGAAATGCAACCGGCAACCGCCGGTCTTCCAGCATCAGCGCTCTCGGGAGGATCTGCCGTGACCGTCAGTCTTGAGCAGTTGCGCCGCTGCCACGTTGCCGTCGACCTCGGGGCCGCCAGGACCCGCGTGTACGTCAAGGGCGCCGGCCTCGTCGTCGACGAGCCCAGCGCGGCCGCCGTCAACACCCGCACCGGCGCGCTCATCGCCGTCGGAAGCTTCGCCGAGCGGATGACCGGCCGCACGCCCGACTACATCCGGGTCGTCCGCCCCGTCTCCGGCGGTACCGTCGTCGACATCGACATGGCCCAGCGGATGCTGCGCCACCTGCTCGGCGAGAAGCTGCGCCGCGCCCTGCGCCGCAAGCCCCGGCTGCGCGCCGCCGCCTGCACCCCGCACGACGCCGACCCCCTCGCCCAGCGGGCCGCCGTGGAGACGATGGTCGGCCTCGGCGCCCGCCGCGTCGAACTCGTCGACACCCTGATCGCGGCGGCCGTCGGCTGCGGCCTGCCCGTGGAGCAGCCGACCGCGACGATGATCATGGTGTGCGGGGCCGCCGCCACCCAGGTCGCCGTCCTCTCCCTCGGATCGATCGTCACCGCCCAGCGGATCCCCGTCGGCGGCGAGGCCATCGACCACGCCGTCGTCCAGCACCTGCGCCACGCCCACGAGCTGATGCTGCCCAGCCAGGCCGTCCGGCCCCTTCAGCTGGCCCTGCACGGCAACGGCATCACCGCCGAGGGCCCCGCCTCCACCCTGATCCACGGCCGCGACGTGGCCACCGGCCTGGCCCGCTCGGTCCACGTCGACACCGCGGCCGTCCGCGACGCCATCCACACCCCGCTCACCGCCGTCCTCGACGGCATCGGCAAGGTGCTGCGGGACTGCCCGCCGGACCTGGTCGCCGACCTGACCGACCGGGGAATCATGATGGTGGGAGGCAGCGCCCTGCTGCCCGGCCTGGACCAGATGCTGCGCGACGCCACCGGCATGCCCGTCGCCATCGCGGAGAGGCCGGACGTGTGCGCCGTGCTCGGCCTCGGCGCGATGCTCGAAGGGAAGATCGCCCCGATGGTCCTCAACCCGCTGACCGGATGAGCCCGGCCCGGGAGCCCTCACCCCCGAGCAGGGGGCCGGCCCCCCATGCTGCCGGAGGCGGTCCTCGGCGTCGGTTCGGAGCGGGACCGGGAGGCCGCCCTCCAGCACATCGCGGACTCGGCCGCCGAGCGTGCGGAGCCCGGTACGGAGCGCTCGGGGTCGTCGACCCCGAGCGCGTCCACAGTTCGCCTCCCAGGCCGCGGGGGACGACGGTGACGCGGGAGTCGGCCCTGTAGGCCCCCGGCTGCCCTGGGCCCCGGCCGCCCTTACGCCCTTCAGGGCCGCGGGGTCAGCCGGTGTTCGGGCCGGACGGCGGCCGCTGCGCCGCCCGCAGCGCGATCCGGGTGCTGGACTGGGCCACCCCGGCCTCCCGCTTGAGGCGGCGCAGCAGGGTGTCCAGCGCGGCCGGATCGGCGGCCCGGGCCCGTACGAGGTAGTCGTACTCCCCCGTCACGTGCACCACTTCGGTGATCCCGAACAGCCCGGCGACGCGCTGCTCGAACTCCTCGTTGGCGGTGTCCTGCCGGAGGACGAGGTCGATGAAGACCACGAGCCCGCCCCGGGTGTCGGCGGCCGGATCCACGATGACCGTGAATCCCCGGATCACCCCGTCGCGCCGCATCCGCCGGACCCGGTCGGCGGCGGCGTTGGCGCTGAGTCCGACGCGGACGCCGAGGTCCCGGTACGAGATCCGCGCATCCTCCTGCAGGATGCCGAGGATTTCCCTGTCGAGGCGGTCCATACCGCGATTCTCGCAGCGGCGGCCGATAATCGCTGCCGCGGCCGCCACCGCGCACCGCACCCTGCCGGGCATGACGGAACTACTGACTCCCGCCCTGGCGGGCACGGTCGCCGGGCTCGGCGTGGCGATGCCGATGGGCGCGATGAGCGTGCTGCTGCTCCAGGAGGCGATGTGCGACCGCCGCACGGCCGTGGCCGCGGCGGCGGGCATCGCGGCCGTGGACCTCGGCTACGCGGCCCTGGCCACGGCGCTGGGGCCCTGGGTGGCCTCCCACGTGGCACCGGTCGAGGCGTGGATCCGGCTGGCCGCGGCGGCGATCCTGCTGGCCATCGCCGCGCACGGCCTCCGGGGGGCCGCACGGGAACCGGAGCCTGCGGCGCCGGATCCCGGGCACACGACGGATCGCAGGGTCGGCCATGGCGGTGGCCGGGTCAGGGCCTTCGCCCGCTACGTCGGCCTGACCGCCGTGAACCCCACCACCGCCCTCTACTTCGCCGCCCTCACCACCGCCCAGGCCGCCTCCCTGCACACCGCCGCCTCCGCCGCCGCGTTCCTCACCGGCGTGGCCGCCGCCTCCCTCCTGTGGCAGCAGACCCTCGTCGCCGTCGGGTCCCTCGCCGGACGCAGGGTGCCCGCCCGGGCCCGCGTCTGGACCTTCCGCCTCGGCTACGGCCTCGTCGCCGCGTACGCCGTGAAGGTCGCCCTCCCGCTGCCGTAACCCCATAGGGTGACCCCCGTGACGACCCGTCTCTCGGCCCGCGCGGCCATCGCCTCCGTGACCGACCCCGGCAGCTTCGCCGAACTGCCCTCGCCCCCGCGGGAGTCGGCCGCCGACGGCCCGCTGGCCTGGACCGGGTACGACGCCTCCCGGGCCCGCGCCGCGGAGCTGACCGGCGAACAGGAGTCCGTGGTCGTCGGGACCGCCCTCGTCGGCGGCCGGCGAGTGGCCCTGGTCTCCTTCGAGTTCGGCTTCCTCGGCGGCTCCCTCGGCGAACGCACCGGAGACCGGCTCGAAGCGGCCTACACCCACGCCCGCGAACACCGCCTTCCGCTGGTGTCCCTGATCGCCACCGGCGGCTCCCGGATGCAGGAGGGCATGCTCGCGCTGACCCAGCTCCAGCGCGTGGCCCGGCAGTCCGTCCTGACCCGGGCCGCCGGGCTTCCCCAGATCGCCGTCCTGCGCGATCCCACCACCGGCGGCGGCTGGGCCACCCTCGGTGCCGGAGCGGACGTCGTCCTCGCGCTCCCGGGCGCCCAGGTCGGCTTCGCCGGATCCCGGGTGCGGCCCCCGGATGCCGATCCGGCGGCCTACACCGCCGAGAGCCAGTACGCCTCCGGGCACGTGGACGCGGTGGTGGAGGCCGCCCGGCTGCCCGGCGTGCTGGCCGACTGGCTCCGGATCCTGGCCGCGCCCCGCCCGTCCGGGCCGGTCGAGCCGCCGGCTGCGCTGGGCGGCGTACCCGGCGGACTGCCCCCGGCCGGCGGCTGGGACGCCGTACGGCAGGCCCGGAACCCCGGCCGGCCGCACGCCGAGGCCTACCTGGACGCGTACTTCACGCTGCGCCTGCCCCTGTCCGGGGACCGGGCCGGCGGCACCGACCCCGGGATGCTGTGCGGCTTCGGGCTGCACGGGGGCCGGGCCGTCGCGTACGCCGCCCAGTGCGGCACGGCGACCCGCCCGGCGGGATACCGCACGGCCGCCCGCGTGATCCGCCTCGCGGACCGGCTCGGCATCCCCGTCCTGACCCTGGTGGACACCCCCGGCGCGGCCAACGACGCCGCGGCCGAGCGGGCGGGGGCCGGCGCGGCCATCGCCGACACCTTCGCGGCGGTCGCGGCGGCCGCGGTCCCGGTCACCACCCTGCTCATCGGCGAGGGCGGCTCGGGCGGGGCCCTGGCGCTGGCGGCTCCGGGCAACACCTGGGTCACACCGGACAGCTACTTCTCCGTCATCGCCCCCGAGCTCGCCGCCGCCATCCTCAAGCGGCCCCCGTCCGAGGCCCCGGCCACCGCGGACCAGCTCCGCATCCGCCCCCAGGACCTGGTCGCCCTGGGCGTGGCCCGCGGCGTGGTCCCCCCGGCCTGATCCCGCCGGGGCCGGTGCCAGGGCCGCGGCCACGGCGGGATCAGGCCTGCGGCGAGCGGGCGTCGTAGCGGGCGAAGCCGCGCCAGCGGGCGGCGAGCAGCGCCACGACCAGGACGCAGGCGAGGCCGCCGCCCGTGATCGCCACCGTCGGGGAGGTGAGGTCGGCGACGGTCCCGGCGAGGAAGTCACCGAGCCGCGGCCCGCCCGCGACGACCACGATGAAGACGCCCTGGAGGCGGCCGCGCATCTCGTCCGGGGTGGCGGCCTGCATCATCGTGGAGCGGAACACCATGGAGACGGTGTCCGCGCAGCCGGCGAGGGCCAGGAAGAACAGGCCGAGCCACAGGTTCCGGGTGAGCCCGAACACGGCGAAGGCCAGCCCCCATGCGGCGACGGACAGCAGGATGGCCAGCCCGTGCCGCCGGATCCGGCCCTGCCAGCCGGAGAACAGCCCGCCGAGCAGCGCCCCGACGGCGGGCGCGGCCGCGAGCAGGCCGACGGTGGTGGCGTCGCCGCCGTACCAGAGCACGGCGATGGCCGGGAACAGCGCCTTGGGGTGGGCCAGCACCATCGCGGCCAGGTCGGAGAAGAAGGTCATCCGGACGTTGGGCCGGGTCCCGAGGAACCGCAGCCCGTCGAGTACGGACGCCCTCCCCCGCTTGCCGCCCTCCCGGTCGGGCAGCATCGCCGGCAGCCGCCACATCGCGTAGAGCGCGGCGGTGAAGGTGGCGGCGTCGATCAGGTAGGCGGCCTCGTAGCCCCAGCGGCCGACGACGAGCCCGCCGAGGACCGGGCCGAGCATCGTCCCGGAGGTCATCGTCACGGAGTTCAGCGCGTTGGCGGCGGGCAGCTGCTCGGCCGGCAGCAGCCGGGGGATCATGGCGGACCGGGCGGGCCCGTTGAGGGCCCCGCAGACCGCCTGGAGCGCGACGATCGAGTACAGCAGCCAGACCCGGTGGTAGCCGAGCAGCGCGGCGCCCGCCAGCAGCACCGACAGGGCGGTCAGGCCGACGGCGCTGTAGAGGCCGAGCTTGCGCCGGTCCACGGTGTCGGCGACGGCGCCGCCGTACAGCCCGAAGGCGACGAGCGGGACGAGCGAGAAGAGCCCCACGAGGCCGACGGCGAAGCTGGAGCCGGTGATGTCGTAGACCTGGAGCGAGATCGCGAGGGCGGTCATCGCCTGGCCCATCCAGGAGATGGTGCCGCCGACCCACAGCCGCCGGTAGTCGGCCGAGGCCCGCAGCGGGGTCAGGTCGGCGAATAACCGCGAGAAGCGCCGCGGGGGCGCGGACCCGGGGGCGGGCGTGGGCGTGGGTGCGCTCGTACCGGTCACAGCGGATGATAACCGGCGGCCGCCGGCGGCCCCCCGGCCCGGAGCGCCGCCGTTCGCGCACCCGCAACAGCCGCCCCACCCGGATCCGCGGTTGCAGACCGCGCGGATCCTTGCCGGTAACTCGCCATTGCTGCAGGACATTTGACTGAATCGGCAGGCGCTCGCCGCCTGGTGTCGGCTCATGATGAAACGACTCGTATGTCCAGGGAGGCGTAGTGATCGAACCTGGCAACAGCACCACGAGCACCGACAGCACGGGCAGCGCCGTCAACGCGGACAACGACGTCCACGCACCCCTGACGGTCGGGGTCGAGGAGGAGTTCCTCCTCGTCGACGCCCGCACCTTCCGGGTGGTCCCGGCCGCCCCCCGTGTCCTCGAAACCGCCGCGGGCCTTCCCCACGAGGTCCACGCGGAGGGCACCCGCTACCAGGTGGAAATCTCCACCCCGGTCGCCGACTCGGCCCCGAAGCTGCGCGAGGAGCTGGCGGCGCTGCGGCGCACCCTCTCCCGGGCGGCCCGCGCCCACGGCTGCCGGCTGCTGGCCGCACCCTCGCCGGTCATGGCGGTCGAGGGGCCGCTGCACCTGACGGACGACGAGCCGCGCCAGCGCGAGCAGCACCGCCGCTTCGGCGCGCTCACCGACACCCTGGTCAGCTGCGGCCGCCACATCCACATCGGCACCTTCGACGTGGACACGGCGGTCGCCGTGTCCAACCGGGTCAGACCATGGCTGCCCACCCTGATCGCGCTGGCCGCCAACTCGCCGTTCTGGGGCGGCCGGGACACGGCGCACGCCAGCTGGCGCGCGATGGCCTGGTCGGGCTGGCCCTCGGCGGGCCTGCCCCCGCACTTCACGTCCACGGCCCACTTCCGGCGCTCGGTGCAGACCCTGCTCGGCTCCGGGGCGGCCCTGGACACCAAGATGGTCTACTGGGACCTCCGCCCGTCCGGGCACTGGCCGACGCTCGAGATCCGGGCGCCCGACATGTCCTCGGACATCGACACGGCCATCCTCCAGGCCGAACTGGTCCGCGCCCTGGTGGCCACGGTCCTCGGGGAGATCGCGCAGGGGCGCCCCGAGCCGGTCGTACGGGACGACGTCCTGTACCTGGCCCGCTGGCGGGCGGCCCACGACGGGCTGGAGGGCTTCGGCCTGGACCCGTACACGGGAGCCGAACTCCCGGCGGCGGACCTGGCGGAGGCCCTGCTCGACCTGGTGGCCCCGGAGCTGGCCGCCTGCGGCGAGCTGGACCACGCGGCGGAGACCCTGGGGCGGCTGCTCCGCGACGGCTCGGGCGCCCACCGCCAGCGCGCGGCGTACGCCCGCCGCCAGGACCTGAGGGACGTACTGCGCCACCTGACGGACGAAACGGAGAACGTCTGACCCCGCCGGGCCGCAGGCGGGCCATCCCTCCGCCCGCGGCCCCGGCCCCGGACCCGGACCTGTCGTGACGATCGCCACATCCGCGGCCCCGGCACATCCGGCCCGCCCGGGAACACCAAAGCCGCAGATGCAATCGTTTCTGCACCTGCGGCTTGCGGTGGGGCGGGTGGGACTCGAACCCACGGCCGACGGATTATGAGTCCGCTGCTCTAACCGGCTGAGCTACCGCCCCTTCACGGCGTGGCGCGTACAAGTGTGCGCGCCGTCTGCCGCAGCATAGCCGCTCATACGATCTCCTGCCTCGGCTGGGCCGTGTGATCGGCTTCGCTGTCGGTGGAGACCGGTTTGAGGGCTGCCCGGTTCCACCGGCGGGGCAGAAGTTTCCGCTCGAGGGCAAAAAAGAAGAGGACCCCTCGGGGTCCTCTTCCCTCTGCTCCCCCGGCTGGACTCGAACCAGCAACCCTCCGGTTAACAGCCGAATGCTCTGCCAATTGAGCTACAGGGGATCGCGCTCCCCCGACTGGACTCGAACCAGTAACCTGCCGGTTAACAGCCGGCTGCTCTGCCAATTGAGCTACAGGGGATTGCTGCGTTGCACCGAACGGCCCACCTCCGGCCTTGCCGGGGGGCGAGCGCCCGTTGCGAGTCATAGATTAGCGCAAGCAGGGGGGTGCTCCGCCAATTGGTATCGACAGCGGGCCGGGCACCACACGACGAAGGGTGACAGGCATGCGCTACAAGGTCACGTTCGTGAGCGGACTGGCCCTCGGGTACCTCCTCGGGACACGGGCCGGGCGGGAGCGCTACGAGCAGATGAAGAAGTGCGTGCGCGAGGTCGCGCGGAACCCGGCCGTGCGGAACGCGGCCGAGACCGCCGGCCAGCAGGGGCGGCAGTACGCCGGCAAGGCGCTCACCGCGGTGGGCGAGCGGGTCGGGGACGTCCTGCCCGCCTCGGTGACCGACCGGGTGCGGGTGCTGCGCGGCCGGGCCGGCGGCTCCGCCGGCTACGAGGACGACTGGGGCACCAGCAACACCTGAGGCGGGCGGGGCAGCCGGGGTGGCAGGGGTGGCAAGGGGCGGATGAGGCTCCTGTGACACCGCCGGGCATCGTCCGATCCACCGCCCGATCCACCGCCCGATCCGCCGCCCGGGCCATCCCCCGGTCCGCCCCCTGGCTCACCCTCGTTCCACCGCTGTTCCGGAGCCGGTTCCCCCGCCGGTGCACACGGGATCCGCCGCCCTGCGGGGCGGCGGATCCCGGCCGTGTGTGCGGCAGAATTCTCCGCATGGGGATAGTCGCCGGGCTGGACAGCTCTTCCGCCTTCACTCGCATCGTCGTCTGCGACACCGACACGGGTGCCGTACTGCGTCAGGGCTACGCGCCCCATCCGCAGCCCGCCGGTGATCCCGAGAGCCTCCACCCCCACGACACGGACCCGCAGGCCTGGCTGCTCTCCCTCGGCGAAGCCGCCGGCCGCGGGCTCCTCGAAGGCGTCCAGGCCATCGGCGTCTCCGCACAGCAGCACGCGCTGCTGCCGCTGGACGCGCAGGGCGCCCTCGTACGCCCGGCCCTGGTCGGCAACGACAAGCGCGGCCAGGTCGCCGCCGCCGACCTCGTCGAGGCGCTCGGGGGCCGGCACGCCTGGGCCGAGGCCGTGGGCTCCGTCCCGCACTCCGCGCAGCCGGTGGCCAAGCTCGCCTGGCTGGCCCGCAACGAGCCCGACGCGGCCCGCCGGGTGGCGGTGCTGATGTCCCCGCACGACTGGCTGGTCTGGCAGCTGCTGGGCCGGCCCGCCCGGCGCACCACCGACCGCGGCGGGGCCTCCGGGACCGGCTACTGGTCGCCGGCGACCGGCGCCTACCGCCCCGACCTGGTCGAGCTCGCGCTCGGGCACACGGCGCTGCTGCCGGAGGTGCTCGCGCCGGCCGAAGCCGCCGGGATGACCCCGGAGGGGCTGCTGATCTCCGCCGGCACCGGGGAGACCATGGCCGCCGCGCTCGGGCTGGGCCTGGCTCCCGGGGACGCCGTGGTGTCGCTGGGCGCCTCGGGCTCCGTGATGGCCGTCCACCACTCGGCGGTTCAGGAGCCGAGCGGCCTGGTCACCTCGCTCGCCGACGGCAGCGGCATGCACCTGCCGGTGGTGAACACCTCCAACGCGGTACGGGCCCTGCGGGGCACCGCCGACCTGCTGGGCACCGATCTGGAGGGGCTGTCCGAGCTCGCGCTGAAGTCGACGCCGGGCGCGCACGGCCTCGTACTCCTGCCGTACCTGGAGGGTGAGCGCACGCCCAGCCTGCCGCACACCGCGGGCACCCTGTCCGGGCTGCGGCGCGACTCGATGAAGCCGGAGCACCTGGCGCGGGCCGCGTTCGAGGGCATGCTGTGCGGGCTGGTCGACGCACTCGACGTGCTGCGCCTGCGCGGGGTCGAGGTCCGCCGGGTGTTCCTGCTGGGTGCGGCGGCCGAGCTGCCCGCCGTGCAGGCCTCGGCCCCCGGGCTGTTCGGTACGCAGATCGTCGTACCGGCGCCGGCCGACTACGCGGCGCTGGGCGCGGCACGCCAGGCGGCGTGGGCGCTCGGGGTGCAGCAGGGGACGCTGGCCCCGCACACCCCGCCGGTGTGGCCGGCGCCGACCGCGCAGGTCTTCGAGCCGGGCGAGGACTACCCGGCCTGGCAGGCGGTGCGCCAGCAGTACATCGCGACGCGGGAGCAGCTCCACCCGGGCGCCTTCCAGGCGTAGGGCGGCGCGGCAGAGGTCGTAGGGCCGTCTCCTGGCCGACTCCTCCTTTTGACCGGGCTTTGCGAAAACCGGTGGGGTTTGCACGCACACGTGGCCGAAGATGGGGTGCCCCCCTCGACCGTGCCGACCGGAGCCTGCGCGTGCTCATACGACTTCTGCGGACCCATCTGGGTCCGTACCGGAAACCCCTCGTCCTGCTGGTCCTGCTGCAACTGCTCCAGACCAGTGCGAGCCTCTACCTCCCCACGCTGAACGCGGACATCATCGACCAGGGTGTCGTCCACGGCGACACCGGCTACATCCTGCGCTTCGGCGCGCTGATGCTCGGTGTCTCCCTCGTCCAGCTGGTCTGCAACGTCGGCGCCGTCTACTACGGCGCCCGCACCTCCGCCGCCTTCGGCCGCGACATCCGCGCCGCCGTCTTCGACCGGGTGCAGAGCTTCTCCGCACGGGAGGTCGGCCAGTTCGGCGCGCCGTCGCTGATCACCCGTACGACGAACGACGTGCAGCAGGTCCAGATGCTGGTGCTGATGACCTTCACCCTGATGGTCTCGGCGCCGATCATGTGCATCGGCGGCATCGCCATGGCGTTCTCGCTCGACGTGCAGCTGTCGGGCGTGCTGCTGGCCGTGGTGCCCGTCCTCGGCCTGTCCGTCGGCGCGATCGTCTGGCGGACGCGTCCGCTGTTCCGCTCGATGCAGGAGCGCCTGGACGTCGTGAACCGGGTGCTGCGCGAGCAGATCACCGGCAACCGGGTGATCCGCGCGTTCGTCCGCGACGACTACGAGAAGGAACGCTTCCGCGGCGCCAACACCGAGCTGACCGACGTCGCGCTCGCCTCCGGCCGGCTGCTCGCGCTGATGTTCCCCACGGTGATCGTGGTCGTGAACATCTCCAGCGTCGCCGTGATCTGGTTCGGCGCGATGCGCATCGACAGCGGCGGCATGGAGATCGGCCAGCTGACGGCCTTCCTCGCCTACCTGATGCAGATCGTCATGTCCGTGATGATGGCCACGTTCATGTTCATGATGGTGCCGCGCGCCGAGGTCTGCGCCGAGCGCATCCAGGAGGTCCTGGACACCGACTCCAGCGTGGTCCCGCCCGCCGAGCCGGTGACCGGCGTCTCCCGGGCCGGAGTGCTGGAGCTGCGCGGCGCCGACTTCCGCTACCCGGGTGCCGAGGCCCCCGTGCTGCGCGGGGTGGACCTGGTGGCCCGCCCCGGCGAGATCACCGCGGTCATCGGCTCCACCGGCAGCGGCAAGTCCACGCTGCTGGGACTGGTCCCGCGGCTGTTCGACGCGACCGGCGGCCGCGTGCTGGTCGACGGCGAGGACGTACGCCGGCTCGACCCCGAGCTGCTGGCCGAGACGGTCGGCCTGGTGCCGCAGAAGCCGTACCTGTTCTCCGGGACGGTCGCCTCCAACCTGCGCTACGGGCGCCCCGACGCCACTGACGACGAGCTCTGGCACGCCCTGGAGGTGGCGCAGGCCGCGGAGTTCGTCTCCGCGCTCGAAGGCGGCCTGGACGCGCCCGTCACCCAGGGCGGGACGAACGTCTCCGGCGGCCAGCGCCAGCGCTTGGCCATCGCCCGCACGCTGGTGCAGCGCCCGGGCATCTACCTCTTCGACGACTCCTTCTCCGCGCTGGACTACGCGACGGACGCGGCGCTGCGCGCGGCGCTCGCCCGCGAGACGGAGGACGCGACGGTCGTCATCGTCGCCCAGCGGGTCGCGACGATCCGCGAAGCCGACCGGATCATCGTGCTCGACGAGGGCCGTGTCGTGGGCGAGGGACGCCACCACGAGCTGATGGCCGGCAACGAGACCTACCGGGAGATCGTGCTCTCCCAGCTGACGGAGGCGGAGGCCGCATGAGCGGGCCCGGAGGACGGATGATGGCGGGACCGGCCCAGCGGTCCCTGGACTTCAAAGGCTCGGGCAAGCGGCTGCTGCGGCAGCTCGCACAGGACCGGGCCAAGCTGTGGGGCATGGTCGCCGCGGTCTTCGGCAGCGTCGTCTGCACGGTGATCGGCCCGAAGATCCTCGGCCACGCCACCGACCTGGTCTTCGCGGGGATCGTCGGCCGGCAGATGCCGGCCGGGACCACCAAGGAGCAGGCGCTGGACGGGCTGCGCGCCAAGGGCGAGGACGGCATGGCGGACATGCTGTCCGGCACCGACTTCACCCCCGGCCAGGGCATCGACTTCGGTGCTGTCGGGGTGGTGGCGGCCTGGGCGCTGGCGGTCTTCGTACTGGCCGGCCTGCTGATGCTGGTGGCGACGCGGCTGTCGAACCACATCATGAACGGCACCGTGTACCGGATGCGCGAGGAGCTCCAGGACAAGCTGGCGCGGCTGCCGCTGTCGTACTTCGACCGGCAGAAGCGCGGCGAGGTGCTCAGCCGGGCCACCAACGACATCGACAACGTCGGGCAGACGCTCCAGCAGACGATGGGACAGCTGCTCAACTCGCTGCTGACGATCGTCGGCGTGCTCGCGATGATGTTCTGGATCTCGCCGCTGCTGGCGCTGGTCGCCCTGGTGACGATCCCGGTGTCGGTCGTCGTCGCCGCGAAGATCGGCAAGAAGTCTCAGCCGCAGTTCGTGGCGCAGTGGAAGTCCACGGGTGCGCTCAACGCGCACATCGAGGAGATGTACTCCGGCCACACGCTGGTGAAGGTCTTCGGCCGGCAGAAGGAGTCCGCGGCCGTCTTCGCCGAGCAGAACGACGCGCTGTTCCGGGCCTCGTTCAAGGCGCAGCTGGTCAGCGGCATCATGCAGCCGGTGATGTTCTTCATCTCGAACATCAACTACGTGCTGGTGGCGGTCGTCGGCGGGCTGCGGGTGGCCTCGGGCAGCCTGTCGATCGGTGACGTGCAGGCCTTCATCCAGTACTCGCGGCAGTTCTCCATGCCGCTGACGCAGGTCGCGTCGATGGCGAACCTGGTGCAGTCCGGCGTGGCCTCGGCGGAGCGGGTGTACGAGCTGCTCGACGCCGGGGAGCAGGAGCCGGACGTCGCGGTTCCGGAGCGTCCGGAGAAGGTCCGCGGCCAGATCACGCTGGAGAAGGTGGCGTTCCGCTACGAGCCGGACAAGCCGCTGATCGAGAACCTGTCGCTGGCCGTCGAACCCGGCCAGACCGTCGCCATCGTCGGCCCGACCGGTGCCGGCAAGACCACGCTGGTGAACCTCCTCATGCGGTTCTACGAGGTCACCGGCGGCCGCATCGCGCTCGACGGGGTGGACATCGCGAAGATGACCCGCGAGGAGCTGCGCGGCGGCATCGGCATGGTGCTCCAGGACACCTGGCTGTTCGGGGGCACCATCGCGCAGAACATCGCGTACGGGGCCTCGCGCGAGGTCACGCGCGCCGAGATCGAGGAGGCGGCGCGGGCCGCGCACGCCGACCGGTTCATCCGTACCCTGCCGGACGGCTACGACACCGTCCTGGACGACGAGGGCGCGGGGGTCAGCGCGGGCGAGAAGCAGCTGATCACCATCGCCCGGGCGTTCCTGTCGGACCCGGTGATCCTGGTGCTCGACGAGGCGACCAGCTCGGTGGACACCCGTACCGAGGTGCTGATCCAGAAGGCGATGGCGCGGCTCGCGCACGGCCGCACGTCGTTCGTGATCGCGCACCGGCTTTCCACGATCCGGGACGCGGACGTGATCCTGGTGATGGAGAACGGCTCCATCGTGGAGCAGGGCACGCACGGGGAACTGCTGGCGGCGCAGGGCGCGTACGCGCGGCTGTACGCGGCGCAGTTCGCGCAGGCGGTCGCCGAGGTCGACTGACCGGCCGCGGCATGCGGGCGCGGGGCGGGGCGGAGTCCGGCGGGGCGGTGTCCGGCGGTGCCGGACCTGTCCCGCCCCCGCCGTACGCCGGGCCCGCTGTCAGTCGAGGTAGCCGCGGAGCTGGTCGGCGAAGGCGTGGTCACGCAGCTTGCCCAGGGTCTTGGACTCGATCTGGCGGATGCGCTCGCGCGTCACGCCGAAGATGCGCCCGATCTCCTCCAGGGTGCGCGGCCTGCCGTCGGCCAGCCCGTACCGCAACTGGACGACCTTGCGCTCGCGCTCTCCGAGGGTCGACAGGACCGCCTCCAGGTGCTCGCGCAGCAGGAAGAAGGCGGCGGACTCCATGGGCGAGGCCGCGTCGCCGTCCTCGATCAGGTCGCCGAGGGCGACGTCCTCCTCCTCGCCGACCGGCGCGTGCAGCGAGACCGGCTCCTGCGCGAGGCGCAGCACCTCCAGCACCCGTTCCGGCGTCAGCTCCAGGTGGACGGCGACCTCTTCGGCGGTGGGCTCGTAGCCCCGCTCCTGGAGCATGCGCCGCTGGACCCGCACGACGCGGTTGATGAGCTCCACCACGTGGACGGGCACGCGGATGGTGCGTGCCTGGTCGGCGAGGGCCCGCGACATCGCCTGCCGGATCCACCAGGTGGCGTACGTGGAGAACTTGTAGCCGCGGGTGTAGTCGAACTTCTCGACGGCCCGGATCAGCCCGAGGTTCCCCTCCTGCACGAGGTCGAGCATGGTGAGGCCGCGGCCCACGTACCGCTTCGCGACGGAGACGACGAGCCGGAGGTTCGACTCGATCAGGCGCCGCTTGGCCATCCGCCCCATCACGACGAGCTTGTCCAGGTCGAGGGCGAGCCGCAGGTCCAGGTCGGGGGTGTTGCCCTGCTTCTCCTCGGCGAACAGCCCGGCCTCGACGCGCCGCGCGAGCTCGACCTCCTCGGCGGCGGTGAGCAGCGGGATCCGGCCGATCTCGCGCAGGTACTGGCGGAACAGGTCGGCGGAGGGCCCGGTCCCGGCGCCGTCGGCGCTTCGGCGCTGCTCGGGCAGCTGCTCGATCAGCACCAGCACCTCGGGCTCGTCGTCCTCGTCCTCGGCGGCCGGCCGGCTGCCGGGCTCGATGTCCGACCCGGGGTCCGTCCGGGGGGCTGTCCGGGGGGCTGTCCGTTGGTCTATCCGGGGGTCCGTCCCGGGCTCGGGATCGGCCTCGGGGTCCCCGCCCTCCGGGGCCTGGGCCGCGACGGCGTGGACGGGCGGGCTCACGTTGACGGTCAGGATCCGGGTCTGCACGGGGGCGACCTCCAGGGCTCCGAGGACGGTGGCACCGCACCTCAGTGTGGGGTACGGCACATCGCCGCCACGAGGGGCGTGCGGGCACTTTCTGAGTCCGGTGCGTGACCGGATGGTTACCCGCCGCGGAGAACCCCGATGCGGATCGGACGCATGTCCGACGCGATCGCTGCGCGCGGCACCGCACGGGCGGCACCGCGCAGTCGGTGTGCGGCTACTGCGCCGGCTCCACGCGGACCGCGCAGACCTTGAACTCCGGCATCCGGGAGACGGGGTCCAGGGCCGGGTTGGTCAGGGAGTTGGCGCGGCCCTCGCCCGGCCAGTGGAACGGCATGAAGACCGTGTCCGCGCGGATGGCGTCCGTGATGCGGGCCGGGGCGACGGCGCGGCCGCGGCGGGAGGTGACGGCGAGCGGGTCGCCGTCGGCCACGCCGATACGGGCCGCCAGGCGCGGGTGGAGCTCCACGAACGCGCCGGGGGCGGCCGCGTTCAGCTCCTCGACGCGGCGGGTCTGGGCCCCCGACTGGTACTGGGCGACGACCCGGCCGGTGGTGAGCAGGATCGGGTAGTCGGCGTCCGGGACCTCGGCCGCCTCGCGGTGGGAGACGGGGACGAAGCGGGCACGGCCGTCGTCGGTGGCGAAGCGGTCCAGGAAGAGCCGCGGCTCCCCCGGGGAGCCCTCGGGGCAGGGCCAGAAGACGCCCTGCTCGCTCTCGATGCGGGCGTACGAGATGCCCGCGTAGTCGGCCGGGCCGCCGGCCGAGGCGCGGCGGAGCTCCTCGAAGACCGCCTCGGCCTCGGTCGGGAAGCCCTTCTCGACGCCGAGGCGGGCCGCCAGTCCCTGCAGGACCTCCAGGTCGCTGCGGACGCCCGGCGGCGGGGTCAGGGCCCGGCGGCGCAGCAGGACGCGGCCCTCCAGGTTGGTGGTGGTGCCGGTCTCCTCCGCCCACTGGGTGACGGGCAGGACCACGTCGGCGAGGGCCGCGGTCTCGGAGAGGACGACGTCCGCGACGGCCAGGAAGTCCAGCGCGCGGATGCGGTCCTCGACGTGTGCGGCGCGGGGGGCCGAGACCACCGGGTTGGAGCCCATCAGGAGCAGGGCCCTGACGTCCGTGCCGAGGGCGTCGAGGAGTTCGTACGCGCTGCGGCCCGGGCCCGGGAGGGTGTCGGGGTCGACGCCCCACACCCCGGCGACGTGGGCCCGTGCGGCCGGGTCGGCCAGTTTGCGGTAACCGGGGAGCTGGTCGGCCTTCTGGCCGTGCTCGCGGCCGCCCTGGCCGTTGCCCTGGCCGGTGAGGCAGCCGTAGCCGGAGAGCGGGCGGCCGGCGCGGCCGGTGGCCAGGCACAGGTTGATCCACGCGCCGACGGTGTCGGTGCCCTTGGACTGCTGCTCGGGGCCCCGGGCGGTGAGGACCATCGCGGAGGACGGGGCGCAGAACAGTGAGACCGCCTCGCGCAGTTTCGGCACGGGGACGCCGGTGATCCGCTCGACCAGCTCCGGCCAGTGCGCCATCGCCGCCGCGCGGGTCTCCTCCCAGCCGGTGGTGCGCTCGGCGATGAACTCCTCGTCGGTGTGGCCCTCGGCGACGACCAGGTGCAGCAGGCCCAGCGCGAGGGCGAGGTCCGTGCCGGGGCGGGGGGCCAGGTGCAGGTCGGCCTGCTCCGCGGTGCGGGTGCGGCGCGGGTCGACGACGATCAGGGTGCCGCCGCCCTCCTTCAGCTCGGTGAGGTAGCGCAGGGCGGGAGGCATGGTCTCGGCGAGGTTGGAGCCGACGAGGATCACGCACCCGGTGCGGGGGATGTCCTCCAGCGGGAAGGGCAGCCCGCGGTCCAGGCCGAACGCCCGCTGGTGGGCGGCCGCCGCCGAGGACATGCAGAAGCGGCCGTTGTAGTCGATCTGCGAGGTGCCGAGGGCGACGCGGGCGAACTTGCCGAGCGCGTACGCCTTCTCGTTCGTCAGTCCGCCGCCGCCGAAGACGCCGACCGCGTCCGGGCCGTGGGCGCGCCGGGTGCGGTCGAGGCCCGCGGCGACGGCGTCGAGGGCCTCCTCCCAGGTGGCTGGCTCGAGCCGGCCGGCGTGGGTGCGGACGAGCGGCTCGGTCAGGCGCACCCGGGAGGAGAGCACGGCGGGGGCGGTGCGGCCCTTGCCGCACAGCGCGCCCCGGTTCACGGGGAAGTCGGCCCGCTCCTCCACCGCTGCCGGGTCCGCCCCGTCCGGCGTGGGGCGGAGCTTCATGCCGCACTGGAGCGCGCAGTACGGGCAGTGCGTGGCGGTGGCGGTGTCGGGCGTGTGCATGGAGCCAGCGTGCGGCGGCGGTGTTACGCGGGCCGCCGCCTGACGGTTACACCTCCTGTACGGGCACCTCAGCGCGCCCGCCGCCGCCCGGTGAGGCCCGGGCCCCGGGCCCCCTGCCGGCCAGCCCGAAGCCCCTCCGGGCCGACGCCCACCGGGCCGCCGGGCCGCCAGGCCGCCAGGCCGCCAGGCCGCCAGGCCGCCAGGCCGCCAGGCCGCCAGGCCGCCGAACCGTCACCGGCCGGTCAGGTTCCGCACGGTCAGGCCGGCCGTCCAGCCGCCGTCGACCGCCAGCTCGGCGCCGGTGACGTACGCAGCGGCGTCGGAGAGCAGGAAGGCGACCGCGGCGGCCGTCTCCTCGGGTACTCCCACGCGGCCCAGGGGGGCGCCGGGGAAGTTGCCCGCGCCGGGCCGGATGCCGATCTGCGCGGTCATCGGGGTCAGCGTCATGCCGGGGTGCACGGAGTTGACCCGGATCCCCGCCTCGGCGAGCTCCACCGCGCCGATCTTGGACAAGCCGCGCACGCCCCATTTGGAGGCGCCGTACCCGGCGGTGAGGGCCATGCCGGTGAGGCCCGCCGCGGAGGAGATGTTCACGATGGAGCCGCCGCCGTTCGCCCGCAGCAGCGGGATCGCGGTCCGGATGCCGATGAACACGCCGACCAGGTTGGTCTCGACGACCCGGCGGAAGTTCTCGACGCTCTCCTCCTCCAGAAGCGTGCCGGCGGCTATGCCCGCGTTGTTGACCAGCCCGTCGAGCCGGCCGAACTCGGCCACGGCGTGGTCGAGGGCGGCCTGCCAGTCGGCCTCGTTGGTGACGTCGTGCCGCAGGAACCGCGCCGCGCCGCCGAGCTTCGCGGCCGTCTCCGCGCCCTCCGCCTCCAGTACGTCGGTGATCAGCACCCTGCCGCCGCCGTCCACGACGGCCTGCGCCGCCGCCGCGCCCAGACCCCGGGCCCCGCCGGAGACGACCACGGCCTTGCCGCCCAGATCCACCACCGCCACGCTTCCCACCCCTGCCTTCGCACCCGACCGGTCCGCGGCTGCCCGGCGCGGCACCCCGGCGGTGATCGCCGACAGTGGCCCGCCCGGCAGCGCCGCGTCAGTCTCGCAGAGCGCCCAGGGCCCGGGGTACGCCCTGCTCCTTCGGCCCGAGGAAGTACGGCGCCGGCTTGAACGCCGCGTCCAGGGCCGCCTTGCCCGCCGCGAACACCTCCCGGGTGCCGCCGTAGTACCAGGTCGCGTCGTGCTCGTCGTCCACGCCGACCCCGTACGAGTCCACGCCCGCCGCCCGGCACAGGGCGACGGCCCGGCGTATGTGGAAGCCCTGGCTGATCAGCACCGCCCGCTCGACCCCGAATATCTCCCGGGCCCTGACGCACGAGTCCCACGTGTCGAACCCCGCGTAGTCGCTGACGACATGCGCGTCCGGCACCCCGTGCCCGGTGAGGTACGTGCGCATCGCGCTCGGCTCGTCGTACTCGGTGCGGCTGTTGTCCCCGGTGACGAGGACGACCTTCACCTTGCCGGTGCGGTACAGCTCCACGGCCGCGTCGAGACGGCGGGCCAGGTACGGGGTCGGCTTGCCGTTCCACAGCCCCGCCCCGAACACCACCGCCACCTCGGCGGGCGGTGTGTCGGCCGTGCCGTGCAGCCGGTCCGCGGCCACCGCGTGCGTCCACGCCGAGGGCAGCAGCGCCAGCACGCAGCCCGCCATCACCGCCTGCACGGCCCGCCGCCGGCCGCGCACCCCGCGCGGCGGCCGCAACCGCAGCACGGCCGCCGCCCGCCTCGCCCGGTCCCGCATCCCCGTCACCCCCGTGATCCTCGTAATCCTCGTAATCCTCGTGATCCTCGTGATCCTCGTGGTCTTCATGTCCGATCCCCCCGCCGCTCGCCCCGGCCGCCCTGTCCAGGTGCCCTGCGCCCGCCGCACACACCGTTCACACGCGTCGTTCGCACACATTGACGATCAAGTCCGCCGCCCGAGTTCCCCCCTCCCCCTCTTTCACTCGGACGAATGACCGAGTGAGCACCCTGCAAACACCCGTCATACCGGCGCAACGCCCCTGCAATCTGCACCCCGCAGGATCGGTTCATGACGGAGCCGGTGCACCCTCCCGAGTCCCCTTCCCTCCCGCTTCCCGCCGCCACGGCCGCTGAGCTGCTGACCCGGATCACCGCCCGACTCGGCACGCAGCTGCGCGGACTGCGCCCGCAGGGGGCCCGGTCCCACGGAGTCCACGCATGCAGCCCACCCTCGTCGCCGTCGCCCACGGCAGTCGCGACCCGCGCGCCCTCCCCACGGTGCAGGCCCTGCTCGAGCGGATCCGCGAGCTCCGCCCCCGCCTCGACGTCCGGCTCGGCCACATCGAGCTGAACCGGCCGCTGCTCGCCGACACCCTGTGGCGCACCCCCGGCCCGGCGGTGCTCGTCCCCCTGCTCCTCGGCCGCGGGTACCACGTCAAGCGGGACCTGCCCGCGGCCGCAGCCCGGCACGCCGACGCCCGCGTCGCCGCGCCGCTCGGCCCGCACCCGCTGCTCGTCGAGGCCCTCTACGAGCGCCTCCTGGAGGCCGGCTGGAGCCCGGAGGCCCACACCGCCGTCGTGCTCGCCGCCGCCGGCTCGCGCGACCCCGACGCGGCGGCCGACACCCGGCGCACCGCCGCCCTGCTCTCCGAGCGCCTCGGCGGGACGGCCGTCGTACCGGCCTACGCCTCCGCCGCGGTGCCCGCCGTGCCCGACGCGGTCCGGGCCCTGGCCTCCCGGGGCCACCACCGGGTCGCCGTGGCCTCGTACTTCACCGCCCCGGGCCGCTTCGCCGCGCAGAGCGCCGCCGCCGCGACCGGCCCGGCGGCCGCCCCGCTCGGCGACCACCCGGCGCTGGCCCGCCTCGTACTGCTGCGCTACGACCAGGCCCTGGCCGCCCGGCGGACCCGGACCCCGCTGGAACTCGCCACAGCCTGAGGACCGCGCGGGTTCGGATCGCTCGGATTGTCGGTGTCTCCGGTTACCGTCGGACCATGGAAGGCATGGCAGGCACCGCACCCGTCCGACCGCACGGCACCGCCGGCCCCGGAGGCCCGGGAGGTCCGGGAGGCTCCGGAGGCCACTACTCCCCCGCCGACACCGAGCGCTGGGCCCCCGAGCCCGACAAGCGCCCCGGCCGGACCGCCTTCCAGCGCGACCGCGCCCGCGTGCTGCACTCGGCCGCGCTGCGCCGCCTCGCCGGGAAGACCCAGGTCGTCACCCCCGGCAGCCGCTCGTACGACTGGGACGCCAGCCCCCGCACCCGGCTGACGCACTCGCTGGAGTGCGCCCAGGTCGGCCGCGAGCTCGGCGCGGCCCTCGGCTGCGATCCCGACCTGGTCGAAGCGGCCTGCCTCTCGCACGACATGGGCCACCCGCCCTTCGGGCACAACGGCGAGGAGGCGCTGAACGAGTTCGCCAAGGACTGCGGCGGCTTCGAGGGCAACGCCCAGTCGCTGCGCCTGCTGACCCGCCTGGAGCCGAAACGGTTCACGGCCGACCCGGCGACCGGCGCGCCCGTCAGCGTCGGGCTCAACCTCACCCGGGCCTGCCTGGACGCCGCCACCAAGTACCCCTGGGCCCGCGGCGGCCACCCCACCGACCCCGACTCGGTCAAGTTCGGCGCGTACGAGGACGACCTGCCCGTCTTCGCGTGGCTGCGGCACGGCGCGCCCGCCGGCCGCAAGTGCTTCGAGGCGCAGGTCATGGACTGGTCGGACGACGTGGCCTACTCCGTGCACGATTTCGAAGACGGCCTGCACGCCGGGCACGTCGACCCCAACCTCCTGTTCGCCGAGCCGGAGCGCGCCGCGATCCAGCAGGTCGCGATCGGCCGGTACGTCCCCGCCGGCACCGACCCGGAGGAGCTGCGCGATGCCCTCGACCGGCTGATGGAACAGGAGTGGTGGCCGCACGGCTACGACGGCTCGGCCGCCGCCCAGGCCCGGCTGAAGGACGCCACCAGCCAGCTGATCGGCCGGTTCTGCCTGGCCGCCGAGGGCGCCACCCGCGGGGCGTACGGCTCCGGCCGGCTGAGCCGGTACGCGGCCGAGCTGGTCGTCCCGCGCGAGACGCGCAACGAGTGCGCGGTCCTCAAGGCGGTCGCCGACCTGTACGTGATGCAGCGCGACGAGCAGGAACGCCTGCGCGCCGACCAGCGCATCGTCCTGGCCGAACTTGCGGAGGCGCTGCTCGCCCGCGCGCCCGAGGGCCTGGACCCCCAGTTCCGTGCGATCTTCGACGCGGCCCCGGACGACAAGGCCCGCAAACGCGCGGTCATCGACCAGATCGCGTGCCTGACGGACGCATCGGCGCGCTCCCTGCACGCCCGTCTCACCCACCGCACCCGCCGCGCCCGCCGCACCGAAGGGTGATCCGATCGGGCCACTCCCCCTTCACGCGGCAGGCCCGGTGCGGGACGCTCGCATGTGGTTGCAAGTGGCGGTGAGGTTATGAGGAGGCATCAGGTGGTCGACGCACACCGGACGTTCGTCATCGTCGGCGCAGGGCTGGCCGGGGCCAAGGCGGCGGAGACGCTGAGGTCGGAGGGGTTCACGGGGCGGGTGATCCTGATCGGCGACGAGCGCGACCACCCGTACGAACGGCCCCCGCTGTCCAAGAGCTACCTGCAGGGCAAGGAGGAGCGCGACAGCGTCTTCGTCCACGAGGCGTCCTGGTACGCCCGCGCCGACATCGAGCTGCACCTCGGCCAGCCCGCGGTGCACCTGGACCGGGAGGCGAAGAAGGTCGTCCTCGGCGACGGCACCGCGCTGCCCTACGACAAGCTGCTGCTGGCCACCGGCGCCGAGCCGCGCCGCCTGGACATCCCGGGCACCGCCCTGGCCGGGGTGCACCACCTGCGCCGGCTCGCGCACGCCGAACGGCTGCGGGCCGTCCTGGCCGGCCTCGGCCGGGACAACGGGCACCTGCTGATCGCGGGCGCCGGCTGGATCGGCCTGGAGGTCGCCGCCGCGGCCCGCGAGTACGGGGCCGAGGTCACCGTGGTGGAGCCGCTGGCCACCCCGTTGCACGGGGTGCTCGGCCCGGAGATCGGCCGGCTCTTCGCCGACCTGCACGCCGAGCACGGCGTCCGCTTCCACTTCGAGACGCGCCTCACCGAGATCGTCGGGCACGACGGCATGGTGCTCGCCGCCCGGACGGACACCGGCGAGGAGCTCCCGGCGCACGCGGTGCTCGCCGCGATCGGCGCCGCCCCGCGGACGGCGCTGGCCGAGACCTCCGGACTGGCCCTGGTCGACCGGGAGCACGGCGGCGGTATCGCCGTGGACGCCTCGCTGCGCACCTCGGATCCGGACATCTACGCCGTCGGGGACGTTGCCGCCGCCCACCACCCGCTGCTGGGGACCCGGCTGCGCGTCGAGCACTGGGCGAACGCGCTCAACGGGGGCCCGGCCGCCGCGCGGTCCATGCTCGGGCAGGAGATCAGCTACGACCGGGTGCCGTACTTCTTCTCGGACCAGTACGACGTGGGCCTGGAGTACTCGGGATACGCCCCGGCGGGCGGCTACGACCAGGTCCTGATCCGCGGTGACGCGGCCAAGCGGGAGTTCATCGCGTTCTGGCTGTCGGACGGGCGGGTGCTGGCCGGTATGAACGTGAATGTGTGGGATGTCACGGACGACATCCAGGCCCTGATCAGGTCGAAGGAGCAGGTCGACCGCGAGGCCCTGGCGGACCCGTCGGTTCCGCTGAGCTCGCTGGCGGCGGGCCGGGGCGCCTGAGGGTTTTCCCGCGTCCGGCCGTAGACTTCACGGGTGGCAGGACGGATCAACGACGACGACGTGAAGGCGGTACGGGACGCGGTCCCGATCGACGCCGTGGTCTCCGACTACCTGCAGCTGCGCAACGCCGGCGGCGGCAACCTCAAGGGCCTGTGCCCCTTCCACGACGAGAAGTCCCCGTCCTTCCAGGTCAGCCCCAGCAAGGGCCTCTACCACTGCTTCGGCTGCCAGGCGGGCGGGGACACCCTCGACTTCATCATGAAGATCGACCACCTGTCGTTCTCGGAGGCGGTCGAGCGGCTGGCCGCCCAGGCGGGCATCACGCTGCGCTACGAGGAGGGCGGCTACACCGCGGGCACCAGCGGCCGCGGCGAGCGGATCCGGCTGGTCGAGGCGCACAAGGCGGCCGCCCGGTTCTACATCGACCAGCTGAACGGCGCCGAGGCGGAGATCGCCCGCAGGTTCCTGGCCGAGCGGGGTTTCGACCAGGCCGCGGCCGCGTACTTCAGCGTCGGCTACAGCCCGGCCGGCTGGGACCACCTGACCCGCTTCCTGCGCGGCAAGGGCTTCACCGACCGGGAGCTGATCACCTCGGGCCTGTCCCAGGACAGCCGCAGCGGCAAGCCCATCGACCGCTTCCGCGGCCGGCTCATGTGGCCGATCCGCGACATCAGCGGCGAGGTGGTCGGCTTCGGCGCGCGCAAGCTGCGCGAGGACGACAACGGCCCGAAGTACCTGAACACGCCCGAGACGGCGATCTACAAGAAGTCCCAGGTGCTCTACGGCATCGACCTGGCGAAGAAGGAGATCGCGCGGACCTCGCGGGCGGTGGTCGTCGAGGGGTACACCGACGTGATGGCCTGCCACCTGGCCGGGGTCACCACCGCGATCGCGACCTGCGGCACCGCCTTCGGCGGCGAGCACGTCAAGATCCTGCGCCGGCTGCTGATGGACAACGCCACGGCCGAGGTGATCTTCACCTTCGACGGCGACGCCGCCGGGCAGAAGGCCGCGCTGCGCGCTTTCGAGGACGACCAGAAGTTCGCCGCCGAGACCTCGATCGCCATCACCCCGGGCGGCATGGACCCCTGCGACCTGCGCCTGGCCCAGGGCGACGAGGCCGTGTCCACACTGGTGGAGTCGCGTACTCCGCTGTTCGAGTTCGCGCTGCGGCACATCGTGTCCCGGCACAACCTGGAGAACCCTGCGGGCCGCGCGGCCGCGCTCGACGAGGCCGCCCCGGTCGTCGCCGGCATCAAGAACATCGCGATCCAGCACGAGTCGGCGGTCCAGCTGGCGGGCATGCTCGGCATCCGTGACGAGCAGTTCGTGGTCAAGCGGGTCGCGCAGCTGGCCCGCTGGGCGCGCGAGCGCGGCGGCCGGCCGGGCGCCGCCGGGGACCGGCCGGCGGCCGGGCCGGGCCGCTCGTACGAGGCCGTACCGGCGCCGGCCGCCCCCGCGGGCGGTCCCGCGCTCAACCTGCGCAACCCGGTCCACGTGACGGAGCGCGAGCTGCTCAAGCTGGCCCTCCAGCGGCCCGAGCTGGTCTCGCCGGCGTTCGACGCGTACGGGGTGGACGAGTTCACCGCCCCGCCGTACGCGGCGGTCCGCCAGGCCATCCTGGACGCGGGCGGCGTCTCGCCCGGCGCCGGGGACTACCTGGCCCGGGTCCGCGACGCGGCGCCGAACGACACCGTCCGCGCGCTGGTCACCGAGCTGGCGGTGGAGGCCATCCGCTCCCGGACGGTGGACGAGGTCTACGCCGGGGTCCAGCTGGTCCAGGTCCGGCTGCGCGCGGTCGACCGCCGGGTCCACGAGATCACCGGCACGATGGCCCGGCTGGGCCCGCAGGCGCCGCCGGAGCAGCTGGCGGCGGTCCAGGAGGAGCTGTGGGTCCTCCAGCAGTACGGGCAGCGGCTGCGCAACCGCGGCGCCGAAGGGCTGTAGCCGCCGCGGGGGCGGTCAGCGGGGCGGGAGGGACCGGCCGGGCGTCCGGCGGCCGAGCCAGTCGCCGCCGGGTATCTCCGTGCCCGACTCGCGCAGCCTGCGGGCCAGCGGCGGGGCCGCCAGGTAGACCCACGCGCGGGTGCGCGTGCCGTCCGGGCGGACCGCGTCGCACCGGACCCGGTCGTAGACGTTCAGCGGCAGGCCGGGGCCGTGGTACTCCTCCAGCCGGTCCAGTTCGGCCAGCAGCGTCCCGTATGCGCCCGGCGCCGCGGTGATCAGCTCGCCCACGATCTCCGCCCCTTCCCGCCGGACGGCGTACGGGTATCCGGGGCCGTCGTACAGGAGCGCGCCGGGGAGCCGGGCGGGCTCCTCGGCCGAGGTGCGGCCGCGCAGGAACAGGGCGTGGTTGGCCTCACCGGGCCGCAGGGTCCCGTACACGAAGAAGGGCAGCTCGGCGGGGACCGGCTCCGGCGCTCCTCCGGGATGCTCCGGCCGGCCGGCTGCCGAGGTCGCTGATGTCACGGGGCCCTCCCTCTCGTGGTCCTGGACCCGGTTCCGGGTCTCCCCGGGCCCCTCCACCGTACGCACCGCTGCGCCGCGGCCTCCCGGCACCGGGGCCGGCGCCCGGCGCGGGCGTGGGGCCGCGCCGGGTCACCCGGACGGACCGAGTCCCCCGTACGGCCGAATCGGTGGCTGCGACCTGCGGGAACACCGGCCGGTCCGGCTGAACTGACGTGGCATCAGCAGGCGGGTGCCCACGAGGAGGGGTTACCACGGGAGCACGACCTCGTGTCTCCAGGAGCCACCATGCGCCGTCGCACCGCCCACGTGCTCACCATCACCGCGCTCACCGCCGCCGCGTTCGCCGGCCCGGTCGCCGGTGCGGTCGCGGGCGGGGCCGCCGCCGCGGACCTCGGCAGGCCCGGATCCGCCCCGGGCGACTTCGCCGTCCTGGAGGTCCGGCCCGCGTCGGCCGCCCCGGGGGCCACGGTCGCCGCGAACACCACGGCCTGCGGGTCGGGCGGGCACGCCGACGGCGACGCGACGATGGTCGGCGGCGGCCGCTTCACCCTGCTGCCGGACACCCGCCAGGAGGTGGTCGCCGGGCAGTTCCAGGTCGCCCGCGACACCCGCCCCGGCACGTACAGCATCGGCGCGACCTGCGCCGACGGGAAGTACGCCACCGGGGACCTGGTCGTCACCGCACGCGGCCCCCAGGGCCACGTGCGCACCGGGGTGGGCGGTGGCACGACCACCACCGCGAACCCCGTCCGAATCACGGCGGGAGCGGCATTGCTGGCCGCGGCCGCCGTCGGCGGTACCTGGCTCCTGCGTCGCCGGGCGAGCGGCACGCGGAGCTGACGGGCGCCCACCGCGGCCCGGCCGCGGTCCGACCGGTACCGCCCCCCCGTCGCCCGCCCCGCGAGGTCCCCCCCGTTCGCGGGGCCGGGCGACGGCCTGTCACACGCAGAACACGCCGTACCCGCCGTACACCGAGGGGGCATCCCATGGGCGCCAGCCAGGCCGGCCGCGGCGGGCTCGTCGCGCTCACCGCCTGCATCGGCGTCTGGCTCGTCGGCACCGGCTCCGGCGAACCGGTCCGGCCCCCGCTCCCCTCCCCCGCCGAGGCCCTGAGCTCCACCGGACAGGCACGCTACCCGGGCAGCATCGACCCGCTCCCCGGATCCCCGCCGACCCGGATCCGGATCCCGTCCATCCGGGTGGACGCCCCGCTGACCGGGCTCGGCCTGGCCCGCGACGGCAGCCTCGACGTGCCGCCGCCGGCCCGCCGCGACCTGGCGGGCTGGTACCGGGACGGCACCACCCCGGGCGCCGCGGGCACGGCCGTCGTCGTCGGCCACGTCGACCACGCCTCCGGGCCGGCGGTCTTCTACCGGCTGGGCGCGCTGCGCCGCGGGGCTGCCGTCGAGGTGCGGCGCGCGGACGGGCGTACGGCCGTGTTCACCGTCCACGCGGTCCAGGTGTACGACGCGAAGCACTTCCCGGACACGCGCGTGTACGGGCCCTCGCCGCGCGCCGAGCTCCGGGTGATCACCTGCGGGGGCGGCTTCTCGCCGCGCACGGGATACCAGGGCAACGTGGTCGTCTTCGCCCACCTGACGGGGACGTACTGACGGCGGTGTACCGACGGCCCGGCCCGGGGCCGTCGGGGCCTCACCGTCCCCCGGCCGCCGCGCTGAGGTGGGCGTTCCGTTCGGGTAACAAGCGCGATGCCGAGGGGAAACAGCCTCCCCGCACGCTCGTGTCATGACCTCGGAGCAGCAGCGTGTGGTGGTGATCGGCGGCGGCCTCGCGGGCCTCAGGCTCGCGCAGCGGCTGGGCGCGAGCCCGGCCGTGCGGGTCACCGTGCTCGGCGAGGAGTCGCACGTCCCGTACAACCGGGTGCTGCTCGCCGAGGTCCTCGCCGGCCGGTACGCACCGGAGGTCGCCGCCCTTCCGGATCCCGGCCCGGCACTGCGGCGGGGGGTACGGGCCGTCCGGATCGACCGGGCCACCCGGACGGTGCACTGCGACGACGGCAGCACGGAGCCGTACGACGCCCTGGTCCTGGCCACGGGCTCCAACGCCGTGCTCCCGCCGCTGCGCGGGCTCTTCGAGCCCGAGGGCCTCGCCGGAGCCGGCGCCGCCTCCCGGGGGGACCGGGAACTCCCGGACGGGGTCCACGCGTTCCGGACCATGGACGACTGCCTGGCACTGTCGGCGGCCGTGGCGGCCGGGCCGGGCGTGCGCGCGGTGGTGATCGGCGGAGGCCTCCTCGGCGTCTCCGCGGCCCGCGCGCTGGCCGAGCGCGGCGCACAGGTCGTCCTGGCCCAGCAGGGCGAGCGCCTGATGGAGCGCCAGCTCGATGCGGAGGCCTCGGCGCTGCTGCACGCCCATCTGACGGCCCTCGGCATCGAGATCCACACCGAGTGCCGGGTCCGCGGACTGAGCACCTCCTCCGCCCGCCCCGGCACGGGCACCGCCGCCGGCCGCCGGGTCACCGGCGTCGAACTCGCCGACGGCTACCGCCTCGACGCCGACCTCGTCGTCCTGGCCTGCGGCGTCCGCCCGCGCACCGGCCTGGCCCGCGCCGCCGGGCTCACCGTCCGCACCGGCATCGTGGTGGACGACCGGCTGCGGACCGACGACCCGCGCATCCACGCCGTCGGCGACTGCGCCGAGCACGCCGGCCGGGTGTACGGCCTGGCCGGCGCCGCGCTGGAGCAGGCCGACTCCCTCGCCGCCCTCCTGACCGCCACCCTCCCGACCGGCAGCCTCCCGACCGGCGCCCTCCCGACCGGCGGCGGCGACGCCGCCGCCCCGCCGCCCGGCTACACCGGAACCCGCGCCCTGACCCGCCTGACCCTCGCGGCCGGCGGCACCGGCCCGCTCGACCTCGCCGCCTTCGGCGAGACCACCCCCCTCCCGGGCGACGACGTGGTCCGCCTCTCGGACGCCACCCGCCGGACCTACCGGAAGGTCGTCGTCCGCGGCGACCGCCTCGTCGGCGGTGTCCTCCTCGGCGAGCTCTCCAGCGTCGGCGCCCTCGCCCGCAGCTGGGAGGACGAGGAAGTCCTGACCGACCTGTTCCACCTGCTCACCGACGACGGAGGCTCCTGATCATGGCCGCATCCACGCCCACCCCCGCCATCGTGCTCATCGGCCACGGCATGGTCGGCCAGCGCTACCTGGAGGCGCTCGCCGAGCGCGGGGCCACCGCCACGCACCGGATCACCGTGCTGTGCGAGGAGCCCCGGCCCGCCTACGACCGTGTGCACCTGACCTCGTACTTCTCCGGCACCAGCCCCGAGGACCTCTCCCTCACCCCCGCCGGCTTCATGGAGCAGCACGGGATCGACCTGCACCTCGGCGACCCGGCCGAGAGCATCGACCGCGAGGCCCGTACCGTCACCTCCCGCTCGGGGCGGGTGTTCCCGTACGACGTCCTCGTCCTGGCGACCGGCAGCTACCCGTTCGTGCCGCCCGTGCCCGGCAAGGACGCCCCCGGCTGCTTCGTCTACCGCACCGTCGAGGACCTCCTCGCCATCGAGGAGTACGCCGCGAACTGCACCTCCGGCGCCGTCGTCGGCGGCGGCCTGCTCGGCCTGGAGGCCGCCGGCGCCCTCCAGGGGCTCGGGCTCCCCACCCGGATCGTGGAGTTCGCGCCCCGCCTGATGCCCGTACAGGTCGACGAGGGCGGCGGCGCGGCCCTGCTGCGCACCATCGAGCGCATGGGCCTGACCGTGCACACCGGCGTCGGCACCCAGGAGATCCTCACCGGCGAGGACGGCCGCGTCAGCGGAATGCGGCTCTCCGACGGCTCCGCCGTCGACACCGGGCTCGTCGTCTTCTCCGCCGGCGTCCGCCCCCGCGACCAGCTGGCCCGCGACGCGGGCCTGACGGTCGGCGAGCGCGGCGGCATCGCCGTCGACTCCCGCTGCCGCACCTCCGACCCGCGCGTCTACGCCGTCGGCGAGTGCGCCCTGGCCGCCGACGGCCGGGTGTACGGCCTGGTCGCCCCCGGCTACGAGATGGCCGAGACCGCCGCCGAGGACCTGCTGGGCCGGGAGAAGGAGTTCACCGGGGCGGACCTGTCCACCAAGCTGAAGCTGCTCGGCGTGGACGTGGCCTCCTTCGGAGACGCCCACGGCGCCACCGAGGACAGCCTCGACGTCGTCTACTCCGACTCCCGCTCGGGCGTCTACAAGAAGCTTGTGGTCTCCCCCGACGGGGTGCTGCTCGGCGGGGTCCTGGTCGGCGACGCCGACGCGTACGGGCTGCTGCGCCCGCTCACCGGCAGCGTCCCGCCCGTCAGCCCGGACCAGCTGGTGCTGCCCGCGGGACTGTCCCCGGCCGCGCAGCTCGGCCCGTCCGCGCTCCCCGACACGGCGGTCATCTGCTCCTGCCACAACGTCACCAAGAAGGCGATCACCGCCTGCACCACCCTCCCCGAGGTCAAGAAGTGCACCAAGGCGGGCACCGGCTGCGGCGGCTGCATCAAGGTGATCGAGCAGCTGCTGCCCGCCCCCGCCGACAAGGGGCTGTGCGGCTGCTTCCCGTTCACCCGCGCCGAGCTGTACGAGATCGTCCGCACCCGGCGGCTGACCTCGTACGAGCAGCTCCTCGACGGCCACGGCCGGGAGGCGGCCCGCGGCGGCGACGGCTGCGAGGTCTGCAAGCCGGCCGTCGGCTCGATCATCGCCTCGCTCGCCCCCACCCTGGGCGCGAGCGGCTACGTCCTCGACGGGGAGCAGGCCTCCCTCCAGGACACCAACGACCACTTCCTCGCGAACCTCCAGCGCAACGGCTCGTACTCGGTCGTCCCGCGCATCCCCGGCGGCGAGATCACCCCGGACAAGCTCATCGTGATCGGCGAGGTCGCCCGCGACTTCGGGCTCTACACGAAGATCACCGGCGGACAGCGCATCGACCTCTTCGGCGCGAGCGTGGACCAGCTCCCGCGGATCTGGGCCCGGCTCGTCGACGCCGGCTTCGAGTCCGGGCACGCGTACGGCAAGGCGCTGCGGACCGTGAAGTCCTGCGTGGGGCAGACCTGGTGCCGCTACGGGGTCCAGGACAGCGTGCGGATGGCCATCGACCTGGAGCTGCGCTACCGGGGCCTGCGCGCCCCCCACAAGCTCAAGTCGGCGGTGTCCGGCTGCACCCGCGAGTGCGCGGAGGCGCAGAGCAAGGACTTCGGCGTGATCGCCACCGCCAACGGCTGGAACCTGTACGTCGGCGGGAACGGCGGGGCCACCCCGCGCCACGCCGACCTCCTCGCCCAGGACCTGTCCGACGCCGAACTGGTCCGGCTCATCGACCGGTTCCTGATGTTCTACATCCGCACCGCGGACCGGCTGGAGCGGACCTCCACCTGGCTGGACCGGCTGGAGGGCGGCCTGGACCACCTGCGGGACGTCGTCGTGCACGACTCCCTCGGGCTGTGCGAGGAGCTGGAGTCGCTGATGGCGGACCACGTCGCGAACTACCGCGACGAATGGGCGGAGACCTTGGAGGACCCGGAACGGCTGCGCCGGTTCGTCTCCTTCGTCAACGCGCCCGGGGCCCCGGACCCGACCGTCCGGTTCGTGCCCGAACGCGACCAGGTCAAGCCCGACCTGGCGATCCTGACCGGCCGGCAGCCGCTGGAAGCCGTGGGAGGCACCCGATGACCGTGGAACTGCAGGTGGACGAAGGCTGGCTGACGGTGTGCGAGCTGTCCGACATGATCCCGGGGCGGGGGGTGGCGGTGCTGCTGCCCGACGGCAGCCAGGCCGCGGTGTTCCTCGGCCGCTCGGGATGGACGTACGCCATCGACAACCGGGACCCCTTCACGGGCGCGGCGGTGCTCTCCCGGGGGCTGGTGGGGTGCGTGGAGGGCAGGCCCTTCGTGGCCTCGCCGCTGCTCAAGCAGCGCTTCGACCTGGCGACGGGGCGCTGTCTGGACGACGAGGAGGTGTCGGTCCGGACCTATCCGGTGCGGACCGCCGTGACCTCGGCCGCCGTGGCCTAGCGGGGGCCTCGGGGAGCGGGGGCGGGGGCGGGGGTGGCCCGGCCGGCCGCGGGCACGGGGGAGCGCAGGGGACCACGACGCACGGGGGCACTCCACGGCGGCAGGGGCGGGCGGGCTTCGGTACCGCGTGACTACCCGGCCGTGGGCGCGGTCCTTCCCGGTGGGCCCCGGCGTACGGGAGCGCGCCGGAGGGCCCGGGGGTCATCGCGATCCCCGGGCCCTCTCGGCGTGCTCCGGTCCCGGCGCGCGGTGGTGCCGGGCGGTGGTGCGGTGGTGCCGGGCGGTGGTGCCGGGCGGTGGTGCCGCCGCCCGGTCAGGCCGCCGAGCGGAGCCGCAGCGCGGCGAGCGGGACGAAGCCCGTGCCGCCCTCGCGGTGCAGCGGGGCGTCCGCTCCGGCCAGCCGCCGGTGCAGGGCCAGCGCGATCCGCTCGCCCATCGCCTTGGCCCGCTCCGCGACGGGCCCCCGGTGCAGTCCGTCCACGGCGGCGCGCCAGAGCTGCACCCAGCGGCCGAAGTCCTCGGCCGTCATGGCCCGTGCCGCGTGCAGCGCGGCGTGCGGGGCGAAGGGGTCACGGCCGTAGGAGGCGCTGCGGAACAGGGCCCGTTCCCAGAAGTCGGTGATCCGGGGCAGGTGGGCGTCGAGGTCCGTGCCGGCGATCTCCGTGAAGAAGGGGCCGATCCGCCCGTCGGCGAAGGCGGCCGTGTAGAAGCGGCGCAGCACGACCTCGAGGTCGGCGCGGCCGCGGATGTCGTGGTCGGCGGCGGAGGGGTCCATGGCCCCAGCATCCTCGCCGACGCGGGGGCCGGCCAGGGCTCGAAGTCCCTGATACGTCCGGGATGCGTCACATCGCGTCGGGGGGCTCCGTCACGCAAAGCGCACGGGCGCCGATGGCGTGGCGGCGTACGAGACCTTCCGGGAGGAACACCCGGGTGGCTGGAAATCGCCGCTGCGGGGCGGATCTTGCGCCGGATTCCGAACGCGGAGTACCGGATATCGGCGCGCACCGCACCCCGAAACGGCCCCGGGCACCTCCGGGCGGGACCCGCACCGCGGGCCGCCCCGCCCCCGTACCCGGGCCGTGTGGACCCGGGTACGGGGCTGCGGCGGGCGCTACGAGGCCACCGCGCCGCCCTTGAGGAGCGCGGCCCCCAGCGGCGTCACCGTGTGCAGGACGGCGTTTCCCCGGCGCAGGGTGGTCACCAGTCCGGCCTCGCGCATCACGCAGGCGTGCTGGCTCGCGGAGGCCAGCGAGACCCCGGCACGGCGGGCGAGCTCGCTGGTGGTGGCTCCGTCGCCGATGGCCCGCAGCACCACCGAGCGGGTGTGCCCGACGAGCTTGCCCAGGGTGCGCTGGCGCTGCTCCTCCAGGGGGCGAATCGATTCGCTTCCGGTGGGCGCCGAGGCCAGCTGCGCCGCGGCCGGGTAGACCAGCACGGGCGGCAGCTCCGGGTCGTGCAGGGTCACGGCCGTGCGCCGGCAGAAGAACGACGGCTGGAGCAGCAGCCCCCGCCCGCGCAGCCACACGTCGCGGTCCACTGGGTAGTCGCATTCCAGGACCGGGGCCCGCCAGCGCAGCATCGGCGGCAGCGAGGCCAGCAGTTCGTCCGCGCCGCCGTCCAGCAGGGCCCGGCCGCGCGCGGCCCGCTCGGCCTCGATCTGGGCCTGGATGTGGTTCCAGTACGGGGCCACGGCCGCCCGGTGGTAGCCGCGCAGCTCGGCCAGCAGCCTCGGCAGGTGCTGCGTGCCGCCGTCCATGAACTCCCGCAGCCGCCGCGGCACCCCCGTGTCCGCGCCGCCTCCCGCGCCCGGGGGCATGCCGAAGGCGGCACCCACCCGCGCGCCCGCCCCGAGCAGGGCCAGCTCGCGCCGGATCCGCTCCGGGTGCAGCCCGCGCAGCGCGTCGAGGCCCACGTCCCACCCGTACTGCCCCTCCGCAGGGGTCAGGAAATCGGGGAAATAGCCGCGACTCGGTATGAGCGCGCCGAGCAAGCGTGTTTCACCATTCAACCTGCTGCGGGTTTCCGTTCGCCATTCACCGAAGAGCCGGGCATCACGCCGGTCTCTTAAGCGGTGAAAACTCAGAATCGTTTCCCACAACGCATCGGGACGCCCTGCCATCCGCACGCGTGCCAGGTCCACTCCAGTGAAATGGATACGCAGCACCGAACCCCCACCTGTGCAACCGCAATCCCCCCGCCCCATGAGTATGCACGCCGTCACACGACGTCACCACGCCCTTTCGGCCACAGTTGAAACCCCTTTCGGCGGGGGCGTGACAACCGAAATGCTGTACTCCGCCAGGCACACTCCAGTGCGACCGAAACGCTCCGTGAAGGCCGTGGGGGGCTTTGCGGGGCCTGGCGGTCGGTCGCACCGGGATGCGCCGACGTGCCTGGCGGATTGACAGCAGGCGGTGGACGGGTGGGGATCCGTCCACCGCCTGCTGGCGTAAAGATTTGTTGAACAACAAAGAATTGCCCGCCTGCCCTCGGGGGTCAGGGAACCCGGGGGCAGGCGGACTCTCAGGGGCCCTCAGCGGGCCTCAGGCAGGTTCAGCGGCTGTCGCTGCCCGTCGCCTCGGCGGCGGCGCGACCGGCCTCCAGACGCGCCACCGGAATCCGGAACGGCGAGCAGGAGACGTAGTCGAGGCCGACCTCGTGGAAGAAGTGGACGGACTCGGGGTCACCGCCGTGCTCGCCGCAGACGCCGAGCTTGAGGTCGGGGCGGGTGGCCCGGCCGGCCTGTGCCGCACTGCGGACGAGGGCGCCGACGCCGTCCTTGTCGATGGTCTCGAACGGCGAGACCCCGAAGATGCCCTTCTCCAGGTAGGCGGTGAAGAAGCTGGCCTCGACGTCGTCGCGGGAGAAGCCCCACACCGTCTGGGTCAGGTCGTTCGTGCCGAAGGAGAAGAACTGTGCGGCCTCGGCGATCTGCGCGGCGGTCAGGGCGGCGCGCGGCAGCTCGATCATCGTGCCGATGGTCAGCCTGAGGTCGACGCCGGTGGCGGCCTCGACCTCGGCGATGATCGCGTCGGCCTCCTCGCGGACGATCTCCAGCTCCTGGACGGTGCCCACGAGCGGGATCATGATCTCGGCGCGCGGGTCGCCCTTGGCGTTCTTGCGCACGGCCGCGGCCTCGGCGATCGCCCGGACCTGCATGGCGAACAGGCCGGGGATGACCAGGCCGAGGCGGACACCGCGCAGGCCCAGCATCGGGTTCTGCTCGTGCAGCTTGTGCACGGCCTGGAGCAGCCGCAGGTCGTTCTCGTTGTGGTCCTTGCGGGCCTCGGCGAGGGCGACGCGCACCGACAGCTCGGTGATGTCGGGCAGGAACTCGTGCAGCGGCGGGTCGAGCAGGCGGACGGTGACGGGCAGGCCGTCCATCGCCTCGAACAGCTCGATGAAGTCCTTCTTCTGCAGCGGCAGGAGCTCGGCGAGGGCGGCCTCGCGCTCGTCCTCGGTGTCCGCGAGGATCAGGCGCTCGACCATCTCGCGGCGCTCGCCGAGGAACATGTGCTCGGTGCGGCACAGGCCGATGCCCTGGGCGCCGAAGCGGCGGGCGCGCAGCGCGTCCTCGGCGTTGTCGGCGTTGGCCCGCACCCGCAGCCGGCGGACGCGGTCCGCGTAGGCCATGATCCGGTGGACGGCCTGGACCAGTTCGTCGGCGTCGTCGGCGCCGGCGTGCATACGGCCCTCGAAGTACTCGACGACCGGGGACGGTACGACGGGCACCTCGCCCAGGTACACCTTGCCGGTGGAGCCGTCGATGGAGACGACGTCACCCTCCTCGATGACCCGGTCGCCGACCGTCATGCGGCGGCGCTTGGTGTCGACGTCGAGCTCTTCGGCGCCGCAGACGCAGGTCTTGCCCATGCCGCGGGCGACGACGGCGGCGTGCGAGGTCTTGCCGCCGCGGGAGGTCAGGATGCCCTCGGAGGCGATCATGCCGTCGAGGTCGTCGGGGTTGGTCTCGCGGCGGATGAGGATGACCTTCTCGCCGGAGCGGGACCACTTGACGGCCGTGTAGGAGTCGAAGACGGCCTTGCCGACCGCCGCGCCCGGGGAGGCGGCGATGCCGCGGCCGAGCAGTTCGGTCTTGGCGTCCTCGTCGAAGCGCGGGAACATCAGCTGCGCGAGCTGGTGGCCGGTGACCCGCTGGAGGGCCTCGGCCTCGTCGATCAGGCCCTGGTCGACGAGCTGGGTGGCGATGCGGAACGCGGCGCCGGCCGTGCGCTTGCCGACACGGGTCTGGAGCATCCACAGCTGGCCGCGCTCGATCGTGAACTCGATGTCGCAGAGGTCCTTGTAGTGGGTCTCCAGCGTCTCCATGATCTGCATCAGCTGGTCGTAGGACTTCTTGTCCAGCTGCTCCAGGTCGGCGAGGGGCACCGTGTTGCGGATGCCGGCGACGACGTCCTCGCCCTGCGCGTTCTGCAGGTAGTCGCCGTAGACGCCCTGGTGGCCGCTGGCGGGGTCGCGGGTGAAGGCGACACCGGTGCCGGAGTCGGGGCCGAGGTTGCCGAAGACCATCGAGCAGACGTTGACCGCGGTGCCCAGGTCGCCGGGGATGCGCTCCTGGCGGCGGTAGAGCTTGGCGCGGTCGGTGTTCCAGGAGTTGAAGACCGCCTCGACGGCGAGGTCGAGCTGCTCGCGGGCGTCCTGCGGGAACTCGCGGCCGGCCTCCTTTGCGACGATCTTCTTGAAGACCTTGACCAGCTTCTTCAGGTCGGCGGCGTCGAGGTCGGTGTCGACGGTGACCTTCTTGGCCTCCTTGGCCGCGTCGAGGGCGTCCTCGAAGAGCTCGCCCTCGACGCCGAGGACGGTCTTGCCGAACATCTGGATGAGGCGGCGGTACGAGTCCCACGCGAAGCGCTCGTTGTCGGCCTGGGCGGCGAGGCCGACGACGGAGGCGTCGGAGAGGCCGATGTTGAGGACCGTGTCCATCATGCCGGGCATCGAGAACTTGGCGCCGGAGCGGACGGAGACCAGCAGCGGGTCGTCCGACTGGCCGAGCTCCTTGCCCATCTTCGCTTCGAGGGCGGCAAGGTGGGCGCTGACCTCGTCGCGGAGGGCGGCCGGCGCCTCACCGCTCTCGAGGTAGACCTTGCAGGCCTCGGTCGTGATGGTGAAGCCGGGAGGGACCGGCAGACCCAGGTTGGTCATCTCGGCGAGGTTGGCTCCCTTGCCGCCGAGAAGGTCCTTGAGGTCGCGGTTCCCCTCGGTGAAGTCGTAGACGAACTTCTGGTTCTTGTTTTCCGACACGGGTCTCGACTCCTCGAGGACTCGGTGGCTGCCCTGACGGCGAGGAACATACCCAGATCGAAGGCTTCTGGGTACGTCCACTTGGCCGTCATACGGCCGTAACCACTCGTGCGCCCCCGGATCGAAAGTAACTCACCGGTAGCCGAAACCTCTCAAGAGCGTTCACCTCCCGAAGGATGAGATCCCTACGAAGGCTTGACTACGCTCGAATGAGCGATCATCGATACATTTGCGTTCAAGAGTTGAACAAACAAAGGGTGGCACCCAGTGCCACCCTTTGGAAGTCTTAGCCGTGATTTTCGCGCTCATGTGAGCGCAACCCCACCCATGCGTGGCGTATGTCACGCCGCCGACGGCATAGTTTGTCAGCTGATTCTCAGCCTCCGGACGTGTCCAGCTCGGCGTCCTCACCCACTCCGGCACAGTCGTACGGATCCTTCAGCCAGCCATCCGGGAGGACAACCCGGTTGTTTCCGGACGTACGGCCGCGGGGGCCGTCCGCACCCTCGGGCCAGGGCTGGTCCAGGTCCAGCTCGCTCAGATGAGCATTGAGCTCGGCCAGCGAGGAGGTGACCGCCAGCTTCTTGCGCATCTCGGAACCCACCGAGAAGCCCTTCAGGTACCAGGCCACGTGCTTACGGAAGTCGATCACCCCGCGCGCCTCGTCGCCGATCCACTCGCCGAGCAGCTCCGCATGCCGGTGCATGGTCGCCGCGACCTCGCGCAGCGCGGGCCGGTGGAAGTCCTCCGGGCGCCCCTCGAAGGCCGCCACGAGGTCGTTGAACAGCCACGGGCGCCCCAGGCAGCCGCGGCCCACCACGACGCCGTCGCAGCCCGTCTCGCGGACCATGCGCAGTGCGTCCTCGGCGCACCAGATGTCGCCGTTGCCGAGCACGGGGATCTCCGGGACGTGCTCCTTGAGCCGGGCGATGGCCTCCCAGTCCGCGGTGCCGCCGTAGTGCTGGGCGGTGGTGCGGCCGTGCAGGGCGATGGCGGTGACGCCCTCCTCGACCGCGATCCGGCCGGCGTCCAGGTAGGTGAGGTGGTCGTCGTCGATGCCCTTGCGCATCTTCATGGTCACCGGCAGGTCGCCGGCGCCCGCGACCGCCTCGCGGAGGATGGCGCGCAGCAGGTTCCGCTTGTACGGCAGGGCGGAGCCGCCGCCCTTGCGGGTCACCTTGGGGACCGGGCAGCCGAAGTTGAGGTCGATGTGGTCGGCACGGTCCTCCTCGACGATCATGCGGACCGCCTTGCCGACCGTCGCGGGGTCGACCCCGTACAACTGGATCGAGCGGGGCTTCTCGGCCTCGTCGAAGTGGATCAGCTGCATGGTCTTCTCGTTGCGCTCGACCAGCGCCCGGGTCGTGATCATCTCGCTCACGAACAGCCCCTTGCCGCCGCTGAACTCGCGGCAGAGGGTGCGGAACGGGGCGTTGGTGATGCCGGCCATGGGCGCGAGCACCACCGGGGGCTGCACGGTGTGCGGGCCGATCGCGAGGGGGGCGGGGAGCGTGGTCATCCCCCCATTGTCGCCCAGCGGGCTCCCGGCACACATCTCTTTAGTTAGGCGTACTATCGGAACGGGGGGCGGGGGCTCGACGCGGACTGGATCGGGCGCCGCCGGGTTTCGCCGCGCGCCCGGCCTCTTCACGGCCGACTCGCCGCCGCTCTGCTCGCTCACGCCGGGGCCTGCACCGGCTCGCCGCCTTTCGGCCGCCCCCTTCAGTGGGGCCGCGGAGGCCGCGATCAGCGCCTTCGCCAGGCTGTTCATGCCGCTCACGGCCGCGCCGGCCTTCGCGCGCCAACCCCTGTCCGACCCGCCGGTCGCCTCCGCGGGCCGCGGCCACCATGTTCCCCTTCCGTCCCCCGAGGCCGCCGCAGACACCCCCTCCGACCTCCTTCCGCACCCCACCCCACCATGACGGGTGACAGATATTGAAATCTGTCACCCGTCATGCCATTCTCGTTCCATGGACACGAACCAGAGCACCCGCCCGACCACCACCCACCGCCTCCGCACCCTCGGCGCGACCGGACCGGCCGTCTTCCCGCTCGGCCTCGGCTGCATGGGCATGTCCGCGCTCTACGGCGAGGCCGACCGGAGCGAGTCGATCGCGACCATCCACGCAGCACTGGACGCCGGCGTGACACTGCTCGACACCGGCGACTTCTACGGCATGGGCCACAACGAGCTGCTCATCAACGAAGCCCTGCGCACCGCGCCGGCCTCCGCCCGCGAGCAGGCGCTGACCAGCGTGAAGTTCGGCGCGCTGCGCACGGTCGAGGGCAGCTTCACCGGCTACGACGGCCGCCCGGAGGCCGTGAAGAACTTCCTGGCCTACTCGCTCCAGCGGCTGGGCCGGGACCACATCGACATCTACCGGATCGCCCGCGTGGACCCGGACGTGCCGATCGAGGAGACGGTCGGCGCCATCGCCGAGGCCGTCGAAGCGGGGCACGTGCGGCACATCGGCCTGTCCGAGGTCGGGGCGGACACCCTGCGCCGGGCTGCGGCCGTGGCGCCCATCGCGGACCTCCAGATCGAGTACTCGCTGATCTCCCGCGGCATCGAGCGCGAGATCCTGCCGGCCGCCCGCGAGCTGGGCATCGGCGTCACCGCGTACGGGGTCCTCTCCCGCGGCCTGATCAGCGGCCACTTCACCCGCGACCGGGAGCTGGCGCCCGGCGACTTCCGCGGCATGAGCCCCCGCTTCCAGGGCGAGAACCTCCGGCGCAACCTCGACCTGGTCGAGGCGCTGCGCAAGGTCGCCGGCTCCAAGGGCATCAGCGTGGCCCAGACCGCCATCGCCTGGGTTCTGTCGCGCGGCGAGGACATCGTCCCGCTGATAGGCGCCCGCCGCCGGGACCGCCTCGCCGAGGCACTCGGTGCCATGAACGTGGAGCTGACGCAGGCCGACCTCATAGCCATCGAAGACGCGGTCCCGGCCGGAGCCGCCGCCGGCGCCCGCTACCCGGAGGCCCAGATGGCCCACCTCGACAGCGAGCACTGAGGCGGCTGTACGGTCGTACCCATGCCACCCGCTGCCGCCGCGCCCCTGACCCCCGAGCGCATCCTCGAAACCACCGAAGAGGTGCTGCGCCGCTACGGCCCCACCAAGGCCACGGTGGTGGACGTGGCGCGCGCCCTGGGCGTCAGCCACGGCAGTGTCTACCGGCACTTCCCGTCGAAGGCCGCGCTGCGCGAGGCCGTCACCGACCGCTGGCTCGCCAAGAGCGTCGACCGCCTGGAGGGGATCACCTCCGCTCCCGGCGAGAGCGCCCCCTCCAAGCTGGAGTCATGGCTGGAGGCCCTGTTCGACGCCAAGCGCCACAAGGCGGGTGACGACCCCGAGCTGTTCGCGACGTACACGGTGCTGCTCGCCGAGAACAGCGGGGTGGTCGACCACCACCTGAGCCAGCTGATCGGCCAGCTGGGCCGGATCATCGCCGAGGGGGTCGAGGCGGGCACGCTCGCCGCCCCGGACGTTCCGGCCGCCGCCCGCGCGGTGTTCGACGCCACCGGGCGGTTCCACGACCCCCAGTACGCGGCCGAGTGGAGCTCGCCCACGATCACCGACGAGTTCGAGGCGGTCACCGCCCTCGTGATCCGGGGTCTGCGCGCCTGACGCGCCACGGACGGCACGCCGGAGAGCACCGCCTGGCGGAACGGCCCGTGGCAGTTCGACGGGTTCCGCCACGCTCGGCGGGCCGGCGCTGTGGACCGCGCACTCACTACGGCAAGCGCTCGAAGGCCGAGGGTGAGCGCCGCGCCGCCGCGGCGGAGGCCGCCGCCCGGGCCGCCGCGGTCTGGTCGCGGCGAACACGACGGTGGGCCAGGGCGCAGCACCCCCCCCCAACCCCCCGCCCCCCCCCCCCCAGCCCCCGGGCCTCGGGGACGACGTACATGCGCTTCAGCTCGGCGTCGCCGTCCG